>JAKQJQ010000230.1 GCA_029561105.1 Bacteroidota bacterium
CGCTGCGCCGAAAATCGTTCTCCGAAGTTCAGCAATCAAAGGATGCAATTTTCTCTTTCTACAGATATTGTAAAAGAACTACCGCTTCAAAGTCAACCCAACCGGAACCATCAGTACGCTTTTCTCATAAATGTTGAGATACAGTTTCAACGGTTTGGTATTGCCTTCCCAGGTGATTTCGTAGACGTCGAGGAATCCGGCGCCAATTTCTGTGCGTTTGGTGGGGAATGGGCAACAGGTTTCTGTTTTTTTGTAAGTGATTGGTTCGCCTTTGGGCCCGGCAAGCGCGTTGAGGAAGCGCTCTATATTTAGGGTTTCACTTTTGGTGTCCTTAAAAAAAACGTTGATGGGATAGTCCTTGTCGTAACCGTATTTCTTATCGGTACTGTTGACATTAATGACAAAAGTATTGTCGGCCTTGAGCCTGGGTACAGGCGCATTGTCATCTACATTTTTCAGGGTAGATTTGGTACTCACGCACGAAACCATCGTTGCGAAAAGCATCGTCATCAGGAATAATTTACCTTTCATTGGGCTTGTTTTTGGTTTGAACAAATAACGCGATTACCGCCGAAGTTAGTATGCCACGCGAAAGCGTATCAAAAACGCCGAGCAATATATAATTGCGCAGGTTAAAATACAGCTGTGCTTTTTCTAATGTCTGGTATTTATGCGCCACGCGATAGTCTATCATTCGGTCAAAAAAGCCAGGGGTAATCCAACTGTAGATAATGGTGTTCATCGCCGGGCTCAAAATGGCAATGGCAACGGTCATGATGGTTCCAGAAAGGAATGCCTGTTTCCAGGTGATGGCGTTGTGGTAAAAATTTTTCTTTTTGTCACGGATGGCCAAAATGTAAAGTACAATAGCCACCACGCCAAAAAGATTGGTGTAGAACGGTTGTTTCCCGATTTGTGCATCGTGCCAACCCAATGATTTTTCTAGGATCATCCATACGATAGAGACGATACTGAATTGGATCGCCCACCGGATCTCTATGGCAAATTTTTTCATGCTTAATATTTTAACAGCTGCCCAAAATTAGTCGAATTTGATTTATTTCACCGCATAAATCATCCGAATTGTTATTTTTGTAGCCGAGGCCAAAAAAGCCAGAGCGAACTAAAAAAAAAAGTAACTATGATGGAAGTCTTATTTCAGACCTGGCCTTGGTATGTTTCGGGATTCTTAATCGCCGCAATCATGCTGACGCTGAATTATTTCGGGAAAGTTTTTGGCATGTCGTCTAACCTGCGTACCCTTTGTACGATTGTGGGTGCAGGTCAATGTGCCGATTTTTTTAAGTTCGAATGGAAAACCCAAGGCTGGAATTTGTTGGTATTGCTCGGCGCCATGGTTGGCGGTTATGTTGCGGTTCACTTTATGAGCGATCCGTCTAACGTGAGCCTCAATCCGCAAACGGTAGAACAGCTCGCCCAAATGGGTATCGATGCTCCAGATGGTAAGCTATTGCCCACCGCATTGTTTGGGAACGGCGTCTTTGCATCGCCAAAAACCATCGCCATTTTGCTTATTGGTGGTGTCCTTATTGGATTTGGGTCGCGCTACGCCGGAGGCTGTACGTCTGGCCATGCCATTGCCGGAATGAGTAACTTGCAGAAGCAATCGCTCAAGGCGGTTATAGGTTTTTTCGTTGGCGGACTTGTGATGTCTTATTTCATTTTACCCCTAATCTTCTAAACATGCGCGCCATCAAATATCTTATTGTGGGTTTTGTGTTCGGGATCGTACTCACCAAGTCCGAAGCGGTTTCGTGGTACCGCATCTATGAAATGTTCCAGTTCCAATCGTTCCATATGTATGGTATCATCATGGTGGCCATCGCTACAGGAATCGTAGGTTTGCAAATCATCAAACGCAAACAGTTAAAAACCCATAAAGGCGATTTGATTCAGATTGCCGACAAGGAGAAAGGTTCGTTTCGCTATTGGATCGGCGGCTTACTGTTTGGCTTGGGCTGGGCACTCGTTGGCGCTTGTCCGGGTCCGATATTTATTTTGATCGGCGCCGGGTTTTTCCCGGTGATTTTGGTGTTAGCAGGTGCGCTCCTCGGTACTTTCCTGTACGGATTGATTAAGGACAAACTGCCGCATTAACTGAGACTTTCCTTTTTTTTTGCCGATTTTTTTGAGTAAATCAACTCCCAGTAGCCTTGTCATAAAGTCTTAGTTACACTGTTTTTTTTCTGGTTGACGCCAATCATACCCAAAACCAGGCAGAATTGGGCCAACAGGTAAGTGGCCATAATCAGCAAAGAAGCGTATGGCAATGGCGAATGGAATTTATTGATGGCCAACAAACTATCCGATACTACAAACAAAACGGCTCCAAGTAACACCAGATGTCTCGCTCGGCTCTTTGAGCTGAAATACACTTTGAAAGCCAGGGCAAGCATCACCGAGATGGTAACGGCATAAACCGAAACCGGAATCTTAAGCTCGCCCAAATCGGGCCAAAGCAATTCCAGCATTGTTTTAAGGTAATACACCACCACGCCGCAACAGGCCCAGAAAAACAAATTTTTTAGCGGGTTTTTATGGCGTCGTTGCTTGTAAAACAATTCGATATAAAAGACATGGCTTATTAAAAACAAAAGCAAGCCTATGATGAAGAACAGTTCGGCCTGGCCCGAAAACATCAATACAACATCGCCAAACCAAGAAAAAATCAATGCCACCAGGAGTATCCTGCGTGTAGCGAAGTATTCGGTTTTATACACCGCATAAATCAGGAACGGCAGCAATAGTGGCTTGAAGAACCAGGCCACGTTTTCAATCCCAATCAAAAGACAAATCAAGTAAAGTCCGCTAAAAGCGAGGTAGCCGCGCAACGCCAGGTTTTCTTTCATGAATCAGGATTTGAATAGCGCAATGCTTTTGATTTAGAGAATTCGAACGTTACAAAGTAAACGGCAACCAGCAAAGAAACACCCAAATAACCCACCAAAATAAAATTGGAGTGGGGCAGCAATGCGTCGAGGCCAAACCAGTCACCAAAATACAAAATAATCCCAACGCCAAACAAGAAACGTACACTTTCCCAAAATACAGAGAATTTGCGCGTGTCCATGAGTTCGGTGTAACTGTAAATCGTTATAAAAATAAAGAGCCCGTAAATAAAAATGTTGGGTAAGCCAATTTTAGCGATATTGTCAAACAGGTAGGTCACAAAAAGTAAAGTAACAAGCATTTGCGCTACAGACCAATACGCTAGCTTTGTAGAATGACCAATGCCGTATTTGTCGAAACGGTATACATCGGTAATTTTGTGTATCGGATATTGCTCTTCAAAATTTTCAGGCCGCCAGCCCGTTGGCTTGAACCAAATCGTCAACCGGTCTTTCCAGTTTTTGGTGCGCCAGGCATCAGTTGTCATCAGCCACAGATGCTGGAAATTGATCCGAATCGGGTTCCATGTATGCGCGGGCCGTGTAATACCAAACACTGCAGGCACGTCATCCAGTTCTTCCTGGAAAGTGCCAAACCATTTGTCCCAAACAATAAAGATCTGCGAATGGTTCTTGTCGAGGTATTCGGCATTGATGGCGTGGTGTACCCTGTGGTGCGACGGCGTCACCAGGATTTTCTCGAGCCATCCCATTTTTTTAATGTATTTGGTATGATACCAAAATTGCAGGAACAGTTGAATGGGCAGTGTAATGGCAATCACTTTGGCCGGAACGCCAAAGAGGGCAGCGGGAATCAGCAGGAAAGTAAACAGATTCACAAAACTCGAGATGCTTTGGCGCAGCGCACAAGCCAAGTTAAATTCTTCACTGCTGTGGTGTATGGCATGTTTGTTCCAGAAAAAATTAATCTGGTGCGACCAGCGATGTGTCCAGTAGCCGTAAAAATCAATCACAATAAAAGCGATGATATAAGCGAGCCAATTGGCTTCCATTTGGTACAATCCGATTTTTGAAACGAGCCATTCGTATGAAATCAGCGTCAGGCTGATACCCAAAACATCCTTGACGGCGTTGGTAATCCCAGAGCTTATACTTGAAACCGAATCCATGAGCGGCACCTGGTCGTCGCCCTTGAGTATGCCGTATAGCTTTTCTGTGATGATCAGCAACAGGAAGATGGGCATGGCGATGATTAGGATTTTGCCGTATTGTTCCATTGAAAAAATTGTTAGAAACGCTTCGCTATAGAGACGCTTCGCTACAGAGACGCTTCGCTACAGAGACGGCTACGCCTAGAGAGACGCTGCGCTGTAGAATGTTAGACTTTCAATCCAAATATAAACAAAATTCCCATAAATCTACAAGTCAAGATGCAATTGGCGTAGCCGTTTCTATAGCGAAGTGTATCTAAACAATCTCCGCGCTCAAACCCGCCTCGAGCAAAGCACTGCATTGCGGCTTAAGTTCTTCATAAGCCCCCGTCTTTACGGTGCATTTGCCTTTGTAATGTACCAAAATCGCACATTGTTCGGCCTGTTCACTCGTATGGTTGCAAACGCGCACCAGCGTATCGATGACGTGGACAAAAGTATTCACATCGTCATTGTAAAGTACAATTTCATTGTTGACACCAACGGATTCTTCAATTTCGGTTTGCCTTTTCGTTTTTTCTATGGTTGCCATTTTTTGGATTTTAGATTTCAGAATTTCGATTTCAGATTCTAGATTTGGGCGTTCCTTACAGGTCGGGCTGTCCGCTGTATCTTTTCCTTGCTAAAGGAGCAAGAAAAAGGATGCCGCTTCCATCCCTAACGCGGCTTCTGGCTAATTTACGTATTTCAATGAAACCCAGTTGTTTCGTTCGTGTTTTTTTACAAAGGTCAATCCTTTGGTCGTACAGCAATCGTCTATTGCTGGGATGTCCTCGTTGTAAAATCCGCTCAAAAGCAAAACGCCGTTCGGATTCAAACAATCCACATAAGACTGCATATCGGCAAGTAAAATGTTGCGGTTGATGTTTGCGATAATCAGGTCGTAATTTTTGCCTTTAAGCAGCGTCGCGTCTCCTTCATAAACTGCAATCTGCGTACAATTGTTGCGCTGCGCATTCTCAATAGAATTCAGGTAGCACCAGTTGTCAATGTCAATCGCGTCAATCGGTCCTGCGCCTTTCATTTCGGCGAGGATGGCCAGAATCGCAGTACCGCAACCCATATCCAGGGTTTTCATGCCGCGCACATCCATCTCGAGCAAATGCTGGATCATCATGTGCGTGGTTTCGTGGTGACCGGTTCCGAAACTCATTTTGGGTTCGATTACAATGTCGAATTCGGCATTGGTTTTTGGGTGAAAAGGTGCGCGAACGTGGCATTTGCCGTCCACATCGATGGGCTCGAAATTCTTTTCCCATTCCTCGTTCCAGTTTACCTGTTCTATTTCCTCGATGGTATAGGAAATTGCAAATTCGGGCGATTGCAAGATGAACAACTCGTCCAGAATGTGCTCGTTCCACAATTGCTTTTGTATGTAGGCCGTTACGCCAAACTCGCTTTCTACAAAGCTCTCAAACGGCAGTTCGCCGAGTTCGGCAATAAGGATTTCGCTGCCCAATTCCTTGGGTTCTACTTTAAAATGGTAACCTAAATAAATATTCGACATGGTATTTTTTGACTTGACTTTTGATTGCGCAATATCGGTTTGCGGGGCAAAGGTAAGAATCCCATCGCATTGGTTTTTTATCGTTTGGAATTATTTTACATTTGCCGCAACAACACAACAAGTTCATGAAAAGACAACTACTCCTTTTGGCGTTGCTGGCCACACTGGCTGCGCAGGCGCAAATTACGATCAAACAAACCAAAGAAGACAACGACTTGAAACTGTCGGCTTTGCCGTATTACAGTTTCGGTAAGGGCATTGGCATTACGTCTCCAGACAGCCTTTTCCAGCTCAACATCCGTTTCAGGATGCAGAATCGGGTGACTTATATTGACAATGACGGCGAACGGCCTGGTTACGATGGCCAAATCAGGCGCCTGCGCTTGCGTTTTGACGGTTACGTAGGCAACCCCAAATTCCTGTATGCCGTGCAATTGTCATTTGCGCCGGGCGATGTGGGCGAAGTCAGGGAAGGCGAGAACATCAACATCATTCGCGATGCGGTGGTGTTTTACCGTCCCAACAAGCGCTGGAATTTTAGTTTCGGACAAACCAAATTGCCCGGAAACCGGCAGCGCGTCAACTCATCGGGCGGATTGCAATTGACCGACCGCACCATTAACAACGCCAAATTCACCATTGACCGCGATTTTGGATTCCAGTTGCACCAGCTCAACGAGTTCCCGAACAAGTTTTCATACAATTTCAAGACTGCGGTATCTACCGGTGAAGGCCGAAACATCACTGAGAAAGCAGACGATGGCGTGGCGGTGACGGGCAAAGTAGAGCTGTTCCCGTTTGGGGCTTTCTCCAAAGACGGGACTTATTTTGAGGGCGATATCGTACGCGAGGCCAAACCCAAAATGATGCTGTCGGGTGCGTTCCAGCAGAACAACCACGCACGACGTACGCAAGGGCAACTCGGGGACAATCTTTTTGAAAAAAGAACGCTCAAGTCAGTCTTGCTCGATGCGATGTTCAAGTACAAGGGCTGGGCCGCGATGAGCAGTTATATGTCGCGTACGTCAAACCAGTACGCGGTTACGGTGAACCCGGACGACGTTACACAGACCAACTACGCCTATGTTGGCGACGGGTTCGATTACCAGTTGAGTTACAATTTCAGGTCGAATTATGAAGTGATCGGGCGTTATTCTGTGCAGCATGCCGGTGCAGATATCCATGCACTTACGCCAGACACAAAACAATACAGCCTGGGTGTAACCAAATACATCTGGGAACATACCTTTAAGCTGCAAAGCGAGCTAACCTTTGATACTTTGGATTATGCCAATGGCACCACCAAGAACAATTGGTATTTTAGGTTGCAGGTGGAAATAGGGATTTAGAATCGAGGCAACCGAACAACAATTGGATACCAATACCTAGCCCTGATGGCAGCGGCATCCTTTTTACGGCTTCTTTAGCCGTGAAAAGATAGAGCGTACAGCAGGTTCATGCTTCAAAAAAATAACCCATTAAGAAGTAACTTAATGGGTTTCATTTTAAACAGGGGTTATTTGTCGATTCAAATCGCGTTAACTATCGCCGCAAAATCTTCTGCCTTCAAGGCTGCGCCGCCGATGAGGCCGCCATCTACGTCGGGTTTGGAGAAGATTTCGGCTGCGTTGTCTGGCTTGACGCTGCCGCCGTAGAGGATGCAGACATCTTCGGCCACATCGCTACCAAATTTTTTACGGATGGTTTCGCGGATAAAGTGATGCATTTCCTGGGCTTGCTCGGGTGAGGCGGTTTCGCCGGTTCCGATGGCCCAAACGGGTTCGTAAGCCAGGATGATGTTGGCCCAGCCAAAGGCGTCTATCTGGAAAACACCATCGCGCAACTGGTTCTCGACTACATTGAAATGGTTGTTGGCCTGGCGGTCCTTGAGTTCCTCGCCAAAACAAAAAATAACCTTGAGGTAATTTTTGAGCGCGGTATCTACTTTGTAGCCGATTACAGAATCTGTTTCGCCAAAATGGGTACGTCTTTCGGAGTGGCCTAAAATCACGGTGTGTACACCAATGCTACGCAACATATCAGCCGAAATTTCGCCAGTGTAGGCGCCGCTTTCTGCTTGGTGCATGTTTTGGGCGGCCACTTCAATATTGGTAAATTCCAGATGCTGCACGGCAGAAGCCAGGTTGACAAATGTTGGCGCTACAATGATTTCAACGCCTTTGTCGTGGGGCAACTTGTCAATTAGGTCATTGAGTAAATCTTCTGTTTCTTCTGCATTTTTATGCATTTTCCAGTTTCCGGCGACAATTTTTCTTCTCATTATTTAAGTGATTTTAGGGTGCTGTCTATTTTTTCAAAGTCGGTTTCGATGGCGCGGTAGAGCACTATTTTCCCGGTTTTATCCACAACAATATAACGCGGGATCCAATCCAGGTCAATGGCTTTTGCAAAAACGCCTTTCATTTGGTCGAGCGCCATATAGTGGTCGCCTTTGAGGTTGTGTTTTTCTATGCCCGATTTCCATTTGTCGGCGGTTTTGTCCATAGAAATAAACAGATAAGATACGGTGCTGTTGTTGGCTTGCAGTTCCTTGAATTTTGGCATGGCTTTGACGCAGTCGCCGCACCACGATGCCCAGACTTCTATAACGAGCGTTTGTCCTTTGTGTTTTTCCAGGATGTCTTTGAAGGTTTGCTGTGAGCCATCTGGGGCTAAAAGCTTTTCGGATAACGCTGTTTCTGAGAACGATTTTTTTTCGGGTGCGCAAAATGCAAAAAGCATCAAAGCGGCAATGGCGGCGAATACAAACGATGCTTTGGTGAGATTCATTTTCATACTGTTTTTTTTTTGAACCAAACAAAGTTAAGCATCCAAAGGCAAATATTTCACAATGAATTACTAATATTCAACGAAGCGTATGAGGCATTAGGGCTCTTGCTGCTGCTGGTTTTTGAGTTTTCTTAGTTCATCCTCGAGGAATACCACGTTGCTGCGTTTCTTTCTTTTTTTAGGGAAAAAGTAGTTTTTGAGCGTCACCATTAGCACCAAAGAAGATACCGCAATTAGCGTACAACCCACCAGAATATGGAAAGTGTTGCCCAGTACCGGCTTAAAGCTCCGCGAAATCACGAAGAGCATGTAGCAGCCAATAGCCAGAACGACCGTGAAAATAACGGTAATTTTAATGACTCTTTTTTGTTTTTCTCTCTTAAACCTGCTGCTTGCCATGTAAACGTTATAGGTTGAGCAACGAAATATCGTTGTAATGCACTTTTTGTTTGATGGTACCTTTGCTTAAAACCACAATGCTTGGATTGGCTCTTTCGATTGTCTTGAGCGTTGTACCGTCGCAAAAATAAAAATCAAATGTAAAACCGTATTGTTTTTTTGCTTTTAATATTTCATCTTCTGATGATGCGGTCATGCCGATAACGGTATAACCTTTAGCCTTAGCGTTTTGGTGAAGTTTCTCGAGTTGCTCCATTCCATTTTTATCAGATTTTTGTAGGTCATACGCTACAAAAATAAGCAATTTTGATTCCTGTAATAATTCGTCCTTGTAATCAGACCCGTCTTTTTCCATAGAAAAATCATGGATCGGCGGTTTGAAACCTTCTTTGACCACTTTGTCGATTCGGTCTACGAATACGGCACCGTCGGGTAGGTTTTCAATCTGCTTCATGGTAAATTCCTTGTTGACGCCATTGACTTTATAGATAAAGATCATTTCAACTTCTGTTTTTGGGGCGCCTTCGGGAACTTCCATCGATTTTTGGATGTTGGTCCCTACCTTGTAAGCCCTAAAGTCCTTGATAGGCAAATGATTCACAACATGGTAACCCATATAAATGCAAAGTACAAGCGCCAGGCTTACCAAAGCATTCCTAAAATTGCCGTTGAAAAGCGGCTTGACCAAGCGAATGTTCAAAAACAAGATCAGGATGAAGAACAACAACACGACATCTTTGGTAAACGACTGCCAGGGTGTAAGTTTGAGTGCATCGCCAAAGCAACCGCAGTCGGTGACCTTATTGAAATAAGCCGAGTAGAAAGTAAGGAAGGTAAAAAACACAATCATCAATAATAGGCTCCAAACGGTGAATTTGGGCTTGAAACCAATGAGAAGCATAAAACCCAATACGGTTTCATAAATGACGATGGCTAGCGCTATGGGCAACGCGTACGGGATAAAAACAGGCAAATTCAAGACGGTTTCGCCAAAATACTCTCCTAATTTGTAAGAGAAACCAACTGGATCATTGAGTTTGATGAGGCCCGATACGATAAATAATAAACCGACAAATACTCTGGAAAACTGTACGAGGATATTTTTCATTCGAGTTTTATTTTTTACAAATGTAAATAAAGTAAGATTGTTAGCAGCGGGGTTAAACAGATTCCATAAGGATTAACGCGAACACTGCGTAGTTGATCATGTCCTGGTAGTTCGCGTCAATACCTTCTGAAACAATGGTTTTTCCCTTGTTGTCTTCTATTTGTTTGACGCGCAAGAGCTTTTGCAGGATCAAATCGGTGAGCGAGCTGACGCGCATCTCACGCCAGGCTTCACCATAATCGTGGTTTTTTGCCTCCATAAGTTGCTTGGTAGTCGCAATTTTTTCGTCATAAAGTGAGGCGGCTTTTTGGGCATCGAGGTCGGGTTGGTCTACAACGCCAAGCTCCAGCTGGATCAACGCCATCACTGCGTAATTGATGATACCGACAAATTCACTTCTTTCGTCTTCATCTACCTTGCGGATTTCATTGGTTTGCAAGCTCCTGATGCGCTGCGCCTTGATAAAAATCTGGTCTGTCAATGAGGGCAGTCTGAGAATGCGCCATGCACTGCCATAATCCTGCATTTTATTGTTGAAAAGCGTCCGACACCTTGCAATGATGCTGTCGTACTGCTGTGACGTATTGGCCATTATTTGCTGTATATTTGTGCTTAATTTTTTTTTGCTCCATACCATTTGGCCTTACGGCCTCGGGTCAAAAATAACCATTTTTTTTGAATTTATGCAAAGCCAAGCCATGACCATCAACTGCCGCGGGCAACTCATTGATTTAAAGCAACCAAGCGTTATGGGCATTCTCAATGTTACGCCCGATTCGTTTTTTGACGGCGGAAAATACGCTACCGAGAAAGCGATTTTGTCGCAAGTTGAGAGAATGCTTCTAGAAGGAGCTACGTTTATAGACATCGGTGCCTATTCAAGTAAACCCAATGGGGCCGAGATCAGTCAGGAACAGGAACTCTCTAGACTATTGCCGGCACTACAATCGGTAGTAGCGCATTTCCCCGAAGCGATAATTTCAGTAGATTCTTTTCGTGCCGAAGTGGCCAAGGCAGCCATTGAAAACGGTGCTGCAATCATCAACGACATTTCTGCCGGAAGTTTAGATTCTGCGATGATGTCCACCATTGCGCATTACAAGGTGCCGTATATCATGATGCATATGAAAGGAACGCCGCAAACCATGCAATCGCTCAAGCAGTACGATAACATTGTCAAGGAAATGCTTTTTTATTTCTCTGAAAAAGTAGCCGCGGCCAGGCAATTGGGCATCAATGATCTGATTGTCGATCCTGGATTTGGTTTTGCCAAGAGCCTAGACCAGAATTACGAAGTGTTGCAAAAACTCGAGTTGTTTGAAAGCCTTGACTTACCATTACTGGTAGGTGTTTCAAGAAAATCAATGATATACAAACCGTTAGAATCCAGCGCTATATATTCTTTAAACGGAACCACAGTTGTAAATACAATTGCATTAATGAAAGGCGCAAAAATACTTCGTGTGCACGATGTGAAACCCGCAACAGAGGCCATATTGCTGTACAGCAAAATCGCCTAGTTGTATTGTTAGTGCTGCCGTACCCGGGTAATCACCATGTTTCTTACCGTTCCAAAATATTGGGCAGGCCAAGCGTCGTAAAGCTTGTTTTTGTTTTTGCGAATCAAGAAAATCTCGGTGGCTTGGCTGAGCAAGTCGTGTACGTCACAGGCGAATAGTTTCTTTAATTCTTCCGAAGTAAGAAATACGGGTTCTGGAATTTCGATGCTTCCCGTTTCAAAAGTCTTTCCCGTAGGCACATGGACAATAAAGTTGTAATAATCGGTATCGTTTTTAGTGCTTTGGTGATGAATACCCAGCCTAAACTCGTAAGCGCCAATAGCATCGTTCCTATTGGCAATGGTAATCGCATCGTCTATTTCGAGGTAAAATTTTTGTTTTTGGGCGACTGCCGACAAGGAAAGCAACAAGAGTAGCGAGAGTATTTTCATAGTTCATCGTAAATTTTGGTTTATCGGATTGGATTTGAACACTACAACAGTCTTAATGTTCCCGCAATACATACACCCAGCCGGTTTTCTTTTCACCGTTGCGAAGTTCAATGAGGTAATAGTAGGTAGCATCGGGAAGTTCCTTTCCTGCGTCGGTCACCCCGTTCCACTCCTTTTTGTAATTTTCTTTGTGGTAGACCTTCATACCATATCGGTTGAAGATACTGAGTGCTTTGACATCGAAATGTGAGATATCAAAGAAATCGTTGCGCCCGTCGCCGATAGGGGAAATGCCTTTCGGGATGGTGCAACCCTGAATCTCAAGAGCAAATTCGCTACGTTCTGGTGCAAAGCAAAACGGGTTATTGGCTGCCACGGTGTAGCTAATGGTATATTTTCCCGGACTACTCAACGACAAGTCGATGTTTCCCGTCTGGTTGTCTATAGCAAGCCCGGGCGGTGTGGCACTGAAAAGCCCTGAATCCGAAAAGCCTGTGCTTTTGATTGGCGTGGGATTGACCCCGTCGACACAAACCGGCGTGACATAGGTAAATTCGGTTACAGGATTTTCTGGCGGGCCAACCGAAAGCTCAAAATCGGTCACGTCAAAGCAACCGGTAACAGTATTGGCCAGCCGGATGTAAACCGTTTGTGGATTGCTTGTATTTTGAAAATTTGCAGGATTGGATATGGCATTGGTTGCGGCCACGGCATCACTATAGGCGGTATAAAAAGTGGCGGCTACAGTGTCCTGATTACCGATGGCGCTTGCCTCGTTTCGGGTAAGGTCGAAAATAGCCGTGCCATGCGGTGGATCCTGGGTTTCGCAGGCTTCCAGATCGAGTACAGTTTCAATCGCTGGCGGGTCATAGAAAGTGGCCGTCCCGGTCCAGGCGATTGCGAAATTGCTTTCGCCCACCGGGCGGTCTACGGCGATGTAGTAGATGTCGTTGTCGTTGACGGTCATCCAATGAATAAAACCGTTTCCGTCGGGGCCAGGGCCTTCGCTGACATCGGTTTCAATGTCATTCATGCCCGTGGTATTGTAAGTGAGTGCGGCATTGAGCGGATTGGTCGTAGAACAGCGGATGGCCGTGCCCTTGTTGGAGCAATCCACATTGGGACCGTAAATCCAAAAATCGAAATCGACCACCAAATCAGGCGATTGCGGCGTGAGAACGAAACCAAAAGTACCTCCGGTTTTGATACGGATTTTGAGCCAGACACTATTGTTTTCCTGGCTGGCGCAAGCATTGCTCGGGAAGATCTCCTGCACACCGATGCCCACGGTTTCCAGGTTAGAAAGGTTGGCGTCGCCGCAAATGATGATGGCTTCTACGCAATCGTTCTGCGCCAAAGCGGTTTGCGATAGAAAGAACAACGATAGCAAAAGTAATCTGGTAATTTTTTTCATGTCCAATCGGTTTAAATTATTGGTGGTGGTAGGGTTCGTTGCGCAATATTGTGTAACCTCGGTAGAGTTGTTCTATAAAAAAAAGCCTGACCATCTGATGTGAAAAAGTCATCGCCGAGAGTGAAATCTTGCTGTTGGCCTTATCGTATACGCGCTGCGAAAAACCGTAAGGCCCGCCGATGACAAACACCAGCGTTTTGATTCCCGAGTTCATTTTCTTTTGCAATTCTTCTGAAAACTTAACACTGCTGAACGTTTTGCCGTTTTCGTCGAGCAGGACAAGGTGATCGGTAGGCGTAATCTTAGACAAGATCAGTTCGCCCTCTTTTTCCTTTTGCTGGCTTTCTGACAGATTCTTTACATTCTTGAGGTCGGGAATGATTTCAAGGTCAAATTTGATATAGAAAGACAGCCGCTTTTGGTACTCGTCAAGGAGTGCCTGCAACTGTTTGTTGTCTGTTTTTCCGATGGCAATCAGGCGGATATTCATAAAATCAACTGTCTAAAAATGAATCTTT
>JAKQJQ010000144.1 GCA_029561105.1 Bacteroidota bacterium
GTCGATTTGGCCGTTTACAAATTCCTCAACGCCATCGGAAACGATGTAATAAACAATCTGCTCGAATCCTTTTTTGCGGGTTTCAATCAGTTCGTCAAAGCAATGGGTCAATTCAAACACCGTTTGCCCATAAATTCCCAACCTTGTCGCGTCCGCGTGTTGGAAATGTCCTTTCCAAAATACTAAGTCGGCCTTTTCCGCACCAATGGTTTTGTCTCGGCCAAACCGTCCCTCGTCCTGAAATAGTCGATAACCGAATTGGTCGAATTTCACAACCTCGGAAATCTCAATCCTGCCGTAACTGTCTGCCCCGAAATCTAGGTAATGTTTCATATTAGCCACGTGTTGAAAATCCTTTTTGTGTTGCGCGTGAGTTCATAATTTCCTGTCTTTGCGCACCCTTTTTGATAGCGTATTTAAAATCCCCGTCCTCAATGTAGTTTTCGGCTATCGGTATTGCGCTTATTGCTGATACGATTTGGTTAACGTGGGCTTGCGTGAATGCGGGTTGTGCCGCTACGTTGACAACGGCAGGGCTTTGATTAATACCTCTCTCCGAAAGTATGCGATTCAAATAAATATCATTCATCAAATCCTTACTCTTATCGGCTGTAAATACTTTGTCGCCAGCATCAAGTTTGGTAAGCTGCGCGCCCTTATCCGAACCGAGCGTTTTGATTCTGCCTTGTCTGTCTGTAATGATTTCTGCGCCGCGTTCCTGCGTCCAAGCTAGTCCAGCGGGTGCGTTGTCGGTTCCCTTCCAATATTCAGGTAGTTTCTGGCTTTTAATAGCCGCGATTTGAGCAATAGCTAGCCCTGTAACAAGCACTCCTAAAATAGTCCCTGTTACGTAGTTTCCGTCTTTGTAACCAGCAATAATCGCCTGGGCTGCGTTGATGTTTACATTGATAATAGCTAAATCCTGTGCTCTTTTCGCTTCTCTTATCTGGAGTGCGCGTTTCCTTGCCTCGTACTGCCTTTCGATTTCCTTTTTAGCAACATCCGACTCGCCCGCAAATTGAATATCAATATTCTTGGTTGCCTCAAGCCTATCATACTCCTGTTGCATTGTCTTTTTAGACATTTCCATTATAAGGTTAAACGCCTCTTGTGCCGATTCGCTTATTGCTTGAAAATAAGCGTGGAATTTTTCAGAAGCGCGCTCACCGTCATCTGTAATTTTATCGAGTCCTTCGATTATTTTATTGAATGAACCGTCAAAAAACTGTGTTAATGAGCCTAGTCCTGCATCACTTAGGAATCCCGACTTTATACTATCGGCAATAGATTTTACAGCCGCCTTAGCCTGTTCCGCCGCAATCTCATAAGGCGATTTCTCTCCCAACAACTTCGCTTTTTGAATATCAAAATTCTTAATGATGTTTGCGGTGAGTTCATCGTTACCAATAGCGGCATCTAATTCCTTTTGCTTGGCCGCTTCCATTTGCGCAATACGCGTGCTTACATAGGCTTGGTAATTAGATTGCCTAATCTCTAACGATAACTTTTCATTGTCCGCAGCCTTTTTGAATATTTCGATTTGATATGAACGTTCGGCCTCGCGTGTCGAATCTAAAATATCTTGACGTTTTTTCTCAATCAATATTTCCGCTTTCGCCGTTTCC
>JAKQJQ010000257.1 GCA_029561105.1 Bacteroidota bacterium
TCCGCCTCACTTAGTGTTCCTCTTTCCCTTCAACAAACGCCCAAGCGCCGCTCTTGGTGTTTTTTTCACCAAGAGCAAAAGTACACCGAGCCGCTCCTCTATAAACAGCGCCTTCTTATCAATCAGCAGCACGTCTGCGCAGAATCCCGCCAATCATCTCCATACCAGAAATGCGTCAAAAACGGCCACTGGTTTACCTGGCCTGCATAAAAGCCTGCCGATGAAAACAGATAAGCCTCAGGGGAAGGCGCCAGCCGCCACTTGGGTTGAACAGGGTTGCGGTGTATATATTCCATCTTTTGCCACACTACCTCGTCCCGGTACAATGCAACGGACAACGGCTTTTCCTTAAAAAACTGATAAAGCCGATCCCTGCGTGTCACCTTGAATCTTTCCAACACCGCAGGGTGATGCAACATCAGATCGATCTTGATTTGTTGTGCAACGAATTTCATCAACCGCATCTGCACATGCGCCAATTCCGTTTCTCCCTGCATTTGCCAGATCCAGTGAAAGTGATTGGGCATTATCACAAAAGCATACACCGAAATGCTTTTTTCGGCTACCAGAAACGTTAGCGAATCCGTAATAATCTGTTTGTATTTATCCGGTTTCAGCAGGTGCTTCCAGTCTTTGACTGTGGCGGTGGTGAAATATAAACTCGTATACCTGTATTGAAAATCGAAGCGCATATGAAGGTGTCTGGATTAATAGTGCAACAAGTGTATATATATCCGGTATAAATGCCGATATTAAGTAGTAGTTTTATCAGGAAAGGAGACTTGGCGAGTGGGCTCGAATGGGGGACATTCTGCTGTACGTTTGCTCTTGGTGAAAAAAACACCAAGAGCGGCGCTTGGGCATTGGTTATACGGGGCAAGACCAGGGCAGGCGAGGGATCCGGAACACCATGCAAGGCTGAAAACTTTATATTTTAGAGAATTGGATGAACTCTCGAATGATTGTACCCATATCTTGCAGATATTTTTCAGGTGTTGAACCGCTTAATTGCCTACAATGAATGACTAATTTGGTTTTATTTTCATTGTAGTGTGTGTCGAATCGGTACTTTTTGCCGTTATGTTCTGTATTATATTCTTTCTCCCATTTTACTCCAAAAATTGAATTTATTTCCCATTCTCCTCCTATACCTATGTTTTGGATATAGTTAGAGCAAGCAAGGACTACTACATTAAAATTTTGAATAAATTCAAATTTGAAGAAGGTAGATTTTCTATCTATGACATCCTCTGTGAAATTTACTCCCTTCTGTGCATCGCCTGTACGTTTGAAAGGGGTTTCATTAATTTCAGTTGTAAAAATATTATTTTCAAAAACTACACCTTGCTTATCTGTATTTTCAAAAATATAGTCATGCAGTTTCTGATATTTACGCCAAGTGTGACCAGTTCTAAATTGCTTAATAGAATAACTGAATATCGGGGGTTCATCTCTTAACATTTGATTTTTCCAGGAATCAAGGTTGTCATTAATATTTTTTTCTCTTCCATCCTGTTGATTAGAACCCTCTTTTCCGACAAACAAAATTTGCGAGTTAGGATTTCCACTACCTATTAAATTTCTTGATACAAGGCACTGATTTACCAAATCTTTAAAGCCATCTTTAAGCATACGAATTTTTTCATTTTTAGTTGTTGAGAACTTGAGCATCTAAGCCGTTTGCGGCTGCATTGGACTTGCGGGTTGGCTATGCCGCAAATAGACGTAGATGCTGTGTTCTTCATATTTCAATTTCTACGTTCACCTATTATTCCATATGTTTTGAACGATTTTTTTATGGATTTAGTGCTTTTGTATCCCCCACATTTCTTAACTAGGTAATAATCATAAATTGAATTAGCATCTAATTTTTCAAGAATGACTTCGTTTTTTCCAGGAGGCAATTGCTTCTCTTTCCAATTGCTTGATTTGAATTTTTTATATCTTATATACAAATTTGATCCGTCAATATTGGCGGGTGTTGAATTAGGTAGATATGCAATTAATCCGCCCCAGGTTACCTTAATTTTTTGCTTTTGCAAAGGTGTAGGAATCTCATACTCTACTGGTTGAGTATTTATATCACCAAATAAGTAACTACCACAAGAATTGAAATTCCGAAGGCTGATACACATTGAATTGGAATAATTAGCAACAGATGTCAACCTATTATCTGAAAGAATTTCACAACGCATTTTTGTTGCCTGATCTTTTGTGAAGATATTTCTACATGGGCTATAATCCATATAATTCATAAACATAATATTCTTATTCAAACTGTCACACCCATAAGGATGAGGATGGCTTGGGCAATCTTCGGAATTACTTGGTCCCTTATGACGTGGGGTATCTGAAATTCCATCATCATCGTCACAACTAAAATCTCGATTCCCGAATGTATGTGGTAAACGCAAATAATGTCCTATTTCATGTATGAGTACATCGCCAGGCTCCTTCCCAAAAAAGGATTTCTCAGAGTTAAGGCTTCTAGGTAGTTTTGGCAGGGTTCTAATATCAATTGCTACAAATGCACGATCAGATATTGGGAAGACAACATCTGGATATGCAAAACCAACGCTTACGAATTCAGAACTCCTAGGCACACTCTCGAAATACGAAATATAAATATTTATAAAATTATTGGTTGGCCAGAGTGGCGCAGCATTAAATAGAGCATTTTGTTCACTTAGGGCGTCAGATTGCCAATCAAAATATGGCTTACTTACTTTGGTTCTTGTAATAGAAATTTTAGTTTCTCCACTTGGGGTTTGGGTTGTAAAGCAAAACTCAATTCCAGTATCTGCTCTTAAATGAGCAAATTCAAGAGGTACGTTGTCTGAGGTCTTATTATTCCTTCTAAAAGCCTTATTAAGAATATCTAATTGTTCAAAGATAATTTCGTCCGTAATTAACTCAGGATCAGTAGATACAATATGAAAAACAATAGGCATTCTCAATATTTGGCCTTTGTCTAATAAAATGCAATAATCTCTTCTGTCTTCAAAATTAATATTAGCATAACTATTTGTGGTATCTGACATGATGCCACAAGTGGGTTGACTAAGCAATCGTGTGACGAAAAGTAAAAAAATGATAATTATATAATTTTTCATTTTTTATGTGTTTTTATTGTGAAGAACGGCTGCACTCCCGCCCGTGC
Organism: Bacteroidota bacterium; assembly: GCA_029561105.1. Taxonomy (GTDB): domain Bacteria; phylum Bacteroidota; class Bacteroidia; order Flavobacteriales; family Flavobacteriaceae; genus Flavobacterium. Next base: position 3,161 of record JAKQJQ010000257.1, read on the forward strand.
CGCCCTGCGTTGGCCTTGTGGGTTGGGCTTGGGCGGCATGGTCGGGAGTGCTTTGTTAGCGGCATTTATTATTTTTTCATCCCCGCTTTCATTCTCCCCCCAACCCGCTCCTTCACCCTATCCACCAAATAATACATCATCGGCACCAGAAACACCGTCAAAATCAATGAAGAAAGCAAGCCACCGATAATGACCCAAGCCAGTCCGTTTTTCCATTCGCTGGCGGTGCCTTTGGCCAAGGCGATGGGCAACATTCCGATAGCCATTGCCAACGTGGTCATCAAAATCGGGCGCATCCGTTCCTTGCCCGCTTGAACGAGCGCATCCCGGTAGTGCAGCCCTTCGGCTTTGAGTTGGTTGGTGAAATCGACAATCAGAATGGCGTTTTTCGTCACCAAGCCCATGAGCATAATCAAGCCCAAGAGGGCGAACAAACTCAGGTTGCTCAACGATAAATTCAGGGCCAAAAACGCCCCAATCGCTGCGACGGGTATGGAAAACAAGGCCACGAACGGATAGACAAAACTATCGTAAAGGGCGACCATAATCAGGTAAATCAACAAAAATGAAATCGCCAACACCCCGCCCAATGCCCCGAAACTATCGTTCTGCCGCTTGATGTCGCTGCCCCAAGTGAGGCTCATGCCTTCGGGCAAGGGATTTTTTTTCAAGTAAGCCACTACCTCGTCTGCCACCGTGCCAGATGGCCTGCCCAAGGCATCGGCGGTGAGCGTGACGGCGGGCTGGCGGTCTTTGCGCTCCAAAAGCGAGGGCGTGCGGCCTTTGACCACCTCCGCAAATTGCGCCACCTGCACGGGAAAACCCATCGGGTTAAGGATGTTCAGGCGGCTTACGTCCTCGTAATTGCGGCGGTCGAAATCGGCGAGCCGAACCCGTACCGGGTATTCGGTTCCGTTTTCCGTCAGCGTGGCATCGTCATTTCCCGTAAAGGCAATGCGCAGGTTTTGCCCCGTGTAGGCGGTGTTCAAGCCAAGTCGTTGCATTCGGTCTTTGTCGGGCAGCACCTGGTATTCGGGGCTGCCTTCTTCCACCGAAAGTTGCACATTGTCCGCTCCGGGGATGCGCTGCACCACATCTTTCAGCACCTTCCCGGTTTCCATGACCTGTCGTGAATCGCTGCCGCTCAACGTCATTTCCACGGGCGCCGAGCGAGGCACCAAACCCAGCGTCGCCATAGAAAAACGGATGTCGGGATACTGTTTTTGCAGGCCCCGCCGCAAACGGAGCATAAAATCCTCGGTGCGCAGGTTGTTGAGTTCTTTTTTGCCTTTCAACTGCACGGTGAACTCGCTTTTATAGGCCACACCTACTCCCAGACTGCCGATGCCTGTGCTTGGCCCGCCCACGTTGCTGAACAGGGTTTTGACTTCTGGCTGCGCCAAAATATGTTTTTCAATTGCTCCCGAAACGGCATCGTTGCGCTGAATTGAGGTGCTTTTTTCAAATTCCAAAGCAAAACGGAACTTCCCCTGGTCGCCCGTCGAAATCAGTTCTTTTCCGATAATGCCCTGCCGCATAATGCCCAATGTCATCGCAAAAAGAAGGAGCACGATGCCCGTAAATATCAACTTGTGATTTAAAACCCAGTTCAATTTTCGGCCATACCATTCAATAAATTTGTCCAACATTTTTTCAAAACCAATCAAAAAGCGGTTGAAAAGGTTGGTCGGCTGCAAGTCCTCTTTTTTGCCGATGCGGGATGCGAGCCACGGCGTGAGCGTAAAACCGACCAGCAAACTCGTCAGCGTGGAGGTGATGACCACCACCGAAAACTGTTTCAACATATCCGCCACAAACACCTGCAAAAACAAAATCGGCAAAAAGACTACCACGTCCACCAGCGTAATGGACAAGGCTGAAAATCCTATTTCCATGCGCCCGTCGAAGGCGGCTTTGCGCTTTTCCTTGCCCATGTCCAAGTGGCGCTGGATGTTTTCCAAAACCACCACCGCATCGTCCACGAGGATGCCGATAATGAGCGACATGGCTAAAAGCGTCATTAGGTTGAGCGTGTAATTCAAAATCCACATCATGGCAAACGCCGTAATCAAAGAGGTTGGAATAGCCACAATGACAATAAATGAATTTCTGAAACTCCGCAAAAACAAGAGCATTACCAATGACACGAGAATGACCGCCAAAATCAAATCCACCACCACGCTGTCAACTGCGGCAATGGTGTTGTCGGTGCTGTCGTCGGCAATGATGAATTTTGTTTTGTCCCCGGCGTTCTGTTTTTCTATCTTTTCAAAGGTGCTGCGCACGGCTTTCGAGACGTTCACCGCATTGGCATCGCCCTGTTTTTTGAGCAAAAGCCCAATGCCGTTTTTGCCATTGAAACGGCTCACCGAAGTTACTTCCCGAATGCCGTCCATGACTTCCGCCACGTCCCTCACATAAATCGGGCTGTTGGGTATGTGCATGGCAACCTGCACGTTTCGGATGTGGTCAAGCGTGTTGAACTTGCCGACCAGGCGCACCGAATTTGTCTCCGTATCGGTCTGTACATTTCCTGCAGGCAAATCCAAACCTGCACGATTGATGGCCTCCACCACTTGCGACAAGGAGATTTTGTACAATTTCAGTTTTTCCTTATTGACCTTCACCTTTATTTCCCGCTCTTCTCCGCCCAATAGCGTGATTTCCGCCACACCTTTCAGTTGTTGAATTTGCGGCAAATACTCATCCTTCATTTTTTGATAAAAAACCGGTGCGGGCAGTTCGCTGGTTGCGCTCACCGACATAATCGGCAAGTCATTGGGCGATACCTTGCTCATGACGGGGCTTAAAATATCGGTGGGCAAGTCTTTCCGGATATTGTCAATATACCGTTGGGCATCCTGCATGGCTTGGTCGAGGTCGGTGCCGTAATTGAGGTTGGCGATGATGACGGAGGCATTGGGCAATGATTTCGTCACCAAATAGTCCACGCCTTCGAGGTTGGACAAGGCATCTTCGATTTTTCGGGAAACCGAAGTTTCCACTTCGTCCGGTGCTGCCCCAGGGTAGCCCGTGCGAATGACGACGACGGGTTGGTTAAAATCGGGCATCAATTCGTAACTCAAATTTTTGTAGCCAATGATGCCGAGCAGGGCAAATACGCTGAATAAAACGATGATGAGCGATGGGCGATTGATGGAAATTTCAGTAAGGTTCATAGCCGATTAGTTTTGGTTTGGTAAGGTGATTTTGCCAAACATTCCCGCCCGCAGCGCATGGTTTGGGAGGTTTTTTACCGTGAATTGCACAGGAAAACTGTTGCCCACGTTGGCTTTGCTGGCAATTAGGGTTACTTTTCCAGAAAGCGTTTTGTCGGGAAAAACATCGGCAATGACTTTATGGCTTTGCCCTAATTTGAAATATTTCAAATCCTTTTCAGGCACATTGACCGTGAATTTCAACTGCCCAATGTCGAGTATGTGTAATAGCGGAACGCCTGGCGCTGCAAAGCCTCCTTCCTCGCTCAATTTGGCGAAAACGACCCCGTTAAACGGCGATTTAATGGTCGTTTTATGGATTTGCTCCTCGATGGTCGCCCGCTGCACTTGGGCAGATTTCAAGCCCAATTGGGCTTTTTCCAATTGGACACCCTGCACCGCATCGGCTTTCGCCAAAATGGAATAGCGGTTCACATCCGCCGTGAGGCCCTCGATTTGCACGTCCACCGATTGCAATTGCAATTGCAACAGGGAATTGTCCAACTGTACCAAAGTCTGCCCCTTGCCCACGACGCTGCCCGCATCCACCATGATTTGGTTGATTTTGCCCTGCACCTCTGCGCTGATTTTGGTCTCCCGGTTTGGTTCAAAAACGCCCGTGAATTGCAGGTCGCCCGTTGCGGCTGGTGGCACAGGTTCCACCGATTTGCCGTTGGGCACGGGCGTTTCGGTGGGTTCGTTGTGATATACCCGTTCCGCTGAAACCGCTTTGTTTTTTTTCAATTTGAACGCAATGCCGCCAAAAATTCCAATCAAAATGACGGCGGGTATCAAGTAGGAAAGTATTTTTTTCATCGTTTAATTTTTGATTGAACCGGATGCTTTTTTGAGTTCCAAATCGGCTTTCAGGTAGTCCACGAGAAGGTTGAGGTAGTTTTGTTGGGCTTCCCGCAAGGCGTTGTCTGCCAACAAAATATCAGTCAGCGTTGCCGTGCCCTGTTGCTGTTGCAGGAGCGTTTGCTGATAGACCGATTTTGCCCACTCAATTTGCTGTGAGGAAGCGGGGAGGTTGGCGGCGGCGGCATTTTTTTGCAAAATGGCGTTGGCGAGCATCAGTTCGTTTTGCGCCTGCACGTTTGCTGATTGCAACCGGTTGCTTTGCAATTCAGCCTCTTTTTGGGTGATTTGGTAGCGAGTTGTTTTGTTCCAGAGCGGGTAGGTCGCTTGTGCGCCGATGAAGCCAATAGGGAAAACCTTGAAGAACGGTTCTGGCTGTTTGAAATAACCAAAACCAGTCAGACCATAATTGGCGACCAACGAAACACTCGGCAACCTGGATTTTTTGACCGTGTTCAACTCGTTGGCCAACAGTCGGCTTTGGGTCTGTACGATGCGGGCATCCACCGACTGGGAAACAGGATATTCGTTTTTTTCGCCCTGCAAAATCGCTGTTTGCACCGCCAAAGGCACCTCCAAATCTTTGCCCATGAAAAACTTCAAACTGTTGAGCACCTGCGCCGATTTGCTGTCCAGTTGTGAGCGTTGGGTTTGCAGTTGCGCTTGTTGCAGTTCGATTTTGACCACGTCCGTGCCCTTTGCCAATCCCTGCGCCCGCAACAATTTCATATTGGCGAGAAGGCGACTGGTGTTGACCAAATTGGAGTCTACAAAAAGGAGTTGGTGCTGCAAAATCTGGGCATTGTAATAAAGGTTAGTCACCTCGAAAATGACCTGCTCCTCGCTTTTTTCAACCTGCAAATTGCTCAGTTCACTTGCGATTTCTGTGGCATTTATGCCGCCCCTGATTTGCGGATTGTAGAGCGGCATAGCCAACTGGACATTGATGCCGAGATTGTGCGGCACGCCGAATTGCGCCTCCTTGTACTGCCCTTCGGGACCGTTGAACACCGACAGGGGCAAGAGTTGGTAAGGTAGGTTCGTGAAAAATTTATAGTCAGCCGATGCCGTTGCCTTGGGCAAAAGCATCGCCCTTGCTTCCTGTTGTTTGAGTTGGCTGAGGTCCTGGTTGTTCCTGCCGACTTGCAGGTTTTTATTGTTGAGCAAAGCCGTTTCGACGCATAGCGACAAGGTCATGGTCTGCGCTTGAACGGCGTTTTGTGCCACAAAAGCAACCGCAAACCAAATCATGAATTTGGGTAGGTGAATATTCACTAACTTCATTGAGCAAATTTTTTACTTGATGAGCAAGAGTTGGCTGTCCTGTACTCCTTTAATCCAATGCGTTACCATGGGTTCGATTTTGATGTAATCGCCATTGGTGAGGGTTTGCTTGAAGCCTTTTTCGTTTTCAAAAACAACTTCGCCCGCCACACAGACCAAGAGTGCCTCTACTTTGGTAATGTGTTTGTCGAGCAGCCCGTCCTTCTGGATTTGCAAGGCAGCGACTGTGCCTTCCTGCCCCTTGAAAAACGGTTTAGCGGAGACGGGTTTGGTGGCCTCGTGCATGGAACTGATGTTGGTCATTGTACGATTGTTTAAATTGTTGAAACTGCCGTTTGACGGATTTTTATTCATGGCGCAACTCGCAATGAAAAGCGAAAAAACGGATAAAACGAGTGTAATTTTCATGCTTGAAATTTAATTTTTGATGAGTGTTGAAATAGCATGGAGCATGTTTTTTCCCTGCTGTTCAATGTCAAACTGAAAATTGGCAATACGCCATTTGAACATTTGCAAGCGAAAACTGCCCATGATGATGTGCGTCAGTTCCTCTGTGGTAATTGCATTGGTAAAAAATCCCTGCTGTTGCCCCTGCATGACAACTGGCATTAAATGCTTCATTTTTACCTGCATAATGCGGAAGATGGCAGCATTGATGTTTTGGCTGGCTTCCAGTAGTCCGTCCGAAAAAACGGCGACCACGAAATGCGGGTACTTGGCAAAAAAAGCAAACTGGTTGAGGAAAATGCTTTCCAGGTTTTCCAAGGGGTTTTTGTGGTTGGAAATGGCTTTTTGCAATCTTTTGTCCAAGTCTTCCGCCAAATATCCCAACATAGCGACTACGATTGCTTCTTTGCTGTCGAAATGGCGGTAAATGGCGCTTTCCGAAAAGCCCATTTCCTTAGCCAGGTTCTTGATAGTCAGTCCGACGACGCCTGAAACAGTCAGGATTTTACCCGCCGCTTCGATGATTTCTAATTGGCGGTCGGTGATGGTATTTGAAAGCATATTGTTCAAAGATTAATTTTTCAAAAAAGCAGAATACATCCACACCTGTTTTTCCTGAAAACGAATGTAATCGCTCATCAGGGCATTGGTGCCTTCGTCGTTGGCATCAGCGGAGAGGCTCAAAATTTCCCGTTGTAAAATGATGACCGATTTAAAGGAATCCAGAATCTGGCGCACCGCCTCAATACCGTCGGATATTTTTTCGCTTTCCTTGATAGCCGAATGTTTTGCGTACTTTGAATAATTGTGCTCGGGGGTAAAGCCCAAGGTCAAAATACGTTCAGCCACTTCGTCAATTTTCAGCAAGAGGTCGTTGTAGAGTTCCTCAAATTTGAGGTGCAGTTCAAAGAATTTTTCCCCTTTGATGTTCCAATGAAAGCCACGGGTATTTTGATAAAAAATGGAATAATTCGCCAATAAAACATTGAGTTTTTCGGCCAGTTTTTGGGTTGCGGCTTCGTTCAAGCCGATTGCATTTAAGTTGCTCATTATTTTAATTTATTTTAAAGTTCACCACGCTCCCCTTCGAGCCAACGACGCATCATCACCCGCTCTTCGGGAGTTTGTTTGAAAGGAATGTTTCCAGCCAAAAAATTTAAAAATCTATCCCAAAGATTATCATTTTTATTAGCCTCTTCTTCAATCTCCTTTACGGCTTGGAGGTATTCCGCTCTGTATTTATTGGCTTCCAAAAGATTGAAGGAAGGAGGAACATACTTGGCAATTGTATTCAACAAAATTTCTGATTCTACTTTTTGGAAGTTTTGCATCATTTTCACCTTAATGTATGCGGCTTCGCCCACACCTTGAACGATGTGTATATTGGACTGAATGACATTCCAGACATCTTTCCAATTAGTTGCAGCGTCAGCATTAACAAAATGCTTTTCAGGATAATTTGCAATATTGACGAATACGCTCGCTGTTGAGCCGATTGCATCATTGAACACACGCCAAGCCTGCTCTATATCTTGTTCAGATGTCTTTCCCGATTGAATAAATTGCTTAAAAATGTCAAATTGTTGTTGTACCCGTATGATTATTTGCTGTAATTGCCGGTAGTCGTCTTCAAAAGCCGTTTTTCCAGAATCCGTACCCATTTCGAGCAACATAGTACGGGCATCATCCAAAAGATTATTGACAGAATCTTTGGTTTTTCCAAGCATCTCCCAGTTGGTTTGAATTGCATTTGTCAAGTGCCGCAGTTTAATGATTGTGGCAAATTGTTTATTTTTTGAACTTTTCATAAATCCTGATTTTTAATTTTTAAAAAAGAAACTCCCATCCAAACCACCGAAGCCGTCATGGCAATAGCGCCGACGAGCACGAGTGCGGGCGGTAAGCCGAAATAGACTTCCGACAAAATGCCAATTGGCATCAAAAGCCCTGTGAGTGCCAACCACGAAATGGTTTTGACATTGGCCAATTGCGCCTTAAAGTGCATCAACAGGTAGCCAATCAGGATATTGAGAAAAGCAAATAAGTTGCCGTGTACGTGCGCCAAGCGGGACTCGAAGTGCTTTCCGACGGAGTAACTGTTCACCCATGCCTCTTTGTCGGGGGCAAAATCCCGAAGATAAATCAGCAGGAACCCGTAAGCCATGAAGAAACCCATGGTGAGGAAGCCGATTGCGATATTGTTTTTACCGTTCATTTTTGAAATTTTTATGTTAGTGAATATTCACTCCGCAAAGGTGGTGGGAGAAGATTTTGGACGAAGTGATGTTCGTCACTTTGGAAGGTGACTTTTGTCGGGGATGAAGGATGGATGGTTGATGCAAGCACCGGGAGAATGGTTGTGATTTTGGGAAAAGGTGGGGTTCAGGCGACTAACCGCCGAATCTACTCCCGGGATTTCGTCAGGGTTTATGCCCCTTGCGCCTCGGTCGGCGTCCCGTTTTTTATATTTATATCGCCTCGGTCGGCGTCTCGGTTTATTTATTTAAATGTCTCGGTCGGCGTCCCGATTTATTTATTTCATTCGCCTCGGTGCGCCGGTGCGTCGGGGTCTTTTATCTTTTCTTGTTGCCGCTAACGGTAAGTACATGCGGCGTGCGACGTTAGGAGCATGAACGTCATGTACATTGTTATGAGTATTTTATTTATTCTTTCGTTTGTATTCCTCCTCTTCTTGTTTTAGCACTTTCCATCGCTCATAATTGTTTTCTTTCATA
>JAKQJQ010000151.1 GCA_029561105.1 Bacteroidota bacterium
TACTTTGTCACCCACTTTTAAGTTTGGGTTGTAACGGAACTCGTTCAAAGAGATCACACCTTCCGATTTCGCGTTGATGTCTACAATAGCGTCACGGTCTGTGATGCGTACTACAGTTCCTTCAACTACTTCTTCCTGGTCGGTATCGATGAAGGTTTTAGAAACCAAATCCTCAAATTCTTTAAGGTTAGTTTCGTCTACCGCGTCAATTCCTTCCTGGAAATTGTGCCAATTGAAATTCTCTAAAAACTCCGTTTGTGATTTTAATAATTCAGACATGCTGATAAAAAATTTGTATTCTGTTTTCTTTGTGTTTCTCGCGCGGATAAAAAACAGAAGTTGTTACGTTTAATTATTTGAATACCTGATGGAAACGCTTCTCCGCCAAAAGGTGCGCAAAAGTACGAATTAATTTTTATTTACAAATTTTTATTTGGGAGAAATTTAAGGCTAAAGCTGTTCGTTTTCAATGGTTTATTTTTTGGGAGCTAATCCCGCTTTGCGCTGCTATCTTTTGCGCTCGTGCCTCGCTGCAAAAGGATATCCGCTGCAATCGGGGCTATTTCTCAACTTTTGTCTGGCCACAAATCGCAGATTCACCGAACACCGCTTACCAATATTAAAGCGGTGAGGTAAAAGTTGCAAAAAGGCCTAGCGACTAATTTACAATCTTGAAAACTACCTCAGAACGGCTACCACGCCTGCTGTCTCCTTCGCTAAAACAGTTCACAGAACTGTTTCTTTACGCTTGGCCCTGGGCTAAGCCGCTCGCCTTGCAGGCTCGACTCTCACGCCCTCCGATGCCGCTTTTCTTCGTTGTTTTGCTTCGCCAGTTCGGCCTACGGCCTCGGGTCTACGATCCTAAATTTGACGTCGCACCAGGTAGGAAGTGTTTACTTTATTTTTCGTTTGCTGGCGCTCCACGAAAAATCCTCCTAAGAAAGTTCACGAATCAAAGCACGATAAATCTCCGGTGGGAATTTTCGGCGCAGCGGGCAAGCCGAAAATCAATAAATACTTCCTACCTGGCGCGGCAGTCATAAGATTTGCGTTAAGACCCGAGGCCGCAGGCCGAACCGACGAAGTTAAAATCAATGCCAAAAACCGTTAAGAACGAAAAGCTGTTTGAGCCGCAGGCGAGTTTTTTTCGTTTAGGTTTTTGGCATTGATTTTTAGCAAATCTAATGTGCCGACCGCCTTTTTGCTACTTTTGCGGCGAGGCAAAAGTAGGCCCTCGCGGCAGCGATAGCCCCGATAGAAATGGAAATCCTTTTGCAAAAAGGATAGCCCGGAGTGCAACGCAGGGAAATCACTTTTTGTCAAAAGATTGAAATGGATAGCGGGAACCAGCTCCTAAAAGTTAAAACCCACACCACCAGTAGGGTAATCCACCGCCAACTTGTTTTGCATTAGCAAACACCCCAAACACCTGTTAAACCTATTGAACCATCGGCAACTATGCAGAAAAAAACCTAATTTTAGGACATCACATTTTGTAACCGATTAAAAAACAAACGCTTATAGTGCAACTTTACCTCGCAATACAAGCTGCCAAAAAAACGCTCCGTTCCCTTTGCTGGATGGTGGCGTTGTTGTATCCGTTTTTATCGGCCCACGCCCAATTACCCGCCTTTACCCTCACCGTTACCCAAACCGATGAAACTTGTCCCGGCAACGGTTCCCTGACGTTTGCTGTTTCAGGCAACGATCCGGTGGCCACAATGACCTACACCGTTTACGAATTGCCAAACACCGTAACGCCCATAACTGTACAAACAGCCAACTCAATCAGCGGGCTTACCCAAGGCGATTATCAGGTAGTTGCCACACAAACCCTTGGCCCCGACTCCAACACCCAAACACAACAAGTCCATATCGACTCCCAACTGGTGACCTTGGCTTACACCATCGCCAGCACCGAGGTGACCTGCAACAACAACGGCACCATGACCATTGCTGTTTTTTCGGGAACGGGCGTGGCTTATGAGATTATTTCGGGCCCCATGATACGCGCGCCGCAACCCTCCAATATTTTTACCGGGCTCGCGGCGGGTTTGTACGAAGTGCGCGTATTTGACAATTGTGGCGAAGGTTGGGTGGCCACACACACCGTATTTTACGACAATTCGTTCTCGGTGACACCAACCGCAGCCAATGACCAGCAGCTCGTGAGCTGCAACTCGACTACTTTTTCGCAAAGCATCTCGGCTCCGTTGGGTGTCACGCTGAACTATCCGCTTACGGTGGTCTACACCTTTTTTCCGCCGGGCGGAGGCACGCCACAGGTCATAACGACGATAGTCAATTCGGGCGATCCGGCCAACATTGTTATCGATACCGTCGTGCCTTATTACGACGACCAGACTTACACTTACAGCGTGGTCATCATCGATGCCTGCGATAAGGAATATCATTCGGGCAATACGCAAATCCGTCCCAAGTTTACCGCAGAAGCAAGACGGGTTCCGGCCAATTGCGGCAAGTTTTCCCTGAGTTATGTTTTTTCTAATTTCATGCCCCCGCTTTCCATCAATTTCCTGACCGTTCCTGCCGGTTTCAACCCCATCGATTTCAACAGCAATTATCCCGGGCCGTTTGCTTCGAGCCCTATACCCTTTGGTGATTTGACGCTTCCGGTGCCGGAGGGCATTTACACCGCCCAAATCACCGACGGTTGCGGACGAACTGTAATGACCAATATCAATATCGAGTACGTAGATCCCGAGCCCAACGTCAACATCACGCCCAATCCGGGTTGTGATGACAAAAGCAAAGTAGAGATCAAAATCCCCGACATCAAGCTTGTGGGCGCTACCATTACCATAGCACCGGCTGCTTTTACCACACCATTGCCGGCAGACATGAGCAGTATGATCGATGGGCAAGGCAAACTCATCATGGAGAACATGCCGCCCGGCGTCTACACGATTACTTTGCTCGACGAGTGCGGCGAAACCTATGTGATTGATTTTAACGTGGTGGGTGTGGTTTCGCAGATTACGAGCAGCGAACGTCCGGCGTGTACGTTGGGCACGGGTTCGGTAAGGATCCGTGGGATTTGTACCTATCTGGTTTCTGCCACCATACAAGCTGCGCCACCAGGATTTACACAACCTTTACCGTTTGATGCTTCTACGTACCTTACCGCCAGCGGCATTCTGTCGATGGCCGATTTACCGCCCGGCGAGTATACTTTCCTGGTCAAGGACAACCTCAACGTCGAAGTGACGCGTACCATAACCGTTACGCCCTATGAAGTGACCCAAAATACGTTTAGCATCGTAGAGTATTGTGGCGCTTTTGACCTCACTTTTACCCACGACACCAACGCCACCACGGCTTTGGCATTTTACCTGCAACGGCTCAATCCCGCAACAGGCACCTGGGGCCATCCGCAAACCAATGCACCTTATATCGACGGGCAGCCACTGAGCACCCTAACCGGATACCTATTGATAAACGACACCACCAATTTCAATATTTCTTACCTGGGAGATTTCAGGATCATCAAACAATTTGAAACCTATGAAAACGGGAATGTCGGAGAATTCAAGATGTGCTACGAAGTCATCCAAACCTTTACCTTTACCAACGCCATCCGGATCACCGACATCAGCAAATCCACCTGCAGCGGGCTCACTTCGGATGTGACCGTCACCGCAGCCGGAGTCAACCCGCTCACTTACCAGATTACCAGCAAAAATGGCCAGCCGTTCTTTATCAACAACGGATATAATAACGTGTTTACCAACCTCGCGCCTGCGATCTACAATTTCCTGGTGTTTGACCCGTGCGCCAATATCGGAAACCGGATTGTAGACATTGCCGCGCTTCCGTCACTAGTCAACATCAACCAACCGCCCAATCTGGTTGAGTGTGATGGCGACGACCACGACGGCAAAGCCACTTTTGACCTGAATACACAAATCACCACCATATTGGGCACGCAATCGCCTGCCAATTATACGCTTACTTACCATGACAATCCTGCGGATGCCGCAAACGACGTCAATCCCATACAACCGCTACTGACCACATCCAGCAAAACGGTCTACATCCGGCTCGAATACAATGGCGTAGTGGGCTGTTATGATGTGGGTTCGTTTCAAGTCATTGTCGCGCCTACACCCGAATTGCATATCCAACCAACAGCAGTAATCTGTGAAGGCAATAGCATCACCCTGAGCGCCGATGTGGGATTCCCATCCTATTTATGGTCGACAGGTGAAACCACAAGCTCGATTGTAGTAGACGAGCCCGGATCTTACACCGTAGCAGTTTCACAAACGCTTTTGGGAGAAACCTGTAGCAGCACCGCGACGATTGACGTAAGACCATCCGCCTCGCCAGCCATCCGGCAAATTTTCACCACCGATTTTACATCCGATGACAATACCATAACGGTAGTCCTTGACAATCCGGGTTCGGGCCAGTACAGCTACTCGCTAGACAATGTGCATTTCCAATCCTCAGACACCTTTTACGGATTGCCTGCCGGAGAATACACGGTATATGTCAAGGATGAAAACGGCTGCGACCCAATCAACCAAGAAGTCTACTTGCTCACCTATCCCAAGTTTTTCACGCCCAACGGAGATGGCTATAACGATTTCTGGCAGGTGAAATTCTCGTACAATGAACCTACGATGAAAGTCTACATTTTTGACCGTTACGGCAAATTGCTCACCGGTTTCAACGGCGCGAGCGTGGGTTGGGACGGACGCTACAACGACGCCGATTTGCCTTCAGAAGATTATTGGTTTTTGGTCATTAGACCTAACGGAAAAGAGTATCGTGGCCACTTCGCAATGAAGCGATAAAAAAACCCGATGCTTTAACACCGGGTTTTTTATTATCTTAATGGATTACATTTTCAACGTCATCAGGATTGTGCTTGTGCTTGAACATGAACGAGAACAAGAACGCAATCACGAGTGCATAGCCCGCAAACGCCAGCCAAATGTGGTGCCAGTCGCGTACGCCGTCGTGGGTGAAGAATTGGTCAATGACAATGCCACTGATCATTCCGCCAAGGAAAGCGCCCACACCGTTAGACATCATCATGAACAAGCCTTGCGCGCTAGAGCGGATGGAAGAATCGGTGGATGTTTCTACGAAAAGTGACCCTGAAATATTGAAGAAATCGAACGCCATTCCGTACACGATGCACGACATGATGATCATCCACAAACCGTCGGCCGGATTGCCATAAGCAAATAACCCAAAACGCAAAACCCACGCCAGCATTGAAATGAGCATGACCTGCTTGATCCCGAACCGCTTGAGAAAAAAGGGGATCGCGAGAATGAATAAGGTTTCTGAAACCTGTGAAATCGACATGATCAATGTAGATTTTTTGACGATGATACTGTCGGCGTATTCGGGCATCCTTCCGAATTCCGAAAGAAAAACATCGCCGTACATATTGGTGAGTTGCAACGCAGCACCCAACAGCATCGAAAACACAAAAAACAGCGCCATCTTATAAGTCCCGAATAACTTAAATGCATCGAGCCCGAGTTTTTGGGTCAGTGTCGCGTTCTCTGCAATCAACCGTTGTGGCGGACATTTAGGAAGTGTGAACGAATAAATCCCAAGTATTACGGCAGAAACGGCAGAAATATAAAACATATTCGCCGACGCCTTATTGCCCGAAAGATTCGTGAGCCACATTGCGGCGATAAACCCAATGGTTCCCCAAACCCGAATGGGCGGAAACACTTTGATGACATTGAAATCGTTGTTTTTGAGAATCGTATAGGCCACAGAGTTCGACAGGGAAATCGTGGGCATATAACAAATCATGGCCGCAAAAATGACCCAATAAAAAGTGCCCGGATCGGTAACCTGCGGAATGTAAAATAAAACCAGCCCGCCCAAAATGTGCAGGATGCCGTAGAGTTTTTCGGCGTTGATGAATTTGTCGGCGATGATACCGGTAAGTGCAGGCATCACAATAGAGGACAAACCCAGTGTGGAAAAGATCGCCCCGAATTCGGCGCCGCTCCATTGCTTGGTTTCAAACCAGTAGTTCCCGACGGTAATGAGCCATGCGCCCCAGACGAAGAACTGCAAAAAGCTCATCAACGTCAATCTTAACTTGATATTCATAAATTTTCGTGTTGGTAAGGTTAACAGGTTGTAAATCTAATATTAAATATGAGATTTACAAATTTTTGGATTCTCGGATTCACCCTTCTTTAAGCGAGAGTTTTACCAAGTCTAAGACCGCATCGAATTGCTCCTCACGCGTAAGCTCAGAGTTGTCAATCTGAATCGCGTCGGCAGCCTTAGCAAGTGGCGAATCTTCGCGATGCGTATCAATGTAGTCACGGCCTTCTACGTTCTTCAGGACTTCATCATAAGTTACCTGAAGGCCCTTCTGTTGCAATTCATCAAAACGTCTTTGCGCGCGGGTATGTGAAGAAGCGGTCATGAAAACTTTGAGTTCGGCATCGGGGAACACCACTGTACCAATGTCGCGTCCGTCCATGACAATGCCTTTGTTTTTGCCCATTTCCTGCTGTTGCTCGACGAGTTTGGCGCGTACGGCAGAAACCTCAGCCACCTGGCTAACGAAATTCGATACTTCGATGGTTCGGATTTCGGTCTCGACATTCGTGCCGTTCAAATACATTTCGGCAAAACCCAACGCAGGATTGAATTGGAATTCGAGTTTGATGAATTGCAAACTGTTCACGAGGGTTTCCTTGTCGAAAAAATCGGCATCGATATACCCGTTCTGCATCGCAAATAAAGTCACTGCGCGGTACATGGCACCGGTATCGACATACACATAGCCTAAGTGTTTGGCGAGTTGTTTGGCTAGCGTACTTTTTCCGGTCGAGGAAAATCCATCGATGGCAATCGTAATTTTTTTCATCATTGTTCGGCGAAGTTGATGGTAAGTCCAAAAAGGCTCGTGTTGGCGCCCAATGAATATCTGGAATAAGAATAATCGAATTTGAGTCGGCCCATCTTAAGACCAACACCTGCAGAAATTCCAGAGAAATTGCGTTGTTCGAGCAATCGCAACTCTTCTCCTCTACGGAAATTATACCCCAACCGGATATTGAAACCTTTCTTTGGGAAGAGCTCGGCACCGATAATTAAGTGGCGCAGGGCGTTGTTGAAAAATGACACCTTTTCAGGAGTTGAACCACCGTCTATATTATTCTGCGCACGCGCCGGATTGGAGAAGCTCACGTTCCATTGCTGCAGGTTTTCCAGGGTAAGGTGCCAACGGATGGGCACATTAGATAGTTCTTGTGAAATCCCGGCCATAATCTCAAAAGGTAACGGCTCACGTGTATCTTCGTAGGGTTTAAATTGCATTCCAAAGTTGCGTAGCACAAGTGCATAGTTGATATCGTTGTCCTCGTCGAGGTAAACGCAACCCAGGTCAATCGCGCCGCCAAATGAGCTGTAGCTTTCCAGCGATGACGAAATAAGTTTACCGCTCGCACCGAGATGAAAATCGGTAAACGGGATGTTATAGGCATATCCAAATGACAATGCAATTTCGCTGCCGGTGAAACTCGAAGTCGCGGTACCGTTTTCGTCATAACCGTCGAATTTCCCATAGTTGACATAGTTGACTCCGGCGTGGAAAGTTTGCACGTGACGGTCATAAGTATAAGCATAGGAAGCTGTTCCGTACCTGACCTCACCATAGTAACTGCCATAATTCACAGCAAGCCGATTGTCCATTTCTGGATTGATGGCTGCCGGATTGAAATTGGCCTGATTGACATCGTAATCGTAAATGGTGAGTACTTTTCCTCCCAGGGCTGCCTGCCGCGGAGAAACGACCAAATTCAGGAATTTGTAAACCGATTTACCTCCAACCTGGCTGTATGCCGCAGTTCCCAAAAAGAAAATCGTAAGGTAGAGGAATGGTTTAATCATTTGCAATCGTTATTTCTGAAAGTATAACGCAGTTGCGAAGATATTATTTTTAATAAAAAAACGGCCAATTAATTTGGCCGTTTTTTGTTATAATTTTTTTGCGTTTTTAACATCATCTTTGGTCAGAGCCACCTTGAGCACTTCGCTCATATCTTTCACATAATGAAAGGTGAGCCCTTCTATGTACTCGGCCTTGATCTCGTCTACATCCTGCTTGTTCTGGTAGCAAAGAATAATTTCCTTGATGTTGGCGCGTTTGGCCGCCAGGATTTTTTCTTTGATGCCGCCCACCGGAAGCACCTTGCCTCTAAGGGTGATCTCACCGGTCATGGCAATGCTTTTTTTGACGCGTTTTTGTGTAAACAACGACACCAGCGAAGTGAGCATGGCGATTCCCGCGCTTGGCCCATCCTTTGGCGTGGCACCTTCTGGAACGTGCAGGTGGATGTTGTATTTGGACAGCGTTTCATTGTTGAGGCCAAATTCGGGTGCGTTGGCTTTAATGTACTCGAGCGCAATCGTGGCCGATTCTTTCATTACGGTACCGAGATTTCCGGTAATCGACATGGTACCTTTTCCCGGAGACAACAACGATTCGATAAACAAAATATCACCACCAACTGCCGTCCAGGCCAAGCCCGTGACTACTCCTGCCACTTCGTTATTTTCGGATTTGTCGCGTTCCATTCGCGGTGCTCCGAGAATTTTCACGATGTCTTCGTCGGTGAGTTTTTTGCTGTACTCCTCTTCCATGGCTACCGACTTGGCGATGTTTCGAACCACCTGTGCAATTTTGGCTTCAAGCCCACGCACGCCCGATTCACGCGTGTAGCCTTCGATGATTTTCTCGAGTTGTTTCTTGCCGATGGCGACATCTTTTGGGGTAAGACCGTGTTCCTTCAACTGTTTGGGAAACAAGTGCTGGCGCGCGATTTCAACTTTCTCTTCAACGGTGTAACCCGACATCTTGATGACTTCCATACGGTCGCGCAAGGCAGGTTGTATGGCCGACAAATTATTAGACGTCGCGATGAACATCACTTTAGACAAATCGTAACCCATCTCCAGGAAGTTGTCGTAAAAGGCATTGTTTTGCTCTGGGTCTAGCACCTCCAGCAGCGCCGATGATGGATCGCCTTGGTTGCTCACAGAAAGTTTGTCAATCTCGTCGAGTACAAACACCGGATTAGAAGTACCCGCTTTTTTAATGCTTTGAATGATCCTGCCAGGCATGGCACCGATGTAGGTTTTGCGATGTCCTCGGATTTCGGCCTCGTCGCGCAATCCGCCAAGGGAAATACGAACGTACTCGCGCCCTAAGGCTTCGGCCACCGACCGACCGATAGAAGTTTTACCTACGCCTGGAGGCCCAGACAAACAAATAATCGGCGACTTCATATCGTTGCGCAGTTTCAAAACCGCAAGGTGTTCTATCATCCTTTTCTTGACGTCTTCTAGCCCGAAATGGTCTTTATCGAGTATTTTTTGCGCACGCTTCAAATCGAAATTGTCGTGGGAGAATTCATTCCAGGGCAATTCGAGGAAAAGCTCGAGGTAATTGCGTTGGATTCCAAAATCGGGCGCTTGCGGATTCATACGCTGCATCTTAGACAGCTCCTTTTCAAAGTGCGTCCTGGTTTTGTCATCCCATTTTTTGGACTTGGCCTTGAGGCGCATCTCGTCTAATTCCTGCTCATTTGAGGCTCCGCCCAATTCTTCCTGGATGGTTTTCATTTGCTGGTGCAGGAAGTATTCGCGTTGTTGCTGGTCAAGGTCAAAACGAACCTTAGACTGGATATCGTTCTTGAGTTCGAGTTTTTGAAGCTCGAGGTTCATGAAACGCAAAGTCTCGAGTGCACGTTCCTTAAGAGCATTCATAGCAAGCAAGTCTTGTTTCTCCTTGACCGACAAATTCATGTTTGAGGAAACAAAATTCACGAGGAATGACTGGCTCTCGATATTCTTGATGGCAAAAGTTGCTTCGGTTGGAATGTTAGGACTTTCCTTAATGATCTGGATGGCGAGCTCTTTGATGGATTCGAGTATTGCAAGGAATTCGGTATCGTGTTTCCCCGGACGCTTTTCCTCAACTTCTTTAACATTAGCCATCAAATAAGGCTTTTCTGAAATAACCGCATCGATCTGGAAACGCTTTTTGCCTTGAAGGATAACGGTGATGTTGCCGTCGGGCATTTTAAGGACACGCAAAATTTGCGCTACGGTTCCTATTTTATTGATGTCGTTTTTGGTTGGATCTTCATCCTCCTCGTTTTTCTGCGCCACCACACCGATGGTTTTCCCTGCAGCATTGGCGTCATTGATGAGTTTGATCGATTTATCGCGTCCGGCAGAAATCGGAATGACCACTCCGGGAAATAAAACCGTGTTTCGTAAGGGCAAAATGGGTAACGTGGCCGGCAGCTCTTCGTTATTCATTTCTTCTTCATCTTCGGGAGTGAGCAGTGGGATTAATTCTGCATCCGATTCAAATTCCTGAAGTGACAGGTTGTCAAAAGTGAGTATTTTGTGATTTGGCATCTTTTATAGTGGGTCAAAATGTCAGTAATAATTTGGAAATACAGGCAAAGGTAAGGTAACTTCCCCTTAACATTGCCTTAAAATCGATGTATGACATAATAATTCGTCACGCGATAAAGGTGGCAACTTTTGTGCCATAAAAAAGCCCGATGGTCGATGTTTCGGGCTTTTACAACGTATAAAAAGTGGGGGTTCGTCAAGGCGCTGCGTTCACATGAACGGGTCCAATCCATACCGAGTTCTCGGTTCCCGAACAATTAGAGCGTACATAAAAATCGTAACCCAAGGTTGCAGAAAGTCCCGTGATGGATTTGGTGGTCGTGGTTGAAGGAATGGTGGTTCCAGAACCCACCGCAAAACCGGTCTCGCCATATTGGATTTCCCATCCGATTTCATCACCGTTGGCATTCCAGAGCAAGTTTACTTTGGTGGTATCGGTTGTTGATCGAAGGGCTGTAAAATTGGTTGGGCTCTGGCAAGTGGTAATACTCGAACCTGGATTTACCGGACCCGTCCAATTGCTGAACACGCCATTATCACACAGGGTTCTTACATAAAAGTCATAGGTGTTGGTTGCGGTTAGTCCCGTGATGGTTTTGGTCGTTGTGGTGGCCGACACCGACGTACCGGCTCCGGGAACGAAACCATCGAGGCCATATTGGATTTCCCAGGCAGCACCTTCTGCCGCTGTCCAAGTCACATTGACCGAATCGCCCGTAATGTCGCTTACCTGAAGCGCGCTTGGTTTGGCGCAAGTAGGGATTTCTGGATCGGGAACCAATAATGCTGGATCAACCGGTTCGTCTTCGCATGCGGTAAAATTAAAATGGAGAAAAACCAACAGCAGCCCGATTAAAACTTTAGCCTTATTCATATTTATGATTTGAGTTTGGAACAGTAGTTTTTATGAAATCGTCCCAAATATAGCAATTCATTAGCAGGTACATCAAAAAAAAATTACATTTATTTCATACAAAGTGTAACACCCAAATAAAACCAAAGTCATTGGTGTAAATTAGAAATCATCTGTTTGAGTTTAGCTAAAAACAATATCGAGGAATTAATTTCGCTCTGCAGGCAAAAGAACCAAAAAGCCCAATTTGAAGTGTACAGCCGCTATTGCAAGGCGATGTATAATGTGGCTTTCAGGATTGTCAAGGACGCGCATTATGCCGAGGATGTCATGCAGGAAGGTTTCCTCAAGGCATTCCTTAAAATCGATGATTACAAGCAGGAAGTCGCTTTTGGAGCCTGGCTCAAACGCATCATTGTCAATCACAGTATCGATTTCTATAAAAAAAACAACCGCTTTGGCACCGACGATTTTGAAAAGGTATCCTATAAGGTAGAAGACGAATCGGAAACAGAACATGAAACTGATTACACGCATCTCAAAGCCGATCAGGTAATGCAAGCCATCAATGGCCTAAAGGACTCGTACCGCATGATCCTGACGTTGTTTTTTGTGGAAGGCTACGACCAGGAAGAAATTACAGAAATCCTCAACATCAGTTATGCCAACTGCCGTACCACAATTAGCCGCGCCAAGGAAAGTTTACGACAAAAATTACAAACTATACAATAGAGACATGGAAAAGAAAAATGACAACCTTGAAAATCTGTTTGAAAGATTACACAACCAATGGGATTTACACCAGCCCGATGAAAACCACTACGACCGGTTCCTCGAGAAACAAAACCGCAGGCAATCGCGAAGAAACTACTGGACGACTTTGTCTATCGCGGCCTCGGTTATACTAATCTTGGGAATGTTCACCTTCTATAAGGCAGAAAAACCGGCAGATGATTTTGTTTTCGCCTCAAAAGAAACCCGCCAGACCGATTCTATCTTTACGGCGATGATCAAGATGGAGCTCAACAAAGTCCAACAGAAAAAATCGCCTCTCAACGAGAAAATCATCGCCGACGCACTGGTGCAGATGAAAATCCTCGATGACGACTACGAGAAAATCAAACAGGAACTCCTAAAAAATGGGGAAAACAAACAAATCATCCACGCGATGATTCGCAATCTGCAGACGCGTATTTCCTTTTTAGAAAACGTGCTCGAACATTTAGAAAGCAATGAAAAATTACAAAATGCCACCGATGAAAAAATCATATAACCTACTAGCAACGTTCTTTCTGCTGTTGATACCTACAGTATTGTTGGCCAACGGCATTGACCTGGGAAAATATTCCAAACAAAAAACCATCAAGAAAGCCTACATCGTCAATCCCGACGCCGGCATCGATATTAAGAACTCCTACGGCACCGTTACGGTAACCACCTGGGACGAAGGCAAAATAGAACTCGACATCCTAATCAAGGTAAGCGGTGACAGCGAGGATTGGGTAGAGAAACGCCTCGCCGACATCGATGTGGATATAGAAGCGCTCAAGTCTATGGTGACCGCTGTAACCAAAATCGCCAAATCGGGAGGCGGCGGACGCAACAACAGCATGGAAATCAACTACAATATCAAGATTCCCAAAAAAGGAAGCGTCCAGATTAAAAACAGTTACGGCTCGATCATTACCGGCGATTTGAGCGGCAATACAAATCTTTCGTGTGAATACGGCAAAATACAACTGGCCAACCTTACCGGAAATAGCAACGTGATTCGCATTGACTATTGTAGCAAATCGATCATTGAATCCATACGAAACGCCACGATTGATGCCGATTATTCGGGACTTACCATCAACGAGTACAACAAAATCCTGCTCAAGGCCGACTACACCAACATCAATTTCGGGAACGGCAGTGACCTCAAGTACGAATGCAGTTACGGCAAGCTCAATTTGGGTAAAGTCAATAATCTCGATGGTGCCGGCGATTATCTGTCAATATATGTCACAGAGGTCTCGGGCAACCTGAACATCGACACCAAATACGGGAAAATTTCGGTAGAAGGATTATCGGCTAAATTCAATAAAGTCAACATCGATTCGGGCTACACCTCAGTCAACCTGGGTTTCGACGCGGCGGCTTCGTTTGATTTTGATGTGGTCACCAAATACAGCAATTTCAACTATCCGGGCGGCTTGGAGATGACCAGCAAACAGGAAACCTCCAGTAACAAATCCTACCAGGGTTATTATAAAAAAAGCGGCGAAAACAAAATCACCGTGCGCAGTGAATACGGCAATGTGAATCTCTCTAAAAAATAATCAATCATCCGAGGCACTACCGACCCGAGCTTTAGCGAACAGGCGAAGCAATTGTATGGAGCGCAGCGGAACAAAAAACAAACAGTTATGCGATCAATCATTTTAACATCAGTCCTATTAGTTGCCGCTGTGGCCGGTGCACAGGAAAAAATCAAAGGAAACGGGAATATGACCCAAAAAACAGTCTCGACACCAGCTTATGACCAGGTGAACGTTTCGGGCTTTTTCGATGTGAACCTCATTGCCGGCAGCGAAGGCAAAATCACCATTGAAGGCGAATCGAATATCGTCGAATTTATAGAATGTAAGGTAGACGGCAACAGCCTTACCATCTGTGTGGAGAAAGGCAAACGCATCAGTCCAAGCGCGGGCAAATCGATCACCGTTACCGTTCCTTTTGAAAGTTTAAACGAGGTAACGTTGGCCGGTTCGGGCGATGTTACTTCTAAAAGCACCATCAAGGCTACCGATTTCACCACAACGCTTTCGGGTTCGGGCGACATCAAACTCCACGTCGATGCCCAACAGGTGAACGCTAAAGTAACCGGATCGGGCAATATGACCCT
>JAKQJQ010000095.1 GCA_029561105.1 Bacteroidota bacterium
CCTTTAGAGAAAATGCGCAGTTGTTTTTGCGTATTGCCAAAGGCTAAGCTGCCGTTGTCTTTGCGGTTGATGCTGATGGGTTTGATTGCTTCGTCACCGGCAATAACATAAGTGGCCTTGTGTCCGTCTTTGTCGCTGTAATCGGCCTTGATGCTCGTGATTTCGCCGGCACTATTGCGTTTCACCTTAGAGAACTTGAGCTTGGCGTTGTACTGCTCTTTCATGAGTTGCGAGTGTGCCTTGAGCTCGGCATCGGTAGTATTCTTATTGATGACAATGTTTGGAGGGCTCGCCATCGCACCAATGGCAGCAACGATTGGGCTGTCTTTTTCCTGTGCAATGACTTTTACCTGGAAATAAAACAGGAAAGCCGCAAGCACCGGTCCGATTAAGAAATACTTCCACGCATTGGATTGTCTCGATTGATTTTTGTTTAACATAACGATTCGTTTTTTGATTAATGATTGATAAAAATGATTGGTAATGGCCACACAATTATCGTGGGTGGTAACTTTGAGCAATGTGATTTGATAGGCACGTTTGTCGGATATGTTTTTTAAGGCCTCGCTGTCGGCAATGAATTCAAGGTTCTGCAAAATCGCTTTCTGGTACAGCCATACAAACGGATTGTACCAAAACACGATACAAAAAACGCGCGCTACCAAAACATCCACCGAATGGTTTTGCTCGCAATGTACCTTTTCATGTTCCAGGATATTCTCTAGTTCATTCTGGGTGTACATCGATGAATTGTACACAATATAATTGAAGTAGGAGAAAGGCGACACCTTTTCATCCACGTCGATGAACTTGAAATCGGCCTGCTGGGTGACGGTTTTGCCTTTGAGTACTTTGATGAGTCCGCTAAAATCGAACGCCAATTTGAAAAGGAAAATGATAATCCCAATAGCATAAATGCCCGCAACGACCAGTAGCCAATCCATTTCAAAATGCTCAGCTTTGGGCGTTTGGATTACCGAAACCGGAACCTGCGGCATATTCACATAATCCACCACCATCGGCTTCGGTACTATCCAAACGATTTTCTTAAAAGTAACCAGTGGCAGTACGATACAAGTAACTAACCCTAACAAAAGAAACCACCGGTTACTCTTAAAAAAAGTCTCTTTGCGCAACAGGAAATGATAAGCCAGGAAAAATACGGCTATCAATCCGCTCGATTTTAATAGGTAAAGGAATATTGTTTCCATGGTTTGTTTTTTGGTTGTTGGTTGAATACAAGGCGCAATCAGATCACTTTTCCAATCGACTTTTGGCTTTCGACTTTTGACTTTCGACTTTTAACTTTTAACTTTTAACTTTTAACTTTTAACTTTCGACCTTAACTCTAAGATTTTCCCTCAATCATCGCCAAAATCTCCCGCAATTCCTCAGCCGAAATCTTCTCTTCCTTGGCAAAATGAGAAACCATATTCTTATACGAATTGTTGAAATACGTATCAATGGCAGTATTCATGAACTTCTTACGATACGCTTCCTTGCTCACAACCGGATAATACTGGTGCGTGTTCCCAAACGCATGGTGTGCCACAAAACCCTTGTCCTCAAGGTTGCGTACAATTGTCGACAGCGTATTGTAATGCGGTTGTTCCTCGGTAATCTCGGCCATGACTTCTTTTACGAAAGCCTTTTCGAGCTTCCACAAAATGTGCATGATTTCTTCTTCTTTGTTCGTTAACTTTTGCATGATTTCGTTTTATTTTTTGTCATTCTGAGCGTAGCAATGAATTTGGGCGTTGCCTTTGGCCGCGCTTTCCGCTATATCTTTTGCCCGTTAAAGAAGCGTGACAAAAGGATACCGCTTCAATCGCTAACGCAGACATCGGCGTAATTTCCAAGCACAATCCAAACGTACAACTATATTTTTAGTTACACAACTATAAAAATAGTTATTTAACGAAAATTTAAGGAATGGATACGGCTGCGCCTTTAGAAACGCTGCGCTATAGAGACGGCTGCGCCTATAGAAGAGATAGGGCTATTCGGCAAGTGTTTCAAAAAGTATAAGTAGGATTCCAATTTAAAATCAGAAATGTAGTAAGTATATAGCGTACCCAAAAGACTCTGCCCGCTCCAAGTCTATAGCCCTCAGGGCGTTTCTAAAGCCTGAAGGGCGTCTCTGTAGGCGCAGCCGTCTCTATAGCGAAGCGTCTCTAAGGTTTCAAATTAAACAACGCAAATTCCCGCGACTTCTTAGGATAATCGGCATACGATTTATCACTCGGGTTGGTGATATGCGATTTGATCGTGATTTTGTCGCCCAGGTTAAAACCCTTAGAAACCATTTGGTAGTCGAGTAGGTATTCGCCGCAAAAGTAATTGCCGTTGGCATCTTTTTCAATAATTCCGGTGTATATTCCTTTCGACATCTTATTTTTGTTTTAAGTCGGGCAAAGGTAAACAATTGCCGCCGTTTTCCCGATGGATTTGAAGAATATTACGCGACGTTGTGCAAACGACACGTTAAGATTCGCTAAGTTTTTAGTTCGTGGCGAGACGATTATAAATCTGCAAATAAAAAACTTTTTAGATTGTGAAAAGACAAATAATTATTCTGATTTTACTTTGCAAATCATTCATCACTCATGGTCAGGAAAAATGTATTTACGAATTTGAAAAAATTGAAGCTGTAAATACAATTCAAAAAAAAGAAACCATAGAAAATTTATTGAGCAACGCAGAACTATTTGACAATAAGTACTTTATAAATTTTTATAACAATGAAAGAACCCCAACGTTTTTTATTAAAGAAAAGGACTACTGTATATCACTAAATATAGATTTCTCTGATGAAGCCAAGTATAATATCGTAGGATTGTCTCAAAACGGGCAATTTATTTATATCAATGGAGAAGGAAATCATTTGGCAAGACAAACAGAATTCGGGTATAAATATCTTTACATAATCAATTTAAAAAACAAAACGTATCTGCCAATACAATATTTTTCATCAGTTGTTTTTTGGGAACCAAATGATAATGGATTTAATATAACAAAAGAGCATACGGTAAATAGCTCGAAAATTGCCTTTAACAAAGATGGTTTTACCGTAACCAACTACATCTTCAGTATTACCAATGACGAAAAAATTGACTATGATGTAATTCAAAGTGGAGTATATGAACTCGATGACGTTAAACTCAAAAAAACCAAATCCTACAATGCAAAATTGATGCAATTTATACCGATTAAATTTGTCGGCAATATTGCTATCGGTATGACTCTAGAAGATTTAAAATTAATTTATCCAGATGTTAGTTTTATTGAAAAACAAAACATTTATCAAAATTGTGCAGAAGAGAATAGTTTAGGTTTTGAAGTTTGGGATGGAAACGAATTACTGGGTTATGTAAATAATGCCCTATCCGAAAATAGAATTTCAAATTTCATTGCATTGTCATCAGTATTCAACTTTGGCAAACTAAGTACAAACTCGACCGCGAGAGAAATTTTAAAATGGTATCCAAAATCAAATGTAAGATTAGATTTGATAACAGATTGGGAACATATCTACGTAAAAGAACTTAATATAGAACTCGTTTTCAAAACCAATGAAACCAATAGAATTGGGAAATATAAAAATGAGAATTTTATAAAACTAAGAAAAGGCGAAGCCAAAGTAGATTTCATTCAAGTTAATTAAAGTCCTGCCACCAACAGCCAGCAAGCCTGATTACTTGATTTCCTTAGCCTGAAACACTTTTCCTCACCAAAATATTTATCTCCGCCGAACAAAAATCGTTTCGCTTTTTCGCCACTGATGCCTATTGGCGAAACCAACACCGATTGCACAAATTTCACAGATCAAGAAATTATAAATCCGTGAAATTTGTGCAATCTGTGTTCACCTTTTCTATTTAAATTTCGCGAAACTTTGCGTCTGCTTCGCGTATCTTCGCGCAATCGCTCAATGAATTCGCGCCATAGCTTCATGAAAACCTACAACCGATATAACTTTCACAAACACACCTTCTGTATTTTCAAAGAAGTACCGCTTCGGGAAACAGAAAACCGCGAACCCGATTTCAAAAGCAAATCCGGGAGTGCCTATTATTTTACCCAAACCGGTGTCTATCGTCTATCGAACCATTGGAGCCGCGTGGCCAATTGCCGCTGGCGACTTGAAGGCAACCCGCAAAACCTGGCGCGAACCAAACTCGGCTTTGCTTTGTGGAGCGCGTTTCACCAAGACAACGAAACAGATAAACTGTATTTCATAACGGTAGATTTTGCAAATCATTCCGTCGATTATGAGCACAAAGAAAACGCTTTGAACGGTAACGCCATTTTGCGCACCGCAGCCGACACTGCTAAAATCGTCAAACAAATCCGCAGCCTGCTCCAAACCGATTCCTGGGCGAAATACAAAGAAGGAAAAATTGAAGATCTGCGCAAAGCGATTGTCGAGAGACTGATTACAACCAACCTTCCGCTGGCCGAAATCAAAAGAAATCTATAAGCGTTTTTCCTTACGCACCAAATCCTTGAGCCAGATGCAGCATGCCACAGAAATAATCCCGAGCGTTCCCATCACAAGCCAGTTGACCTGGTAGCCAAAATGATCAATGATACCCATCCCGGTTTTGGCGCTAGACATGTGCGCGAGGCTAAAACTCATCGTAAACAGCGCCATGTATTTGCCTTCCTGGCCTCTGGGCGCGCGGCTCAGCGCAAACGAATTCGAAAACGGGAAAATGAACATCTCTCCAAAAGTGATGAAAATGATGCTCACGATTAAAATGCCTGCCCAAAAGTTAACCAGCAGCACGTAAAAACTTACGGCCATCAGCACCGAACCCCACAAAATTACCTTGAGTTTGTTGATTTGTTTGCGTTCAATAATCGTCACGATGGGCATCTCGAGGAAAAAAATCAAGAGTCCGTTGAGTGTCATCAAAAGTCCGGTCTGGAACTCGGTGAGCCCAAATTGCTGAAAGTGGTACAAAGGTAAAGTGGTAAAAATCTGAAAGAAAATCATCGCCGTGATAAAGCAGATGAACAAGAAAATCCAGAAAATCTTGTCCTTGAAAACCGAGTCAACCGGCGCTACATCCGATGTTACCTTATGCTGGTTGATCGCCTTCTTTTCCTTCACAAGCAATGCAAAAATCAGGATGGCCGTCACACACGAAGCGCCATCGACCCAAAAAATCCCTTTGTAGCCGATGCCCATGATGATCAATCCACCCAAAGCCGGGCCAGCGGCAAACCCTAGATTTACCGCGAGCCGAACCAAAGTCAGTGCACGTGTGCGGTTCTCGGGTTTTGAATAGGCGCCAAGCGATACGAACATGGCCGGACGAAACATATCGGCTACGGTCATCACGCCAAAAAGTCCAAAGCACAATCCCCAAAATGAAGTGATGTATTGCAGCAGGAAAATGAGTACGCCGCTTGTGAACAGGCTAAAAACCATGATCTTGTAAAACCCAATCTTATCCGATAGTTTGCCGCCAAGCCACGAACCGAGCATTGAACCAAGTCCGAAAAAAATCATGATCGAGCCCACATCGGTCAAATCGAAATGCAAATCCTCATTGAGGTATTTGGATAAAAAGGGCAGCACCATCGTGCCCGCGCGGTTGATAAAAGTAATGATGGTCAAAATCCAGATTTCCCTTGAGAATCCTGTGAAATTAGAGTGGTAACGCTGGAGTGCCCTTAAAAGCATTTGGAGAAGTTGGTTTTTGAGCAGCAAAGATAGCAACTTTGTGCTTTTTTGCCTTGGCCAATCGGCAACTTTTAGCCTATTTTTGTAAAAAGAATCGCGATGAGAAAATCCCTTTTTGTTTTGGCGTTTGCCATGATATTCGAACTGCATGCACAGGAAAAATGGACGGTAGCGTCATCACAAGAATTCCAGAAACAAATCAACAGCGAATACGCCGACAAAAAAGAAAGCCCGCTTTCTGACGCCGATTTCGCAACCTTCAAGACGCTCGACTTTTACCCAATAGACGGCAGATTTGCGGTCGTGGCCGATTTTATCCGAACGCCAAACGAAAAAGTTTTCAAAATGAAAACCAGCAGTTCCAGGTTGCCCGAGTATGTGAAATATGGCGAATTGCATTTTACCCTCGAGGGAAAAAAGCTAAAGTTGAACCTGTACCAAAATATCGAGCTGGTCAAAAAACCGGGCTACGAAGACCACCTGTTTTTACCATTTTCTGATTTGACCTGCGGCAAGGAGAGTTACATCGGGGGGCGTTACATCGATATGAAAACCCCAAAAGGCAACCAGTTGCTCATTGATTTCAACACCGCTTACAATCCGTATTGCGCTTACAACCACAAATATTCGTGCCCGATTGTTCCTTTAGAGAATGATCTCGCTGTCGAAATCCGCGCAGGCGTCAAAAAATTTCACGACTGATGGAATTTTTCAATCTGCATACGCACCAATACACAGGTTCGTCGGGAGTTTTAGAGCTCGTCAACCAATATCCGGCCGAGTTCGCCGCCGCCATCCCGACTTATTCGATTGGCATCCATCCATGGAAAATTGTAGCCGAAAACGTTACGACAGAATTACAAATTATCGAACACCAATTGCCGTTTGAAAATTGCCTCGCGCTCGGCGAATGTGGGCTCGACAAACGTATAGACGTACCGCTCAACTTACAGATCGAAGTTTTTGAAAAGCAATTGTTATTGGCCCAAAAGTACCGCAAACCTGTCGTAATCCATTGCGTGGCGGCGTTTCAGGAAACCATTGTACTCAAAAGGCAACTCGGCATTTCGGTTCCCATGATCATCCACGGATTCTCCAAAAGTGA
>JAKQJQ010000285.1 GCA_029561105.1 Bacteroidota bacterium
AGACGAATACAAAGCCGAAAATATTTTCTTTGTACCACAGGAAGCCCGTTGGAAAATGCTTTTTTCCAAAGCAAAGCAGCCCGACATTGGCAAATTTGTGGACGGTGCAATGGATGCCATTGAAAAAGAAAATGCTTCGTTGAAAGGTGTTTTGCCTAAAGTATATGCCAGACAAAATCTTGACCCCACAAGTTTGGGCGAATTGATTGATTTGGTGGGCAACATTGCCCTTGGCGATACGAAAGCACGCAGTGCCGATGTGCTGGGGCATGTATTTGAGTATTTCCTGGGCGAATTTGCCCTTGCCGAAGGCAAGAAGGGCGGACAATTCTATACCCCACGAAGTGTTGTGGAATTGTTGGTTGAAATGTTAGAACCATACCAAGGACGTGTATTTGACCCCTGTTGTGGTTCAGGTGGAATGTTTGTTCAATCGGAGAAATTTGTAACCGAACATCAGGGAAGGGTAAATGACATTTCCATTTACGGACAGGAAAGCAACCAAACCACGTGGCGGTTGTGCAAAATGAACCTTGCCATTCGTGGCATTGATAGTTCACAGGTAAAATGGAACAACGAAGGTTCCTTCCTGAACGATGCACACAAAGACCTGAAAGCCGATTATATTATTGCCAATCCACCCTTTAATGTGAGCGACTGGGGAGGCGATTTGCTTCGCAAAGACGGACGCTGGCAATATGGTGTACCGCCAACCGGTAACGCCAACTACGCTTGGATTCAACACTTCCTTTATCACTTAGCACCCAACGGACAAGCCGGTTTTGTATTGGCTAAAGGTTCGCTTACAACCAAAACTTCGGGCGAAGGTGAAATAAGAAAAGCATTTATTGAAAACAATCTGATTGATTGCATTGTAAACCTGCCTGCAAAACTTTTTCTGAACACACAAATTCCCGCTTCGCTTTGGTTTATGAGCCGCAATCGTACGAATGGTAAATTCAGAAATCGCAGCAACGAGATATTGTTTATTTATGCCCGAAACCTTGGCCATTTAATCAACCGCCGTACACGTGAGCTGTCTGGCGAAGACATTCAGAAAATTGCGAACACCTACCACAACTGGCGAAATCCCGATGGCCATTACGAAGACATTCCCGGTTTTTGTGCTTCTGCTCCTGTTAACAAAGTAAAGGAATTG
>JAKQJQ010000296.1 GCA_029561105.1 Bacteroidota bacterium
AGTTTGTTAGAAATAAACGACAAAAATTGAGCGGCAATCAGTATTAACTTCGAAATTTTCAACGTTTGATTGGGTTTGCCGCTATTCTTTGTCATATCCGTAAATTTTACTGCAAGGTATTATTTTATGCAAATTTTTATAAATTTAGAAGTCATAAATTAATCCTAAAATGCAGCAACAAACCCGTATTGTCATTGAAAATGTCATGCCGCAACTCGATAGCGGCGCCTTTGCAATCAAAAGAATCGTAGGACAAAAAATAACGGTCACGGCCAATGTGTTCCCCGACGGACACGACGTCGTGGAATGTGCCGTCATGTTCAAACATGAAAAGGATAAGAAGTGGAGCGAGGTTAGGATGACTCCTACAGAAAACGATTCCTGGACCGCCGAATTCACCGTCGACAAACAAGGAACCTATACCTATTTCGTAGAAGGCTGGGTGGATTACGCGCTCAATTGGCAACACGGCACCGAACGAAAAATACAAGACAGCCAACAGGTCAAATCAGAACTTTTGGAAGGCGTCGAATACATCAACGACATTTTAAAGTCTGTAGATAAGAGCGAGTCGACTTACCTTAAAGCCGTCGCCCAATCTTTCGCCGATCCTAAGCAGTATGACAAGGCTGTGACAGCTGCTATGTCGCATGAACTTACCGATATTTTCAAAAAATACCCGACGCGCTTCCTCTCGAACAAATCAATCGAGCTGCAGGTGTATGTAGATCGCAAGAAAGCGTTGTTCAGTACCTGGTATGAGTTTTTCCCGCGGTCGGCTTCGGAGTCAGAAGGCCGGCACGGCACTTTCAAAGACTGCGAGAAATTGCTGCCAAGGGTTGCCGCAATGGGGTTCGACACTTTGTATTTTCCGCCTATCCACCCAATCGGTGAAGTCAATCGCAAAGGAAAAAACAACGCAACCAACGCCGAGGCCGGTGATGTTGGCTCTCCATGGGGAATCGGCTCGAAACACGGTGGGCACAAAGCCACGCATCCAGAATTGGGAACAATCGACGATTTTAAATCGCTTGTCAAAAAAGCGCAATCGCTCGGAATCGAAATCGCAATGGATTACGCTTTACAGGCAGCACCCGATCATCCGTGGGTCAAGGAACACAAAGAGTGGTTCAAATGGCGACCCGATGGAACGGTGCAATATGCCGAGAATCCGCCAAAGAAATACCAGGATATCCAGCCCATTTATTTTGAAAGCCATGATTGGAAGAACTTATGGCAAGAGCTACTCGACGTGGCTTTGTTCTGGATCGAGGAATGTGGTATCCGAGTCTATCGCGTAGACAACCCGCACACCAAGCCTTTCTTTTTCTGGGGTTGGCTGATTGCCGAAATCAAGAAAAAACATCCCGATGTGCTGTTCCTCGCCGAAGCTTTCACCAGACCCAAGATCATGAACGAGCTCGCCAAGCAAGGCTTTAGCCAATCCTACACCTATTTTACCTGGCGCGATTCTAAAAAGGAACTCACCGATTACGTAACCGAGCTCACACAAACCGACCAGAAGGAATATTACCGCCCGAATTTCTGGCCCAATACGCCCGACATCAACCCGTTTTCATTGCAAAGCGGCAACGAGTCGGTGTATTTGCAGAAGTATTTCCTCGCGGCGACGTTAAGCTCGAGTGTTGGGATTTATGGGCCGGTCTTTGAATATCGCGTGTGCGAACCTATGGCGGCGGGCAAAGAAGAATATCTCAATTCAGAAAAATACGAATTCGTCAAATGGGATTGGTCGATTCAAAATAAATTGACTACTATCATTACTAAAATCAATGGTATACGCAAGCACCATGAATCGCTGCAGCAAACAGAAAATATCGTTTTTTGTGATACCAACAACGACAACCTGATGGCGTATTACAAATTCGACGATGCCAAAAACGACGAAACGCTCATGGTCGTGAGCCTCGAGGCGAACAATGTATTGCAGGGCGAAGTACGGCTTCCGATCGATAAAATCGGCAACCAGCCCATACAAGTGCACGATTTGATGACGGGCAACACCTATTTCTGGGAAAAGGAATACAATTTTGTAGAACTGTCACCCGAACTGCCTTTTCACCTTTTTAAAATCAACCGCTAATGACGACCAGTACGATCAACGAAGATGGATTCCAGAATCCGTTCGTTTTCAAGACCGAATGGAAGCGTGCGTTTGAAGATACCGATTTCGTCAAGGTTTTTTCTTCGGATATCCTGGAAAGTTACATCGTCAACAAACGCTGGTATGGCGGCAAGGCGAGTACGTTAAAGTATATCGAGGTCGTTGATTTTTTCAAGATCGCATCCAAAAAGAATACTTATTATGGCGTGCTTCTGGAGGTCAATTTCAAGGAGGCGTTCTACCAGCATTATTTCATGCCCATTGCATTCATGTCTGAAGACGAACTCGACACCAACACCATCATTGCGCCCGTTAAAATGAATGGCCAGGAAGGATTTTTGGTCGACGCTTTGCACCAGGAAGATTTCCGCCAGTTGCTGTTTGAGAAAATTGCCGATGCTTCCGATAAGGACCATTCAAAAGTCAAATTCCATAAAGGCTCCAAACTTGAGGACAAGGAATACAAATCCTCGAAATTCATGGGCGTCGAGCAAAGCAATACGTCGATCATTTACAATACCAACCTTGTACTCAAGATTTTCAGGCGGATTTACATCAGCACGAATCCCGACTATGAAATCAGCCGTTTCTTAACCGAACGCATGGATTTCAAAAGTTCGCCGGCTTACACAGGAAGCATCAGCGTAGAACTGTCCGAAGGAAAAATTACGCTCGGCCTCATGCAAGAACTCGTACCCAATCAAGGCGATGCGTGGAAGTTCATGCTTGAGGAAGTCGACCGGATTTTCTCGAACCTGCAAACCAAGAAAATAAAAGTGGCAAAATTGCCCGATGTAGAATTGTTCCAACGGCTCAAAATCAATGAAGTACCACACGAAATCATCGACTGGGCGGGTTTGAGTATTTTTGTGCGCATTCACACGCTGGCCACACGCACTGCCGAAATGCACATCGCGCTGGGCAGCGACATCCACGATACTGCGTTTACACCAACCACCTACAACGGCGATTACACCGTGTGGCTTAAGAACCGTTTGACCTACCAGTTCCAGAACCGCTTGAACATACTGGAAAACAACCTGCACAAACTTGACGGCCTGGCTTTGGAACTTGCCAATAAATTCCTGGATAACAAAAAGGAAATCCGCAAAATTTTCCTGGATTTCGACTGGACGAAGATGAAGTCGGAGCGTATCCGCATCCACGGCGATTACCATCTGGGGCAAGTGCTCGTGAACGGAGACGATTTTTACCTGCTCGATTTTGAGGGAGAACCAGAAAGTACCATACG
>JAKQJQ010000160.1 GCA_029561105.1 Bacteroidota bacterium
TTCGAGACGAATCCGCCCCAAAGTTCCTGAGAATAGTAATGGATCACGAAAACAGACAGCAGCAATCCCAACACCTGTGCGGTCAATTGTTTGGCCGAATGGGTGATTACCGAGAAAATCCTGGCGGTATTTTTACGATCGATTTTAAGCAATGGTTACCTATTTTAGTGGCGTTTCATTTAGATTTTGCGCCGTCGGAGCAGCAGTTTTTTATCGTTCAACCTTGTCGCTGATGGGCTGGTATTCCCCAATGCTTTTCAAGCGCGCAAATGGCAAAAGGCTTTTCGGCTTCATGGTAATTCCATTTTTCGCAAGGTGAAAAATCCGTGGCCGCGGTCATAATCAGACAAAAAATACAAGGTGTTGCCGCAAATGGCCGCCTTGGATTTGTTGCCTTTGTCAAAAGTAAGTTGCAGCCCGTTGTAAAAAGGCTGGCCGTTGCTAAGGCTGCAGGCGACGGCTGAGGGACAAGCTATCGGAATACTTTTGGTTTTGGCGCCGCCGGCATCCCAGTAAAAATAGGTGAGTTTGCCTTGGTCGATCTTGAAATCATAGATGAGGATGGGTGAGTTTCTATCGAGTACCGCCAATCCACCAGAAGGTTCCTTGTGGTTCCAGGCAATCACCAAGAGCATTGGTACAAAGGCAACCAGCCCTACAATCTTGAAATCAATTTTTTTGTACATCATTGAGAAAACAAATAAAAACAACGCAAGTGTGGCGTATAATCTCAGGTATTTGAACGGGAAGTACCATTGCAGCAACACCGAAGTAGGCAAGCAACAAACCGTAAAAATCAGTGCAAATCCTATAATCTTCTGGGTATTTTCAAGATTCTTCTTGGCCAGCGCAAAGTAAGGGATCAGTAATAAAATCGAAGTGTAAGTGCTGCCATAAGGCGTAATCAGGATGATAACCAAAATCCAATACGAAAGCGTAAATAAAGGCGCTTTTACTTTGAGCGAAACATAACCGCCCATTGCCACCAATAAAAATTTAAAACCCACAAGCAGCGCAGCAAAGGTCACCGGCGAGTCATAGACCACCGACGGATTCCATTTGGGATCGGCCACCAAAAGCTCTTTCAGGAACATGTGCAGTGATTGGTAATTGGCCACATAAGCCTCAGAGATTTCTCCGGCCGAAGCCTTGGGTAATACCTTGGTAAAGTAAAAAGACCAAACTTCAAAACCGCAGTAAAAGACGCTAATCCCAAACAAAACCAAACAAGCCGCGACAGTATAAGCAAGGATGTCAAACTTTTTGCGAAAGATAAAAATCAGCAGCAGCAAAATGGGAAATACCTTGAGCATGATGGCCAAAGCCAGATAAATCCCGGTTTCAAAATGTTTGCCTTTTTTATACGCCAACCAACTTTCACTGATCAGGCTAAAAACCAACAGGTAAACCTGCCCAAACAGCAATTCATTGCGGATTGGGAGGAAGAAAAACACCGGAATAAGTAGCAAATAAACCGGTTCGATCTTATAAAAAGTGGTCAGGCGATGCACAGAGCGCAACAAAATCAACAGGCTGCCGAGATTGAAAATCAATTTGGCCACCATCGCCGGCAACAGCGAAAACGGCATAAAAAGTAACGCCAGGAAGGGCGTGTTGGGAGCATAGCTCGCAAAGATGCCACGGCCACCCAGTTTGATGATGGCCTTGTTGAATTCGGACGGAAAATATACCGATGGGTTGAAACGCCCGCCTTCAAGCAACGCGCCTCCGTAATAGTAGTTTGCAAAATCGTGCAGTGGAAAGTGGATCGCCCTAACCGTATAAAAAATGCCAAGCAGCAACAAAGGCAGTAAGGGGTATTTTAATAGTAGGTTTTTCATGGTTCAAATAAATGGTTGACCTCCAAGACAGAGGATTCACGTACACTCGATGAAACCGCCAGTCCTTTGAATGGCGCCAGTTGCTCTACCGCATTGCGGTCGTACAGTTGGCCAAGGAAAGGAAATTCGTCATACACATGCGTGGGCAAACCCGAAAGCAATTGCTGCACCTCGGCCAGCGGCATTTGCCATTCCAGGCTCAGCCTCTCGGCAGACGGTTCCATGAAGGAAATATACAATAATTCTGATAGCGTGTGTTGTTGCCTTTTAGAAAAATCAATCCTGCCGGGCAAGTCCACACGGTTTCGTTGCAAAAGTTGGTTGAAGCCGATGAGTTTTTCCTGCAATTGTGCGGCCACCAGATAACCCGGAAAATCGCGCTGCTGACTAAACAATTGCTGCACGCCCGATTCGTGGCACCACATGCATTTGGCGGGTTTTCCGGCGGTGGTGTATTGCGGGTCGGCGTTGTTTTTGAGATTTCCGTCGGCGTCGTAAATCCCAAATCGCGGCTGACCGTTGGCCATGAGCTCCCAGGTTTCATACTCTAAAACCTGCTGGCTTAGTGAGTCGATTTCTGTGGCGACAAAACATTGTTTCAATCCGTCGGGTTTTGAAAAACGGATGTTGCGGTGAGCGAATGACACTGACGAATTGTTGACATAGCCGATTTCTGGTTCCAACACATAGGCCGCCAAAGTTGTATCGATTTTCTGCGGCATACCCGTGATGGCGTAATAGTGCTGCGAAGCACCGAGGAGTAGAGTTACGTATCGGCCCAAGTCAATGGCATGGGTGCGCTGGTATTCTTGGGATGCTTTTATTTTGCGATGCAGCAAGGCCATCCGTTGCAACGCCTTTGGGTCGAACCCGAGTTCGCCGAGATTGATCGTGATGGTTTGCGTTCCTACTTCGATTCCGGTGGGGGAATTCGGCAAGAGCGCGCCTACGAATGACAGGCTCCATTGCAAACCCATCGCCGATTGGTCGATGGTATCATCGGGATAGGCCTTGTTCCATTTGAGCGTCAACGCCATTTCATCAGAGGGTTTGCTAATTTGGTTTGTAGTAGCGAAACTGATGGAAGCAATCAAAAAAAGGAAAATCCATTTTAACGGTGGCATCGACTAGATTTTTGAGATTTCGTAAAGATAATAATCATTGTGGCGTACAATGCTGCCTTCAAATTTTTGAAGCAAACGGTAATGGACGGCTCCTTTTCTGTATTCGAGTCGGCCTGTATCCGAAACGTAAATCCCAGACGCATGCGTTTTAAGATAATCCGAAAGCAGGCTATCTACCTGGCCAGACGAAAAGTAGGTTGCACAAGCCCCGTTCCATCGGCAAAAACTCCCAAAGTCACTGGCACATAAAAAATAGAGTTTTTTTTGCAGGTTCGGGCTGATGACCGTACCGCTGCAGTTTGTGGCAATAATGGTTTTAGAATTGAGATGTTGTTCTTTCAAATACCGGTTGACCCTCGCCTCGTTGGTGAATGCATAACGGTAGTCCATCGCGTAGGCGTATATCCCACTACAAAACTGGAGCAGCAGGATGCCATAAACTATGGGCATTTTGACGGCGTCGGCAAAGCTTGAAATTTTAGAATTTGGTTTGTCTATAGGGAAATAAGCTTGCATCCACAACGCGACCATCAGGATTAAAAAAGCCATTCCGTCGTGTCGTGTCGCGCTCCTTTGAGTAAGGAAGAAGAAAATTTGTGTACCCAGAAGTGCCGTGTACACAAAAAACAACACTTTCTTATTCTTAAAAAACAACAACAGCGGTACGAGGTACAACAACAATCCCACGGCCGCCGACAAGGGTTTGCTCAGGCCAACAAAAAGATTCGAATTCCAGAAATGGACGCTGCGAAAATCGGGAACGGTAAGCCAGCCTTTAAAAAGCGCAATGAATCCTTTCGTAAATTTTTCATCCCATGGCATTTCATTGATGGGCTTAAAAAATGCAGATTCGGCCGAGGGCATGATTTGCACCGCTGCGACGACCAGTCCAACCACGAACACAGCAACACCAATAGCCATATGTTTTCGTGAAGCCGATTGGCGTTGCAATTGCTCTAAGGCAATTGTTAAAAACAACGCAAAGGCAATCACGGCAAACATCAAATGCACGTTGGCAGCCAAGGTAAGCCACACACAGATCCACGGGAATTTCTTGTCGCGAGCGGGCAGGTCGGCGCAGGCCAAAAACAAAAACAGCACGCCCAACATATAGTTTCGGGCAATCAGCGCGTACTCAAAAATCATAAAATACCCAAAAAGGAAAAGCAGCTTAAACCACCACGAAAACGGTGCTTTGCGCAAGAAGATTACCATCGCGGCGGTGGCAATCAGAAGGTGCAGCAGTTGCATCGCGAAAGGATTGGGCGTGAATCGCGTGAGCAGAAAAAGCAGGAAATTCCACAAAATCGGGTGGCCTTCGTCTTTGGTATTGACTATAAGTTCGGCAACCGATTCACTGTCGCGTGCCAGCAAGAAATGGTGCGCTTCATCGAGCCAAAGCTCGTGGTGGCAAATGCCCACATAACCCACGATGAAATAGAGCAGGCCCAACAAACAAACGTATTTGGTTTGGGTTTCCATCATTTATAAATTGACATTAAAACCCCGGCGAGCAGCGATTTCGATTTCAGTTTGAGGATTTTCATCGCAGACCGATCCTTGCCTTTCTGGAGTTCGCGGTGGCATTCTACCGCATGAACCACCTTAGACACCGCATAATCGTAGTATTTTCTCGGATACTCGCGCTTGAAATTGATCTGCCGGTCGGTGGTGGTTTCCCAATCGGGCTGAACGGTGATTTTATTTTCAATCTCCTCATACAACGAAGTGCCTTTTATGGGATACGCAACGGTAATCGTATAATGGGTTGGATTCGCCGCTTTTAGATAGTCGATGGTTTGCAGAATATCCTGCTCGTTTTCGCCGGGATAACCCACCATGACGAAGGTTCCGGTTTCAATGCCAAGCGCATTGGTTTGCTGGATCATTTTTTTTACATGGTTCACATCGACGCGGCGGTCCATGAGGTCAATGACCTTTTGCGAACCGCTTTCTGCGCCAATCCAGATCCTGAAACAGCCCACTTCCTTGAGCAATTGCAGGATTTCTGGGTTGAGTCTCTCTGCTCGGGTAATGCACTCAAACTTAATATGCGCATTTTGCTTTACGACTTCCTCATGAAAAGCCATAAGCCATTTGTGGCTAATCGTAAACACATCATCTACAAACCAGATTGCGTCGGGCTTGTATTTTTCTTTGAGCATTTTCATCTCGGCGGCGACCAAGTGCGCAGGACGGCGGCGGTAACTTTGCCCGTAAACAGCAGTGCTGCACCATTTGCAGGTGTACGGGCAACCGCGTTGGGTAGAGATCGTCATCGAACTTTCGCCGTGGTTTTTTTTCCAGGTCTCGAGGTATTTTTCATTCGGGATGGCGTCGCGGTTGGGCAATGGCAAGTCGTCGAGTTCGCGAAATTTGGTTCGTGCGGCGGTTTGCACGACAACACCATCTTTGCGATAAGCGATTCCGTTCACCACAGCAACATCGGTATGGCTTACAATCGCATGGTACAACTCGTAAGTCGTTTTCTCGCCCTCGCCAATGATTAAAAAATCGGCACCGGCCTTGAGGTAATTTTCTATATTATAAGAGACATCGGGCCCACCGAGGATGATTTTAGGGAAGTTGAATTTTGCGTTTTTTAGGATTTTGATGAGTTTGACGACCTCAATCTTGGTCATCAGGTTGGTGTAAATCGCGATGACTTCTGGCTGTTTTTCAAGGATGAAATCGAGCTGCTGCTGCTGCGAATAAAACGTGCTGTCAAAAACATCGTTGGCGGTATTTTTACTGTTGAGGTAGGCCGAAACGTAGAGCAACCCCAACGGCGGATATGGTTTCATGATTTTCTGTTCCTTCGGGTCGGCAGACAGATAATAGCCATGTGTCAACAGGATGCTCATCTTTTGCAGAAGGTAATGAAGTAATGGTCGGCGTATTTTGAAAGCCCTTTGCGGTTTTTTACTGTCGATTCGAGGCGGTCGAGCGCCGAAATTAACCTGGGTTTGCTCTTGAAAAAAGACTCCAGATAAGACGGCGGGATAAAAAAGGCAATCGGATGCACCGATTTGAAACTAAAATAGTAGTCGGCCAAGCGCACCGTTTCATCAGGATTGTAATAATAGGTGAGGACACTTTCGCCGTCTACGTTGGCAATCGCCGAATCTTTTTTGCGTCGGGACATCTCGCCGAATTTGGCTTTCGAAAAAAAGTAAAATTGCTCCCAAAGCGTATTTTTGGGCATCACCACGAGCGCCAGTTTGCCGTTTTCTGAAAGCAAAGCCGCAGCGTTCCTGAAAAAAAGTTCGAGCTGAACTTCTGACAGGCAATTGAGTCCGCCAAAATTCGAGAAAATCAAATCGAATTGTTCTGTCTTGAAATAAGTGCCGATCGCATTGAGGTCGACGGTTTTAAACACCACTGGCTGCGCGCCACTTTTGCTTTTTGCCACGCCAATCATCGCTTCAGAAATGTCGGTAGCAGTCACCTCGTAATTTTGCGCAGACAACCATAAGGCGTCTTCGCCGGTTCCGCAATTTACCTCTAGGATTTTTTTGGGTTGGTGGGTGTCGAGGATTTTTGCCAATTGTTCCCGAACATAACGCCGCTGCAATCGCCCAATAACCGAATGGGTAAACGCTTGGTCGTAACCTGCCGCCGCCGAATCGAATGAATTACCCATGTCTGAGTTTTTTGAGTAGCAAGGTATCCAAAAAAGCGCTGGGTACATAATAACCGAGTTTGATGACCGAGGCCAGTTGCGCCAGCGAACAATCCAAAGGGTTTTTGGTGAGGTGCCTGAGGTTAAATAGTCCTTGGCTTTTACGGTATTCCTTGTGTACAAAGCGCTGTAGCTTTCTATAGTAGCCAGAATGGTAGCTGCCGTTGAACATCATTTCAAAATCGTCCGAATCTTTCCAGTTGGATTTGAGTTTCATGTCGGCTTTGACTTTCTCGTAAAAGGGCGTTCCCGGCAACGGATACGAAACAGAAATGCCAATATTGTCGGGCATCAGCTCCTTGACCATCCGTATGGTTTTGCGGATGTCGTCCTGGTTTTCATCCAAATAGCCGAATTGCAAAAAGAACGCGACGCGGATGTTTTTTCGCTTGAGCAGGTGTGTGGCTTCGTAAATCTGTTCTACCTTGGTGCCTTTGTCCATGGCGTCTAGGATTTTCTGCGAAGCACTTTCGGCGCCCACCCAGACTTCTTCGAGCCCGGATTCGGCGAGTGCCTCGATGTTGTCTTCCTTGAGCAGCAAATCCACGCGACTTTGAATGTAGTATTTGATGTCGAGTTTGCGATGCTTGAGTTCGGCATTGAACTGTTGTACCCAATTGGGCTTGAGGCCAAAAATGTCGTCGCACATCCAAAAACGCCTTACACCATAAGAGGTTCGTAAAAACTCAATGTGCCGCGCGATGTATTCGGGAGAATGTGAGTTGTAGCGGTTGCCGTAAATGGGTTTGGCGCACCAGTTGCATTTGTACGGGCAGCCGCGCGTGGTGGCGATATTGAGTGTAAATTTTTGCCCGCTTGTGGCCCAAATCACTTTATAGGCATTCATGTCTACCAAATCCCAGGCAGGCATCGGCAACTGGTCAAGATGCTGCAGCACCGCGCGTTTGGGATTGACTTGAATTGGTTCCGATTCGGCCGATTGTTTTTTGTAGACAATTCCGGCAAGAATTGCTGCCGATTCATTTTTATCGAGCGTGTCGATGAGTTCGACCAAGGTAAGTTCTCCTTCGCCCTGAATAATGTAATCGGCACCCGAGGAAAGGTATTCAGTATAGTGATCGGTCGCGTCCGAGCTGCAAACGATTACCGTGCAACCGTTCTCTTTTCCCAGTGCAATCATCCGGAAGCAGGCTTCGCGCATCACGGTGAGGCACATTTTCGTGAGGTAATTGAAACCGTCGTCGTAAATGACCAGGTATTTGGGCTTGTTGTTTTGGAGTGTAGGCGCAATGGCGTAAGGACTGTCGAGCAAATTGGTGTCGAACAGACTTACGTTATGGCCGTTTTCGCGCAGGAGTGCGGCGGCATATAAGGTTCCCAGCGGAGGAAAAGGCGTGCGGTTTTTCCATTGCTTGGGGTCGAGTTTATAATAATAGGAATGCGAAAAAAGAATGTCAGACATATTCCTTGGGTAATTCTATATTGTGGTTCCTGCTGATTTCCTCGTATTTTTCGTTGAGCGCCGCAATCACTTTTTTCTGGAAATTGAGCGGATGGTGTTTGGAAACGTCGGAATTGGATTTGAGCGCCACCTTAAAATCCTCCTGCGCCATTTCCTTGAATTTCATTTTCCAGAAACCCACCGTGATGTTTTTAAACGAATGGTCTAACAGCAAGCCCATTTTGGTGTTGAAAATTGTTTCGCAGGCAGCAACCATCAACGGTTTTTTTATCGATTCGACCGATTCGAGCTGCGGGACAAACTCGGCAAAAATTGCTGAAACCCAATCGTTACTGCGGTAAAAATCCTCGAAAGCTTCTTTGCCATGAAACGGGATGAGCGTCTTGATCTCGGTAGCGGTGAAGCGATTTTTCTCCTGGACCTCAAGGCTGCCTGATGACATGAAATAATTAATGCAGAAATATTTGCGCGAATTGAGTAGGAAAATTTTCTTGTACAACATTAAAAAAGTACGGCACAACCAAACCTTGTTGGGTTTTGTAATGACAAAGAAATCAATGTCACTGTCCTGATCGTAGTAGCCTTTGGATAAAGAACCCGAAACCCCAACCGCCTCCACAAAAGGGAATTTAGAAATGAATGCCGCCTTTTGCCGCGCCTTCACCAGCGCATCTACCGCCATCTGATTGCCTTTGATGCGTTTCTCGATATGGCCGGGATTGTGCACCGCAAGGTAGTAATCGCCTTCTTTGACAATTACGTTTCGGGCCACAAGCTCGTCAAGGTCGGCGGCAATACGCGTTTTGTTGTTTGATACAGAAAAATTGTAAATCTCCTCCAGCTTGAGCGGATAATTGAAGATTGAAAAGTACAGTATGGTTTTTAAAGCGTCCAATTTTTCGGGTTATGAAGTTAGCGAAACGGGTTTCCTAACCGGATGGGTTTTTAGTCGAAGGGTTGCGTACGAACCCTTAAAAGAATATGAAAATTCCTGTCGCAAAATAGCTAAATTTCTAAGAATCTTAACGTTATTTTAATCACATTGGGGATAACTTTTTTTGGATGCTCCGAAAGTTGTTAAAAAATCAGAGACTTTGGCACTTTGCTGTAACATAAATCCAAAAGAGTGGTCTATTGCAGCATCTAACCCCCACTTATGAATTTCAAACGGCAACTTTGCGTCTTGTTTTGTTTTCTTACGGTTTTGTCGATGCAGGCACAAGACAAACCGTCTGTACCCAAACGCGTCTACCAAACCCAAGCGTTGGGCGATTTGCCTTCGCCCGAAATTGACGGGCTCATTAATGAAGAAAGCTGGAATACCGTCGAATGGACTGGTGACTACATAGAAAACCAACCCGACGAGAACACGCCGCCGACAGAACAGACCAAATTCAAAATTGTCTACGACAAGAAATTCCTATACTTTGCTTTTAAATGCTACGACAAAGATCCCAAAGGCATAGTCAAAAGGCTCTCGCGCCGCGATGGCTTTGAAGGTGATTGGGTGGAGGTCAACATAGACAGCTACCATGACAAACGCACGGGCTTTTCTTTTACGATTTCTGTTTCGGGCGTCAAGGGTGATGAATTCATTTCAGACAACGGCAACAATTGGGACAGCAGCTGGAACCCCATCTGGTACATGAAAACCCATATTGACGATGAGGGCTGGACCGCCGAAGTCAAAATCCCATTCTCACAACTCAAGTTTGGCGACGCCAAGGACCAGGTTTGGGGATTGCAATCTACACGCCGTTATTTCCGTGCCGAAGAACGCTCGGTCTGGCAACGCGTGCCGCCCGATGCGCCGGGTTGGGTGAGCGAGTTTGGCGAATTGCGCGGTATTGCCGATATCGAGCCGCAAAAGCAAGTAGAAATACAGCCTTTTGTGGTGGCGCAACAGGAAAGTTACCCAGAAGAAGCGGGCAATCCGTTTCGCGATGGCAACGACAAAAAGCTCAACGGAGGGCTCGACGCCAAGATTGGGCTCACCAACGACCTTACGCTCGACCTCACCATCAATCCCGATTTTGGCCAAGTAGAAGCCGATCCCGCAGCCATTGCGCTCGATGGTTTCCAGATCTTCTTTGAAGAGAAACGCCCGTTTTTTGTCGAGAACAAAAACATTTTTGACTTTAGGTTTGCCGACGGCTCTGACAATTTATTTTATTCAAGACGGATTGGCCGAAGCCCGCAAGGCTATCCCGGTAAAAGCGGCAACGTGGATATTCCAGACAATACAACCATCCTCGGTGCGGCCAAATTCAGCGGGAAAACCCAAAATGGCTGGTCTATCGGTATCCTGGAAAGCGTTACCGACAAGGAGTTTGCAAAAATCGATGACGGGCTTACCCGAACCAAAGAACTCGTAGAGCCCATGACCAACTATTTCGTCGGGCGTTTGCAAAAGGATTTCAACAACCGCAACAGTTATATCGGCGGGATGTTTACCGCAGTGAACCGCAAGCTCGAAGGCACGACGCTCGATTTCCTGCATGCGTCGGCTTATGCGGGCGGACTCGACTTCAAGCACAACTGGAACAACCGCAAATATTACGTGGCCGCGAATTTTGTGTTGAGCAACGTCCACGGAAGTGAAACCGCCATCACCGCCACACAGGAATCCCTCGCGCATTTGTTTCAACGCTCCGACGCCAGGCACCTGAGTGTAGACCCAACAAAAAAATCGCTTACCGGAACCGGCGGAAGGCTAGAAGCGGGGAAAGCCAGTGATGGCAATTGGCGGTATTACGGTGTGTTGGTTTGGCGGTCGCCAGAGCTAGAGCTCAATGATGTGGGATTCATGCACCATGCCAATGAGATCCGGCAATATGCGGGTGTTTCTTAC
The DNA here is from genome assembly GCA_029561105.1 of Bacteroidota bacterium. Lineage (GTDB taxonomy): Bacteria > Bacteroidota > Bacteroidia > Flavobacteriales > Flavobacteriaceae > Flavobacterium. Next base: position 10,922 of record JAKQJQ010000160.1, read on the forward strand.
CAGACGCTCAAGCCGTTTGGGGCGTTCCGCAAGCTGTTTTCGAGGTTCGAGCAATTCACGAGTTTCGATTTCGACGGCAATTACAACCGGATCCAATATGCGCTTTATCCCAGCGTCACCTTCAAGAACAACTGGAACATGAACGCGCAATTGCAATACAAGCCTCGCATTTACACCAATACGGTTTTGCAGGGTGGGCCGCGTTTCAGGTACAGCACAGAGGTTTTTGAATCGATTAATTTTAGCAGCGACTCTCGAAAGAAGTTTAGGTATTATGCCGGGATTTACGCCTCGCAGGGGAAAGACAAATCCTTTACTTATACCGAGTACGATGCCAACATCACTTACCAGCCGTTCAACGCTTTTACCGTTTCCTTAAGTCCCAATTACAACAAAAATACGAGCAAAACCCAGTATGTTACGGGGACGCTTTTTGGCAGCGACCCCAGGTACATTATGGCCGAATTGGATCAGCGCACACTGAGCGCTTCGTTACGGCTCGATTTCAACATCAATCCCAACCTCACGGTACAATATTACGGACAGCCATTCATTTCGCGTGGGCGTTACAAGAACCTGAACCGCGTGACCAATCCGGTTGCGGGGAACTTTAGGGATCGGGTGGCCACATTTATGCCGTCGCAAATCAGTTTTAATGCTGTTACCGACACTTATTTCGTGGATGAAAATACCGATGGTACGCCCGATTATAACGTTTCAAATCCCGATTTTTCCTTTGTACAATTTAGGTCGAATCTTGTGGTGCGTTGGGAGTACATTCCGGGTTCTGAGATTTTTTTGGTCTGGTCGCAAGGGATGGTGGGTGATGCCAGCGCACGCCAAGACTTGTTTTCGGGGCTCGATAGCCAAATCCTGAGCAGGCGGCCCGAGAATATTTTCCTGGTGAAAGCCACGTATCGATTCATCTTGTAATGAGGCAACCTTTGAAAAAAATAGTGGGGTTGGTTGTGATTGGCATGCTTCTGTTGGCTTGCAAAACCAAGTCTAAGGCAATGAAAGTCGTGCAAGAACCAGAGTATGAGTTACAGATTGCTGCCAATCAAAAGGCTGTCCTGATTTTGTTTCCTTGTTTCCCGTGCGATAGAAACAACACCAAGACCGAAGCAAAATTTCTCGAAGGAATAGAAAAACACGGTGTGACCACTTTGCTTTTAAGTTACAACCGGAAACTGTTTTTAACACCGGCCGAACAAACGCAACAAGCAGCATCGTTGAATCGAATCCTCGATAAGAATCGCGTGGAGAAAGAGAATATTTATATTGGCGGTTTTTCGAGCGGTGGAAATGTTTCGGTCGTGCTTTCTAATTATTTGCTCCAAACGCGCAATCCCATTCAACCAAAGGGCTTGTTTGTTGTGGATTCGCCGTTGGATTTGGAGCAACTCTATTACAACGCTCAAGCTAATTTGAAGATCAATAAAAGTGAAGAAACGGTTCAGGAAGCGCGGGCGTTTCTTCGGCTTTTTTACACGCTGCGGTCATCAGGACCAGCGCGGCAATAGAGAGCATAGATTTTTTCATAAATAGTTTGTTATTAGTTGTTTGCCTTAAAATTACAAAATAATCGCAGTTGGTCAATTGGCTAAAATCGATTTTTTTCAACAGCAGTTGCTGTAAATTGTTAGTGCGCTTCGAGCCAGTCCTTGCCCACACCCAATTCTACATCGAGCGGCACTGCCATTCGGTAGGCGTTTTCCATCTCGTATTTGATCATGGGCTGGATTTTTTCGAGCTCTGAATTGTGCACATCGAACACGAGTTCATCATGCACTTGCAGCAACATCTTGCTCTTCCAGTTTTCTGAAGTCAATTTCTTATGGATGTTGATCATCGCAATCTTAATGATGTCGGCGGCGCTCCCCTGAATCGGGGCGTTCACGGCATTTCGTTCGGCAGCGCTACGAACCACGGCATTGGCCGAATTGATGTCCTTTAGATAACGACGGCGTCCCAAGACGGTTTGTACATAACCTTTCTCTCGCGCAAATTCTACCTGGTCGTTCATATAGGCGCGTAATTTTGGGTAGGTGTTGTAATAGGCGTCGATGAGGTCTTTGGATTCGCTGCGCGAGAGCGAGGTCTGGTTGCTCAGTCCAAAAGCCGAAACACCGTAAATAATCCCAAAGTTTACGGTTTTGGCGTGGCTTCGGTGTTCGCGCGTGACTTCTTCTAAAGACACGTTGAACACTTTTGAGGCGGTAGATTTGTGGATGTCTTCTTTTTCGCGGAATGCCTTGATCATATTTTCCTCGCCGCTGAGTGCCGCGATGATGCGCAATTCGATCTGCGAATAATCGGCAGAAACAAGCGTGTAATTTTCATCGCGCGCAATGAATGCCTTGCGGATCTGTCTTCCACGCTCGGTGCGGATGGGGATGTTCTGCAAATTCGGGTTGTTCGAACTGAGTCGGCCGGTTGCCGCGACGGTTTGCATATAATCGGTATGGACGCGTCCTGTTTTGGGAGATACCTGTTCTGGCAACGCCGTCACGTAAGTGCTTTGCAGTTTCACGAGTTGGCGCCAGTCGAGAATGTCCTGCACAAATGGGCTTTGCAAGGCCAGGTACGACAATACTTCTTCGCCGGTGGCATATTGTCCGGTTTTGGTTTTCTTTTGCTTGGCACCGCCGATTTTCATCTTATCGAACAAAATATCGCCAAGTTGTTTGGGTGAGGCGAGGTTGAATTTTTCTCCGGCGGTTTCGTAGATTTTCGCTTCGAGCGATTTGATTTCGATATCGAGTTCGCCGGTCATTTGTTTGAGGAACGGCACGTCGAGGTTGATGCCTTCGCGTTCCATATCGGCCAGGACCGCAACGAGCGGGATTTCTATTTCCTCGAATAATTTTTTGGTGGCCGTTTGCTCGAGTATGGGCGCGAAATGTTGTTTGAGCTGGAAGGTCACGTCGGCATCTTCGGCGGCGTATTCCTTGATGTCTTCGAGCGGCACGTCGCGCATGGTTTTTTGGTTCTTGCCTTTTTTGCCGATTAAATCCTCGATAGATTTGGGCGAATATTGCAAATAAGTCTCCGACAGGATGTCCATATTGTGGCGCATGTCGGGATTGATGAGGTAATGCGCGATCATGGTGTCGAACAAAACGCCTTTGACCGTAACGCCGTAATTGGCGAGTACCTTGAGGTCGTATTTTAAATTCTGCCCGACTTTCTCTATGGTTTCGGATTCAAAAAACGGCAGGAATTTATCGACAATCGCCTGCGCACCTTCACGGTCGGAGGGTACCGGGATGTAAAATCCTTTGCCGGTTTCCCACGAAAAGGAAAGTCCCACAAGTTCTGCCGTGAGCGGATCAATTCCAGTAGTTTCGGTGTCAAAACTCACTGAGGTTTGTTTGAGCAGGTTTTGCAACAGCAATTTGATGGCGAAGTCACCTTCTATAGACTGATAAACGTGGTCGGTATTGTCGAGGGTTTTGTAAAAACTATTGGCTATTGGCACGCCATCAGCAGATTCGGTCGCGAACAAATCGAATTGCTGTTCGTTCTTGACGATGGTTTTGGTGGGGGAAAGTCCCTGGGTCTCGATTGTATTGAAATCTTGTTTTGGACCTACAAATAGGTTGTGGAAATTTTCGGCCATGCGCCTGAATTCGAGTTCATGGAACAGCACCTCGACCTTTTCGATGTCGGGTTTGGTGAGTTCGTAATCGTCTTCGTTAAAGGTCACGTCGCAGTCGCACAAAATGGTGGCGAGTTGTTTGGAGAGTAGGCCGAGCGCTTTGTTGTTCTCGATGTTTTCCTTCATTTTGCCCTTGAGCTTGTCGGTGTTCTCGAGCAGGTTTTCCAT
>JAKQJQ010000334.1 GCA_029561105.1 Bacteroidota bacterium
CCAGCAGTAAAAAACCGGCAAAACCGACGGTCAGCCCGGCGAGATTGAGGGTCGTGTACAGGCTGTTGTGGCGGAAATTCCGGAAAGCGGTTTGTAAAAAGTTTTGCAGCATGGCCTTGTGTTTTGTAACGACGGGTTCGAAGCGGAAATTTTAACAGCCGAACCTGCCAGTACAGGAAAGGTCAAGTCCTGCGCCAAAAGTATAATTCGTTGGTTGTGAGAGGTTTGGGGTGGGGGTTCTTTGGGTGGTTTGTCCGATGCTGAACGGAGGTGTTCGGAAATGGACAGTGGGGGAGGGCTTGTGTGCGGCACACGCGCCGGCGCCGCCGGGGTTATTAAAGACTTGAATAAGGCCAATGCCGTTGACGTAAGGGCGGGTGCAATTACCGGAGACAATTCAGGATTGTGCGAAAGATTTTGTTCGGCTCCGCCTCTCATTGGAGGATGGGGACGCGGATTGTGCGGATCATGCGGATTAAAATAGATTTTGAGTGGCCTTGCGGCCACTTCTTTTTGATATTTTACGGATTAAAGCCGCCTCCGGCGGGTGAATATTCAAGGCATAAACATGAAATAATGGAAGTGACAGATGTTGTTTTTTGTTTCGCTTAAGTAAATGGTCGATTGGATCTACGTCCCGCCGAAGGCGGCTTTAATCCGTAAAATATCAAAAAGAAGTGGCCGCAAGGCCACCAAATGATCCGCAAAAATCCGCCTGATCCGCACAATCCGCGTCCCCATCCTCCAATGAGAGGCGTAGCCGATCCGTTTAGGTCTTTTTGAGAAGCGTTTGGGTGTTTTAATGAAACGTTTAGGTCCTCTTGAGAAGTGTTTGGGTTGTTTTGAGATATTTTTGGGTGGGTATACCCAAACGTTCCGGTTGTTTTGACAAGCGTTTGAGTTCGGAGGTCAAAATTTTAGGTCCCGTACTCAAACACTTCTCAAAAAGACCTAAACGGATCGTTAGAAGACCTTAACGGGTCGTTCGGGGAAGGAAAAACATGGGTAATGTACCCAAATACTTCTCAAGAAGACCGGAACTGGGAGTGTTCGCATAGCTGTGTTACAGGTGCTTACCGAGCGCGGTATCTATTAATCACATAGGCACATAGAACACATAGCGTAGTATACTCTACGGACTATGTTTTCTATGTGCCTATTGTGGTGAATTACGCTATGCGTATTTTACTGATTGCCTTTCTCTCTTGGCAAGGGTGTTTGTTTGCCTTGCATATCATAAATGACGCGTTTGTCATCGATGGTAGTGCTGTAGGTAACCACACCGTTGGAATCGGTGATTCGTGTATACCGGGTTCCTTTTTTAGTTCCCAGGGATTCCCGTACCGTCAGCGGCAGGTCCAGGTCACGGATATCTGTTTCCGTTTGCATCAGTGTACCATTTTTGTCGTACATGACGGAAGTGCGGGTATTATCGGGCGTCATAAACTCTCCCCGGTAATGGTCGTTTTCCATGGCCCAATTCACCGTCTGTGTGCCGGGATAGGTGTTGGAGAAAGAAGCATTCACGTTCGATGGTACGACTACCTGCGCAAAAGCGGTTTGTGTAAGTGCAAAAAAGGCACTAAAAAACACTAATATTTTCATGGTTGAAAATTTTAAAATGAAATGATGGGATGTTAACTCCATTTGTATTTGGGTAATACAACTCATAAAAAACCGGTCCACCTGCTGCAGATGATTGGTGCACAATAATTGAATTAACAGAAAGCGCGGGGGATTATTCGTTTAATTGAATTGTTAGATGGTTGTATTCTGATTGTT
>JAKQJQ010000341.1 GCA_029561105.1 Bacteroidota bacterium
TTGATCCCCTGGCAACCGGTCAATGAAATTGCAAGGACAAGAAAGCAGGATGCAAAGATTAAAACGTGTTTTTTCATTCGATAACTCCTTTATGAGCTTTTTAGTAGCGTTTGAAAACTTACAGCCTTTTTTGGAACAGTAAAACGCTGGCAAAGAAGACGACAATGCTAAATAAGGCCATAGGCCAAATCCATACCCACAACGAGGCAAACTCAGCGCCTTTTAGAATAATCCCGCGAACGATTTCGAGAAAGTAAGTCACAGGTAACAGGTAACCTGCATAATAAGCCAGCCAGGGCATGTTTTCCCGAGGGAAAAGTAAACCTGCCAATATGAACGATGGCATCATGATGAAGGATGCCATATACATGGCTTGCATTTGGGTTTTCGATATGTTCGAAATAAAAACGCCCAGGCCCAGCGATCCCAATAAAAAGATCAGACTCAAAATGCCCAGGAGTGTAATACTGCCTGCGACTTCCACGCCAAACCAGATCGCCCCAACCGTAACTGTCATGACTACATTTACAAAGGCAACCACAACAAAGGGTAGGATCTTGCCGAGCATTAATTCCCATGAGCGAACAGGAGTCACGATTAGCTGTTCTAGGGTTCCCTGCTCACGTTCCCGCACGATGGCAAAAGCGGTGAGCAATAGGGTTTGTATTTGCAGGATGATGGCAACCAGACCAGGGATCATGAAGTTCATACGCTTCATATCCGGGTTATATAAATATCGTAAACGGGCATCGACCGGTAGATTTAGTTGCATTCCGGAACCGCTTCGTTCAAGGCGGTTAATTAGGATTTCTTGAGACATGGACTGACTGATTGTCTCGGCAGCCAATTGCGCGGTTTGGGCAACGGTTGGATTCGATCCGTCAATGTAAAATTGTATGGTTCCAGTCCCCCCCGTGCTGAGGTTTCTGCCGAAATTTTCCGGGATGTACAGACCAACCTTTACGGTGCCTTCATCCAGCAGCTTTAAAATTTCATTTTCGCTTTGGGCTGAATATGTGTATTTGAAAAATCCGCTTACAGTCAACTTATCAACCAGGGTGCGACTGTTTTCAGTTTGAGATAAATCAGCAACAACCATCGGTATATCCGTTACATCGTTTGCTACAGCATAACCCAATAAAAAAAGCATCATAACGGGCATGATAATCACAAGCCCAAGAGTTCGGGGGTCTCGGATAATATGAAGCCATTCTTTTCGAACGATTGTGAACATTCTCCGGAAACTTTGTCTCACATGAACCTCCTTATTCAATATCCGTCCGTACCTGCTGGCGATTCTCTTGATCAACTAAAGAAACAAACACATCTTCCAGAGATGGAAGTACTCTTTCGATTCGGTGAACTTGGATTTGATTTTCAGACAATATCTTGAGGATCAGTTCCTTTTCATTTTCATTCGATAAGAGTAAATGCAAGAGCACACCATGAGCCGCGACATCCTCCACCTCTGCCAGGGATTTCAAAATATGTTCAGCCTTTCCTGGGGCATTACAATCCACCTCGTATAAATATCCCCGCATATTGTTCTTTAGCGTATCAGGGTCATTTAAGGCGATCAGTCGAGAACGATACATCATGCCAATCACATTACAGAATTCGGCTTCATCCATGTAATGGGTAGTAGCCAACACACTTACCCCCTTACCAGCCATGGTGTAAATCATTTCCCAAAATTCACGCCGGGATACAGGGTCAACACCGGCAGTGGGTTCATCTAAAAACAACATAGGGGGTTCATGAACAATAGCGCAGGCTAAGGCCAGCCGCTGTCGCCAGGCACCTGAAAGGTTATGAGTCAATTGTTTTTCATGGCCGCGCAATCCGGCCATTTCAATCAAATCGTCAATTCGTTGTTTTATTCGATCATTTTGGATGCCGTAAAGGTTTGCATAAAACCAAAGGTTTTCGTACACTGTCAGGTCGTTATATAAGGAGAATTTTTGCGACATATAGCCAATATTGCGTTTGACTTGTTCTGATTGGCCTGCCACATCAAAGCCCAGCACTCTAGCCTCTCCTCCAGTCGGTTTTAACAGGCCACAAAGCATTCGGATGGTCGTTGTCTTTCCAGCCCCGTTCGGGCCAAGTAATCCAAAAATCTCACCTTTGGGTATTTCAAAACTGATGTGGTCCACAGCCGTAAAATCTCCAAAATTACGTGTTAGCTGATGAACTTCGACAGAATTATCTCGTTTCATACAGGATGCTCCTGTGATTCAACCAGGTAAATGAATACATCTTCCATTGTGATTCGTGCTTCACGTAAAATTGTGATTTCTGCTCCTGCCTTTTTTAATGCGTCTTTCAAATATTCTTGGACGGCCATCGAATTGTTCACCGAAAGACGTAAACGATCACCAACCGCCCGCCATTGGATCACTCCATCGATACTATCCGCCACCTGTCGCAGAGTTCCTCTCGGTCTTGCTTTGACCTCAATAATCTTGAAGGGCATCTGTTGTTCCATATCCACTGGCGACCCCGAAATTAAACTTTTTCCCTGGTAGATAACGCTGACAACGTCACACCGCTCTGCTTCATCCATATAGGGCGTGCTAACAACGATAGTGACTCCTCTTTCGATTACTTTTGCTAAAAGTTGCCATAATTCCCGACGTGAAACCGGATCTACTCCCGTTGTTGGTTCATCCAGAAGTAAAATTTCGGGTTCATGGATCATCGCGCAAGCCAGAGCCAATTTTTTGCGCATGCCGCCGGAAAGATTTTCACTTCGCCGAGATGCAAACTCAGTCAATCGAGCAAATTCTAATAATTCTGCGATCCGGTTTTTTTGTTTTTCGCGGGAAACGCCATTCATATCCGCAAAAAAGCGAAGGTTTTCTAAAACGCTTAGGTCTGGATATAAACTAAATGCTTGAGGCATATATCCAATTCGAGATCGAACTTGCTCGGATTGTTTAATGACATCAAAACCTTCTATTTGGGCAGATCCTGAGGTAGGGGTTAACACAGTTGATAAAATCCGAAGCAGTGTGGTTTTACCCGCCCCATCTGGTCCTACAATGCCATAGAGTTGACCAGCTTCTACATGCAGGTCGTAATTGTCCAAAGCAGAACGGCTCTCTTTTGACTGGGAAGGATATCGCTTGGTTAGATTAAACGTTTCGATTGAGGTTGTCATAAGAAAATTTCCAAAAAGACCAAAATATTATCCACAAAAATTATGCTTTAAGCACCGAAGAAAACATGTCATAGATGTTGTTGGCTAAACGGTTTGCCAATCGAGGTTCCATTTCTGAGACCAGAGACTGGTACCTTTGGACATACTCAAGAATTGGCTGGTCTCTTTCCAAAATTAACGAATTGTCTGATGCCAACAAGCCTAAAATAAAACCTCCTAGAATGATGAGCCCTGATTTTGAAAAGGATTCTTTCCATCCAAACATTTGGGGCATTCTCTCAAGGAGAACTTTTCGTCCCGTATTTTTGCCGAGACGTAAAATTAGCAAAGTTATCACTTCAAAGCAATACCGAAGTGTCTCAGGCGCATCTGGCGGTATCCTTGCAATTAATTCGTCGGCTAGGTCGCGGTCACGAATATCGCCTGCGAGAATTCTCTTCATAATTTGGGATTTTACGTTTTCCCAGTTGTCTAGATCAGCACCATTTGCTAATTCTGCAAACCGGTTATAGGTTAATTGTGTTGGAAGAAATACAATTTCAGATCTACCAACCGTACTTTTACCAGCTTCAATACGATATTCAGAAGTTACAAACCCCTTTTCTTCAAGAAGGCGAAGCATGTCATAAGCAGTAAAAGGGCTTACTCCAATTCTCTCGGCTAGGGTTGAATAATGAATTGGCCCCTTATACTCACGGCACAAGTCCAGTAGACGGCGGATAAAAGTTTCTTGACGGTGTGTAAGCTTCATAAATTTCCAAAATAACCAAAGAATTGTTATATATTATTGTCGAATTTGGGAATTGTCAAGGCACTTGCTATTGCTGACACATAATTTACGTTAAAAATGATGAAAACATGACTTGACGAACCCACGTTAAACAGATACTATACGAATATCGATTAGCTACCGCAGCGTGCCCGGCAAGCGTGGACCAGAGTTCGTCAGGTCGGCTGATTTGCAGAGCCCGGCGCACAAATGGCACGGATTCAGGATTTTGACTCATAACCCGGAGGTCAGTGGTTCGAATCCACTCCCCGCTACTAACGAGAACCGTAGTCCCTGGGGCTACGGTTTTTTGATGGGCCTGAGGGTCGATGGTTACGAAAAATCACTTTTAGGAGGATTTTTCGATGAACCGTAATCCCTCAGGCCTGTTATTTTCTCTTTGTATTGACGGTTTCGTCAAATACAAAACCGCCGAAGGCTTAAGCCAACGGACGGTCGATTCGTATGAGTGGGTGCTGCGAAAGTGGATGGAAAAGATAGGCGATCAACCGATAGGAAAGATCACCTCTGCCGATGTGCTCGATTACATGACCTATCTGCGCACCGAGTATGTTCCCCACACCTTTGCCAAACCGAATCCTGCGCATGATGCGCCAACGCGCAAACTCTCCCCCAAAACACTGCGAAACCACTGGATCACGTTCAAAGCTTTTTTCGGTTGGGCGGTTGCAGAGTTCAAAATCAAGAACCCCATGGAAGGCATCCCGGGACCGCGCTACAAAGAAGCACCCGTAGCCGCCTTTACTCAGGAAGATCTTACGGCACTGCTCAAAGCCTGCGTTTACTCCCGTGAGTACAATCCGATCAATCGCCATAACTTTGTCACCCGACGACCATCTGCCAAACGAGATGAAGCCATGATCCTGTTCATGCTGGATACCGGATTGCGCGCTTCCGAGCTTTGCAGTTTGAAAATTGGCGAACTGGATTTGCGCACCGGTAAAGTTGTCATCAAGCATGGAGACGAAGGTGGGGCAAAAGGCGGCAAAGGCCGTACGGTGTTCATTGGAAAGAGCACCCGTCGGGCTGTATGGCGCTATCTGGCTGACCGCGAAGATCGCGATGATCCAGAATCGCCAGTGTTTATCAACCGCGGCAATCATCCGTTTAACTCCAACAGCCTGCGACATTTGATCGTGCGCCTGGCTGAAAAAGCGGGGGTCAAAGGGGCTCATCCACATAAATTCCGGCATACTTTTGCAATCACTTATCTCCGTTCAGGCGGGGATGTTTTTACCCTACAAGCCCTGCTAGGTCACAGCTCGTTGGATATGGTCCGTCATTATGCTCAAATCGCTGAAATGGACATTGAACGAGTGCATCGGAAAGCCAGCCCAGTAGATAACTTGAGGTTCTAAAAACGATCATTTTCTCTTTATGCCAAGCTGGAGGAAGGGACCCAATTAGACCTTCCTCCAGCTATTCAGGTTATTTACGTTTTTGGGATTGGCAGGGAAGTTTGCATGTTGGCCAGAGCGACGGCGAATCGCAGCATTCCTTGCGCACCAGAATGATTGAACCATTTGCCATGACTTCATAATCCAGGCAGTCACCAGGTTGTAAATCCAACAGGTTACGAACCTTTTTGGGGATTGTGATGGCGTTGGTCGAGGTAATGATAATCGGTCGTTTTTTCAAATAATCACCTCCTTTCCTTCCGAGATTACTGAAATTTTCATAATCCAGCTCAGCCGGATACTCTGAAACTCAACCGGGAACATGGCTTTCGCCCATAAGAAGAAACGCTCGTTGGTATTCAAGATGTTCTGTAATTCTGCTTGATCCAATCCTTTTACGACTTTCTGAAAAAGGAAATCAGAAAGGCTGGTGTTGAAAGCGTGCGCTGAACCGAGCGGTTGTGAACCAGCCCAGAGAAGCAGCGCTTTAAGATGCTCGAAATCATTAGAGATCTGAAGCGAAGAACGCCCATTAACTTCCCGTGAATATTTCAGGAACAACTTAACCTTGAGGTAGTTCTGACGATCCAGCATTCCAAATCCCGCGATTTACAATCCCGCCGCAGATGGGACATTTTCCTTTCAAATGGCTCAGGTTGCCTTTGACAGGGCGAATTTCCCCATCTTGGATTTTGACGATCGTATTGCAACGCATGCAAAAGCCTTCCCCTGTTTGAAGCTGATGGGTTGATTTCTTTCTGGAGTTCCGTTGGTTATCAACCCAGGCACCAAATTGCTTGCCGTCGATCCAGATATGATTGGATTCATCCCGGCTGTGTGGCGCGCCATGGTTGAGCCAATCTCGCAAGGTGGTTTCAGGAACGTCCAGGTCTTCAGCGATTTCCCGCGGTGTGTAGAGCATGGGCAGCAAACCAGGCGCTTTGATCAAGACATTCCTGGAAATCCGGCAATTTAAAGTATTTTGGTTTTCTGACATTCTTCTCCTTTGTTATTTGTGAACTTTGTATGAAACAAACATACGCCAGCCACGCCATTCCCTTAAGGGGTTGGCGTGGCTGGCGTATCCTCTTCAAATTGATAGGTGTTGAAAGATCCTCGTTTTGTAACTCTGATACGCGGATCATTGTTGAGTTTTGAAAATGCCCGGTCTATCGTCCTGGCACTGCTGTTGATTTGAAGCGCCGAGATGAGCTCGTTCTTCTTGAATTCCTGCGCTGGTACGCTTTGCAGATATTCCAGAATATCCGCAAAGATCAATTCTGCCTGACCAGGAACGCGTACCAGTTCAGAAGCATTCGTTTCAGAAAATCGAAGTGCGATGCTCTCTTCGGTCGATTCAATTTGAAACTGCAATTGCGCGGGTGGCTGGGATTCACGCACCTTTTGTGGAATGATCGTTCGCATTGAGTTCGCTGAATGCTGGTTTTCGTGCGCAACCACAATGGCGGTATCGACAGACCCTAAAATATCGGAGGAACCCCGAACGCGATAGGAAAGATCGGGATTTCCACCCTTATTGAGGTGATGAATCAGAATGAAAGTCGTACCGGTCTGGTTGGCAATTTCACGCAGGGTGTTCATCATCGGGGAAATTTCTGCGACTGAATTTTCATCTGCGCCAGGCATAAACTTGGCCATGACATCAAAAATGACGACTGAAGCATCTAATCGATGAATGCGCTGACGCAATGCCAGTACTTCGGAAGTAACTTTCAGGTTAAGCGGAGAAAAATCGAAAATCAGGTTCGCAGGCGGTTGAATGCCCCGCGCATGGCACAGTTTAAGAACCCGCGAGCGCATACCCCGGTAGCTGCCATCCAGGAAGTGATACAGCACTTTGCCCCGGGTTACCGGTTGATTATCCCATGCCAGTCCAGAAGAAGCCATGCCAATCGCCAGGTCCAGCGCTAGAAAACTCTTTCCGGCTGCCGGCATACCGGCGATCAAGTTGATTCCACCGGCCATAATCCAGTCTTTGAGAATCCAGGTCAATTCGCCCATCTCCGATAAACACAATTTCTCTGCGGTCATAACCATACGCTCCGTGACTCCCGACAAGGCGGATGAGCTGACAAAGAATTCCTCCATTTGCTGCAGAGCATCGGAAAGCGGTTTATCTTGAATTGCATTTTGTGCAAGGTTGGTAGCGACTTCCAATGCTTTTCGCTTATATGCTTTTTCACGCACGATCTTCGCGTAAGACTCGGCGTGCATGGAAGTCGGAGTTGCATTGAGCAAGTCCATGATATATGCCGGCCCACCAATTTCCTTTAGTTTTCCGCTGGTATTCAAAGCATTACACAGGGTAACAAAATCAATCTGTAACCCAGATTCCGTCAGACGACACATCGATTCCCAAATCCAGCGGTGTGAATTACGATAAAAATATTCCGCTTTCACGATGGTGACCAAATCTTCGAATAAATATGGTGAAATCATGATCGAACCGAGCAGGGCCTGTTCGGCATCAATATCTCTGGGCGGAATGGGATCGGACATCAAAGTCTCCAAATGGTTTGATATTTACTGCTAACAACAACACAAAGGTCATCTGTGAAAACGAAAAGCGACCGGCATAACAAATGGCTTTGTTATGCGGCCGCTCCTACGATTTGATTGATGTCCAAGGAGATCAGCGACCCAAGATGGTTACATTTTTATTCTACAAATAAATCAGGCATGATCCAAGGTGGTCATTTTAATTCGTATTTTCAGCGATTTGGACAGGTCGGAACTGACAACCATACGCGGCAGGTTTACCCAGCATCGTCCAGGATAATCGCTCAACCGTTTTCCACCAGATATCCGGGATTTCATACCAGGCTGCGCCGGCAACATCCCGCGCAATATCCGGGTCCGGAGCGGTTCCCTTGGCCAATGCACTATCTGGATTGACCGCAACGGTTGTGTACACGACTGAATAGATTGGCCCAAGG
>JAKQJQ010000343.1 GCA_029561105.1 Bacteroidota bacterium
CCTGCCACTCGGCTGTTTGATGGTCTCCGACAAAATCGCCGAAAAATATGAGAATACGCCTATGATGATTGGGCTTACCTATAATGGGCATCCCGTGGCACTCGCCGCTGCGCTTGCCGTGATCAACATATACGAAAGCGACCGACTCATTGAAAACACACGGGAAATGGGCGCCTACCTCGAATCGCGGATTGAAGCAATGCGGAGCCAGCATCCAAGTATGGGCACTTTTAGGAACACCGGATTGCTCGGTTGCCTCGATGTCCTCAAAAACAAAGCGACCGGCGAACTCATTGCGCCTTACAACGCCGCCGGCGAAGACCTTAAAATCACCAACCAGATTGCCGCCAAAGTACGCGAACTCGGTTTGTACACTTTTGTGCGTTGGGGTTATATTTTTATAGCGCCACCGTTGTGCGTGACCAAAGACCAGATCGATGAAGGACTGACCATCATTGGCGAAGCACTCCAAATCTCCGACGCCGCGCTGGTGTAAAAAATCAAAAAATGAACGCGATCGAGAAAACCAATTCGTCTTTGTACAGCGAAGACCTGGCTCCGGTGCCGCTCAATGAGCGCAGTTGGAACACCTGGAATTATGCGGCCCTCTGGATCAGCATGAGCCTGTGTATCCCAACTTATATGCTGTCGAGCTCGCTCATTGAAGGCGGGATGAATTGGTGGCAGGCCATCCTGACGATATTTCTCGGCAACACCATTGTACTGATCCCGATGCTTTTAAACGGACACGCCGGTGCCAAATACGGCATCCCGTTTCCTGTGTTTGCACGCGCAAGTTTCGGGACCAAAGGCGCAAACATTCCGGCATTGTTAAGGGCCATCGTAGCCTGCGGTTGGTTTGGCATTCAGACCTGGATTGGCGGTTTTGCAATGTTCCAGATGTTTCGGTTGTGGATTCCCGCGCTCGATACGTTGCCACAGGTTTTTCCCGATTCGTTTGGCTTAGAAACCGGACCGGCGATTTGCTTCTTTTTATTTTGGCTTTTGAATATGTACGTGGTGTATCTCGGTGTAGACAGCATCCGGAAATTGTTGGTGTTCAAGGCGATTTTCCTTCCCGTGGCGGCGCTGGCTTTGTTGCTTTGGGCGATTTCGGCAGCCGATGGCCTTGGCCCGATTCTAGAAACGCCATCGAAATTCACGAATACCACCGACTTCTTCCACTTCTTTTTTCCGGCTTTGACAGGGATGGTCGGATTTTGGGCCACTTTATCGCTCAACATCCCCGATTTTACACGCTATGCCAGATCGCAAAAGGCACAAATCAAAGGTCAAATTATAGGTTTGCCGCCATCGATGACACTATTCGCTTTTGTGGGAGTCGTCGTGACCTCGGCTACGACCATTGTATTTGGCACTACGATTTGGGACCCCGTGGTTTTGGCCGGAAGATTCGACAGCAAACTATTGGTTTCTATCGCCATGATTGCCGTGGCCATTTCTACTTTGGCTACGAACATCGCTGCCAACATTGTGAGTCCGGCGAATGATTTTGCCAATTTCGCACCGTCGAAAATCGATTTCAGAAAAGGCGGATATATTACCGGAGTTATCGGAATTCTGATATTTCCCTGGAAGTTGATTGCCGATCCGTCGGGCTATATTTTTACCTGGTTGGTGGGTTATTCGAGCCTGCTTGGGCCCGTTGGCGGCATCATGATCGTAGACTATTATTTCATTCGCAAGCAACAACTCGAACTCCCGGATTTGTACCATGAACACGGCATTTACCGATTTTCAAACGGATTCAACCGACGCGCGCTTGCCGCATTATTGCTGGGCATTTTACCCAATGTCCCCGGATTTTTTACAACCATCAAGGTCGTGGGCGACGATGTTTTCCCGGCTTGGGTTTCGGGTTTGTACCATTACGCGTGGTTTGTCGGGTTCGCTATCAGCGGATTGATTTATTGGATTTTAATGAGAGATAAAAAATAACAAAGATTGCACAAATTAGCACAGACTAAATCTGTGGAATCTGTGAAATCAGTGTTCAAATAAAATAAATTATGAGTGTTCTAATCAAAAACGGAAGGATCATCACGGCGACAGACGATTACTTCGCCGATATTTTCATCGAAGGCGAGACCATCCATTCCATCGGTAAAAACCTGGATGTTAAAGCCGACCAGACCATCGATGCATCGGGGAAACTTGTCATGCCCGGCGGAATCGACCCACACGTGCACCTCGACATGCCATTCATGGGAACGTATTCGAGCGACAATTACGAAACAGGAACGCGCGCTGCCCTGTATGGCGGAACGACAACCGTAATCGATTTCATCCTGCAAACCCAAGGCAAAAGCCTGCAATCGGCCTTGCAGGAATGGAAAGGCCGCAGCGACAACAATGCCGTGGGCGATTACAGTTTCCATATGGCCGTCACCGATTTCAACGACGAGACCAAAAAAGAAATCCAACATTTCATAGAAGTCGAAGGCATCACCTCGTTCAAGACTTTCATGGCTTACAAAGGCGCACTCATGATAGACGATCGCCAGATGGTGGGACTCATGCAGGAAGTCAAAAAACACGGCGGTCTCATCAACGTACACGCGACCAATGGCGACATGATCGATTTTTTAATTGCCAAGCACAAATCCGAAGGAAAACTCTCGCCGTTGTACCATTATCTGTCACAACCCGAAGTCACCGAAGCCGAAGCCAGCAGCCGCTTTGCCGATTTGGCCGATTACACCGGTTGTCCCGGTTACATCGTGCACCTTACCTGCGAAGGCGCGTTGAACGCGGTTCGGTTCGCGACGAGAAGAAACCAGCATGTGTTTGTAGAAACCTGTATCCAATACCTGATTCTCGACGCCTCGTTATATGAGCAAAATTTTGAAGGTGCCAAATGGGTGATGTCTCCGCCGCTGCGCGAGAAGAAAGACCAGGAAACCCTTTGGGCAGGACTCAACCAAGGGCTGGTGAATGTGGTCGCCACAGACCATTGCCCGTTTATGTGGGAACAAAAACTCATGGGCAAGGACGATTTCTCTAAAATTCCAAACGGCCATCCCGCAATTGAAAACCGCATGGAATTGCTCTTTAGCGAAGGCGTCAACAAAGGGCGCATCTCACTCAATAAATATGTTGAAGTTGCCAGTACTAACGCCGCGAAAATCTTCGGGATGTTTCCAAAAAAAGGAACGATTGCCATAGGGAGCGATGCCGATATTTTGATTTTAGACCCGAACGAAAAACATACACTGTCGGCCAAAACCCACCACATGAATGTTGATTACAGTGGATACGAAGGCTTGGAACTCACCGGAAAAGTAAAGACGGTGCTGCTGCGCGGCAAAGTCGTGATCGATAACAACGAGTGTAAAGTTTCCAAAGGTTACGGCAAATTCATCAAGCGAAATAAAGTGGACGGAAAGATTTAAAAAATATACACCACATAGAAACATAGATTCCAAGCTATGTCCAAAGGAGCTTTGCTTTTTCATAGAATACTTTTCTATGTTTCTATGTGGTAAAAAAGAAAACTTATGGCAAGAATCGTAAAATCAGGCCTCATCCAACTCAGCCTCGCTAAAACCGAAGGCGAAGGTACCATCCCCGAAATCATGGAGGCGATGCTGCAAAAGCACATTCCCTACATCGAAGAAGCCGGTAGACAAGGCGTGCAAATCCTGTGTTTCCAGGAAATCTTCAACACGCCCTATTTCTGTCCAGGGCAGGATGCTGCTTGGTATGCCTCGGCCGAAACCGTTCCAGGGCCAACAACCGAACTAATGCAAACCTATGCGAAGAAATACAATATGGTGATTGTCGTTCCGGTGTATGAAAAAGAACAATCGGGCGTGTATTACAACACCGCGGCTGTTATTGATGCAGACGGGACTTACCTCGGCAAATACCGCAAAAACCACATTCCGCAAACCGGTGGATTTTGGGAGAAGTTTTTCTTCAAGCCCGGAAACCTTGGTTATCCCGTATTCCAGACCAAGTATGCCAAAGTGGGCGTTTACATCTGTTACGACCGGCATTTCCCTGATGGCGCACGTTGCTTAGGGCTCAACGGCGCCGAAATCGTCTTCAATCCATCGGCTACGACCGTTGGGCAATCGCAATATTTGTGGAAACTCGAACAACCCGCGCATGCCGTGGCCAATGGTTATTTCATGGGCTGCATCAACCGCGTGGGCGAAGAAAAACCATGGAACCTTGGCCGATTTTACGGCACCTCGTATTTTGTAAATCCGCGTGGGGAAATCCTCGCTTGCGCTTCTGAGGACAAGGATGAATTGCTCGTTGCCGAATTTGACCTCGACTTAATCGATGAGGTACGCGGCAAATGGCAGTTTTACCGCGACCGACGACCCGAAACTTATACTGAAATAACGACATTATAAATTTTCACCACATAGAAGCATAGATTTTTAACGATGTAATACAAGCCAAATGATAACGCAAAAATATTTAGATGAGCTGACTTATGAAATAGTTGGTTCGGCGATTGAAGTACATAAAATTATGGGTAGAGGTTTGTTAGAAAGTGTCTATCATCAATGTCTAAAAGAAGAATTAAAACATAGAAAAATAAATTTTCTATCGGAAATGAAAATTCCTGTCACCTATAAGAGTATGATCCTAGACATGGATTTCAGATGTGATTTATTTATTGAAAATTTGATCGTAGTAGAGTTAAAAGCGGTATTTGACATTCATCC
Organism: Bacteroidota bacterium; assembly: GCA_029561105.1. GTDB lineage: Bacteria > Bacteroidota > Bacteroidia > Flavobacteriales > Flavobacteriaceae > Flavobacterium. Next base: position 4,704 of record JAKQJQ010000343.1, read on the forward strand.
TATGTTTGAAGCGAAGCTCCTCAATTATATGATGCTTTTGAAATCGCCCAAAGGGGTTTTAATCAATTTCAATTGCTTCAACATTTTTAAAGAAGGACAAAAAACATATGTAAACGAATATTTTAAAAAATTACCAAAAGAATAATCTATGATTCTATGTGGTAAAAAAATCAACCAAAAAACTAAAAGATTATGAGTATAAAAAACAACCGTTTAACCGATGCGGATTACGAGCTCAACTTCACCGACATCCATCCGCCGTTTGAAACCGTCGATGCCGCGCTTACCGAAGCCAACCGCTGCCTGTTTTGCTACGACCCGCCTTGTATGAAAGCGTGCCCAACTTCGATCAACGTACCCAAATTCATCAAGCAGATTGCTACGCAGAATGACAAAGGCTCGGCGCATACCATTTTATCTTCGAACATCATGGGCGCAGGTTGCAGCAAAGTCTGTCCCGTAGAGAAACTGTGCGAAGGCGCGTGCGTCTACAACCTGATGCACGAAACCCCAATCCACATTGCCAAACTCCAACGCTATTCGACCGAGAAAGCGATGAAAAACCAATGGCAGTTGTTCGAAAGGAAACCCTCCAAAGGCAAACGCGTTGCGATCATCGGCGCAGGCCCGGCCGGATTGAGCTGCGCACACACCTTGAGCCGCGAAGGTATCGAAGTCACCATTTATGAAAAGGAAGCCAAAGGCGGCGGACTCATGACCTACGGCATCGCAGCCTATAAAGTGACACCCGAATTTTGTGAAGATGAAGTCAATTACATCACTTCCATCGGTGGCATCTCCATCAAATACAACCACGAACTCGGACGCGATATTTCGATCGAGGAACTGCAACGCAATTACGATGCGGTTTACCTCGCGTTCGGTGTTGGGAAAGCGCGCCAACTCGATATTCCCGGAGAAGATCTGTTCGGCGTGACCGATGCAATCAAGTTCATCTACGATTTGCGCAACAACGATTATTCGAAGATTGCCGTAGGCGACAAAGTAGCCGTCATCGGGATGGGAATGACCGCGATAGACGCCGCTACGCAAGCCAAAAGACTCGGTGCTTCAGAAGTGCATTTGGTTTACCGACGCACACAAGACGAAATGCCGTGCACCGAAAAAGAACTCAACATCGCCAAGCTCGACGGCTGCAACATCATCTGGCTTGCCGCACCTAAGGAAATCATCGGCAATGGCGAAAATGTCTCGCAACTCGTGTGCGATGTCATGGAACTCGGTTCACCCGATGCCAGCGGCAGAAGAAGCCCAATCGCAACAGGAGAAACCTTTACACTCGATGTGGACATGGTCATCAAGGCCGCCGGACAAATGCCGTTTGCCGATATGGTCAGCGCCCAAAACCTGAAGAACAACAACGGAAAAGTTACGGTACAAGGCAAATCGAAAACCAACCTGAGTAACGTTTTTGCCGGCGGCGATTGTGTCAACGGCGGCCGCGAGGTAGTTGATGCCGTACAAGCCGGAAAAGACGGTGCTGCTGCAATCCTCAAAACCATCATCAGTCCGGATTACATTATCGAATCCGAATTAAAACCAGCGTTCAACAACTAAATCAAACAACATGGCAGATATATCAACCGATTTCCTCGGAATCAAATCACCCAATCCGTTCTGGCTCGCCAGTGCGCCACCCACCGATAAAAAAATCAACGTCGTCCGTGCTTTCGAGGCGGGTTGGGGCGGCGTAGTCTGGAAAACCTTGGGCTCACAAGTTAAAAACGTATCCTCAAGATATTCATCCGTGAATTACGGCGGCAAGCGTATGATGGGCTTCAATAATATCGAACTCATCTCCGACCGTCCGCTCGAGATCAACCTGCGCGAAATCACAGAAGTCGTCAAGATGTTCCCCGACCGCGCCATGATCGTGTCGCTTATGGCCGATAACAACCGCACAGCATGGCACGAACTCATCAAAAAATGCGAAGACGCCGGAGCCATGGGCTTTGAACTCAACTTCGGCTGCCCGCATGGCATGACCGAACGCGGCATGGGCGCAGCGGTTGGCCAGGATCCAGAAATCGCCAAAATGGTCGTAGAATGGGTTATGGAAAAAGCCACGATTCCCGTGATCACCAAACTCACGCCCAACGTCCACTCGGTAGTTCCAACAGCGCGCGGCGCGGTAGAAGGCGGAACGAATGCACTCAGTTTAATCAATACCATCCAAAGCGTCACAGGGGTTGATCTTGACACTTTGGTTCCCAATCCGTACGTCGCCGGACAAAGCGTTTTTGGCGGTTATTGCGGGCCGGCGGTCAAGCCGATTGCGCTCAAAATGCTCACGACGGTTGCGCAAGATCCGGTCGCTTCGCGCGTCCCGATTTCAGGGATTGGCGGTGTGAGTACCTGGAAAGACGCCGTGGAGTTCATGTTGCTCGGTGCGACATCCGTACAGGTTTGCACCGCCGCGATGAACCACGGATTTCGAATTGTTGAGGACATGTGCGAAGGACTCAGCAACTGGATGGACGAAAAAGGCTTCCAGAAGACCACCGACTTCATCGGAAAATCGGTCGAGAAAATCACGCATTGGGAAGACCTCGACATCAATTACCACCATATCGCCAACATCGACCAGGGCAAATGCATCCATTGCGGATTGTGTTATATCGCCTGCGAGGACACGTCACACCAGTCAATCAACATCGAGCGCGGCGTGCCGTACAACAATTACACGGTCAACGAGAAGGAGTGCGTGGGCTGCAATTTGTGCAAACTGGTTTGCCCGGTTGAGAATTGCATCACGATGGAAGTGCACCGCGTCGCGCCCGAGTACGTCAACTGGAAAGATTGGCAGCGTCTTGGTTTGCCTTTGAACGATCATTAATTTTTGGGCGTTTCCCTTCGGGTCGGGCTTTCCGCTGCAATCTTTTTTCGGTAAAAACCTAAAAAAGGATTTCCGCTACAATCCCTAACGCGGACATCCGTCTTAACTGAACATCTATGAAAATAAACGCC
>JAKQJQ010000372.1 GCA_029561105.1 Bacteroidota bacterium
TGAAACGACTGTTGGGACCTTCTCGTATTTGTACGGCCCAGCGCAACCCGCACTCAAGGATGGTAAAAAATACGCTTGGCGTGTGACGGCAGTCGACCCTATGGCATCGGGCGCAAGCGCTAAAAGCAATTTCCAGAACAATGGCAATAGCGAGGTATGCAGTTTTACCTACAAGAAACAGACAGTAGCTCCGGTGCCCAGCGGCACGCCATCTTACGGTATTGCGCTGGTCAAGCCGATAAAGGGCGAAAAAATCAACAGCGGATACGGACTTGAATTTTCATGGACCGCCACCAAGAAGGCTTTTAACAATTACGAGCTGCAATTCACCAACAGCTTTACACAGGACAACAAGATAACCGACTGGAACAACATCCCCGCGAATCTCTTTTCGCGTCCCGATTCTTTTATGGCCAGTAAGGATGTGAAGAAAAACCTCAGCGAAAAATTATCGGGCGGATGGACCAGCGGTAAAGGGAAAATCGCCTGGCGCATCATTGCGCGTGACCAGAACCAAAAGCCGGTTGACAGCAGTAAGATCGAGATTTACGAAGTGGTGGATGCGCCGCTCTCAGACCGCATCAAACTTGTTTCCCCCATTCAGGGCAAACAAATCGTGGCGGGCTACGGATTGACGTTCAAATGGGAATCCTCAAAAAAGCAAACGGTGAACGAATACCGCCTGCAGTTTACCGACCGCCTCAATCAGGAGCAAAAAATCACCAATTGGAACAACTTGCCCGAAAATTTATTCAGCACTAAAAATGCTTTTTTTGCGTCTAAGGATACCAAGCAACTCAGCATCGATTTGCCCAACATGTGGACCAACGGAACGGGCAAGATTGCATGGCGCGTCGTGGGAATGTCCTACGGGCAAATCGTAGACAGTAGTAAAATAGAGACCTACGAAATCATAGAAGACAAAAGCGACATCGCGCAGATCAAGGGATTCATGATCAACGGTTATCCGGTGAAAGTCACGCAGCTGTCAGAAAAGGACCAGGATAAATTTGGCGGTTCGGGACTTATAACCCTGTGGGAAGGTGGAAAGGAAGTCGCCGTGTCGTTTGCCAACCTCAAGATTCGGCCGGTTTCGATAATCGCCAAGACGCAACAAAAAGTATGGGCGGCGATTGGCGGGGAAATGACCGTTGAGGTGTACAAGAAACTCATGAACAACAGTAGGTTCATGCTCCAGTCGACCGCGGAAACCGACGGCACCTTCCAGGTTTCGCTGCAATCAATGAAACTCACCGCCAATGTGCCGGGCACCATGGATAATGCCACCGGCCTTTTCAAACCCGATCAGGACCTGGGTGTCACCGAAGGATTTGTCAAAGGCAAATGGTTTACGAATTTCTTCATCCCCAACGCGCAAGGCGGCTCGAACAATTTGTATGAATTCGAATCGGCCGAAACAAAAATCAAGATGACTTATGCCGATAAATTCGACGGAACGGTGAACCTTACGTCCGACAAAAAGATGTACAAACAAGGCAACGGAACCATCGAAGTCGAG
>JAKQJQ010000011.1 GCA_029561105.1 Bacteroidota bacterium
CCCAAACCGCCGGAAATCAGCAGCCCAGGCGGCATCAAGGAAAGCAATCAATTCGGTGTCGGTGATGTTCTTCCAGTCCACTGCGTAGCCTAACAAATGGCTAGAGTTTTTCACCCCGCCTACTTGCTTGTTGCGTTCAGGGGTACGGATGCCAGAGGCGACCACCAGCGGCTTACCGTAAAGCTCCCGCAATGCGTCGCACTTGACAAGGGTAGAAGCCCGCATTTGGCCGCCTGTGCCGGGGATTTTGTTTCCGTTTGCGTCTTTTGCGTCAAACTCGGATAGTTTGAAGTATTCGATTTTCATCTTCGATTATTGTTGGCAGCGGTGCAAACCGCGTGATGTTAAACAATGTTGGCCCCTCAAGTCCGTTTACAAACTCAACTGCATCAACTTTGCCTTTAAATACTTCGGATATTTTTAAAACTCCAGTTATCCAGTATTCCCCATCCCACGCCAAAACTTCACCCGTGGGCAGGTCGGTACGGGGTGAGCCGCATGGGTTGTACGGGCTTTGTAAATCAAGTTCGATCTTAAGTCCTTTTGGTTTATCCAAGTGGTCGCTTAAGTCCTTGACTGCTTGCATTAATTCGCTTAGTGGTTCACTAGGCATGGTTTCAATGTTTTGCGCCCGGCGTGAACCGGGCAGGGTGGGTTAATCTTCTTTGTTCAGGCTTTCTTCCAGCAAAGAAATGTCTCTTTCAAGTAGTTTCTTTTCGGCTCGAAGCGCGGCAATGATTGCCCGTTCAGCTTCGATCTTTTGACTGAAATGTTCGCCATAGGAGCAGGCTAAATACAGGTCGTTCAAATTAGCAATCAAGTTTGTGACCTCTACAAAATGAGTGTTCCTTGATGCACTCAAATTTGCAATCACGGATTTCAATGATCTGCGGTAAAAAAGTTTCTTGAACATGGTTGTTTATTTAAAACTTTGAAAAAATCTGTCTTGCTTTCTTCGCCTCTGCCCATTCCTCACGGGTCATACAGCCGTCAGCGTCAAA
>JAKQJQ010000027.1 GCA_029561105.1 Bacteroidota bacterium
TAGCTGATGAAGATTGGTTTTTGCATAGGTTCGCAATATTCGAAGTTTAAAAATAGAGAAAAATTGCTAACATTCTTATTGTGAAGGGGAAAGTTGTTTAGGAGCCGATTCCCGCTTTGCGTTGCAATCTTTTACGCCTTAAAGAAAGGCGCAAAAGGATTTTCACTGCAATCGGGGCTATGCTGCCGCAAGCTTTCTTTTGTCTTGACCCGAGGCGAAGCCGAACGGAGCGAAGCTATACAAATCGAGGAACGAGATTCAGCGAACACCAAAAATCAAATATTATTTTGGTGAGCTAAAAGAAAAAGAAGTTAAGAAAATGACCTTAAAAAGCAGGAATCTCCCAGTTAATGCCAAACTGCGTTAGCGATGGCAGCGGCATCCTTTTGCGGAGTTTACGCAGCAAAAGATAGAGCGTACAGCGCGACGCGACGTAGGAAGCGTAACGCCATAAAAAAACCCAACCGTTTCCGATTGGGTTTTGTATAAAAGTGAAGGATAGATTATCCTAACGCTACTCTTTTGAAACCGGTAACAGTCAAACCACCATCAACCGATTTTACGTAAGCGGCAACGCTCATTGATCCGTCTTTGATGTAGTCTTGGTTCACCAGGGTGTTGTCTTTGAAGAAACGGCCCAATTTGCCTTTGGCGATGTTCTCAATCATGGCTTCTGGTTTACCTTCCTGACGCAACATGTCTTTGGCGATTTCGATTTCTTTGGCAATGGTGTCTGCATCAACTCCTGCTTCGTCAAGTGCGATTGGATTCATGGCGGCAGCTTGCATGGCTACGTTTTTAGCAGCTTCGTCGGCACCAGCTACGTTAGCAGAAAGCGCAACCAAAACGGCGATTTTTCCTGAGTGAACGTAAGAACCGATGAAAGCTCCAGACAATTTCTCGAAAGAGTTTACTTCAATTTTCTCTCCGATAACTCCGGTTTGCTCGATGAGTTTCTCGGAAACGGTGATACCACCAAAATCGGCAGCTAGGAATTCTTCTTTGGTGTTGTATTTCAAAGCCAAATTAGCCAGGTCTGTAGCCAATTTAACGAAACCTTCGTTTTTACCTACGAAGTCGGTCTCACAGTTCAAAGTGATTACGACACCTTCTGTTTTGTCTGCGTTTACCGCAGCGATTGCAGCACCTTCGGTTGACTCACGGTCAGAACGGTTGGCAGCTACTTTTTGCCCTTTTTTGCGTAGGTTTTCTATTGCGAGTTCAAAATCGCCATCGGCTTCTACTAGCGCTTTCTTGCAATCCATCATTCCGGCGCCGGTTAATGTTCTTAGTTTATTTACGTCTGCAGCAGTAATTGTTGCCATAATTTTTTTAATAATTAAAGTTTGTAAAAAAAATAAATTCCAATTCTAAAATCCCAAATTCCAAGTTTAACAAATCGTCAATTTTTTCAATGCCGACCTTTTGGAATTTGGAATTTTGTTATTGGAATTTTTAAAATTTATTCTTCTGTTTTTTCCTCTGTAGCTTCTGCAACAGGAGCAGCCTCTAAAGCCGGAGCCGCAGCTACTACTTCTTCTGTAGCGTCTTCTGTAACTTCATCTGCCTGGTCATCTACGATGGCATCAGAATTTCTGTTGGCCAATCCGTCGATAACGGCAGCAGTAACCAAAGACAAAATTTTATCGATTGATTTAGAAGCGTCATCGTTGGCTGGGATTACGTAATCTACCTCGCGTGGGTCAGAGTTGGTATCCACCATTGCAAAAACCGGAATGTTTAATTTTTGAGCTTCTTTTATAGCGATGTGCTCGGCCATGATGTCAACAACGAACAAGGCAGCAGGCAGTCTTGACATGTCGGCGATTGAGCCTAAGTTTTTCTCTAATTTCGCACGAAGACGATCGATTTGCAATTTCTCTTTTTTAGAAAGGGTGTTGAATGTTCCGTCTTTCTTCATTTTATCGATAGAAGCCATTTTCTTAACAGCTTTACGGATGGTTACGAAGTTGGTCAACATTCCGCCAGGCCATCTTTCTGTGATGTATGGCATGTTTGCAGATTTTGCTTTCTCAGCAACGATGTCTTTTGCTTGTTTTTTGGTCGCAACGAATAAGATTTTGCGTCCTGATGCTGCGATTTTCTTCAAGGCTTCGTTGGCCTCTTCAATTTTCGCTGCAGTTTTGTAAAGGTTGATGATGTGGATTCCGTTGCGCTCCATGTAAATGTAAGGCGCCATGTTTGGATTCCATTTTCTGGTCATGTGTCCGAAGTGAACACCTGCTTCCAGTAAGTCTTTTACTTCTACTTTGTTTGACATTTTTTTCTTAGTTTACGTTCTGTTGAATTAGCAATGTTCCGATTAGCCGTGGGCTTTAAGCTATAAGCTATAAGCTTTTTGCTGTTGGCTTCATTTAGATGCTAAACTAATTCCTACCTCGGTAGGCAACAACAACATTGTTTTTAAATTTTCTAACTTGATAAAGTCTTGCCAGTATTGGACAAGACAGGCCATATTAACGTTTAGAGAACTGGAATCTTTTACGCGCTTTTTTCTGTCCGAATTTTTTACGCTCAACCATTCTTGGGTCTCTTGTCAATAAACCTTCTGGTTTCAGGATCGCTCTGTTTCCTTCACCTACTTCGCACATTGCACGGGCAAGCGCCATTCTCACAGCTTCTGCCTGGCCTGTTGAACCACCTCCGTAAACATTTACTTTTACGTCAAAGTTGGTTGCATTTTCTGTCATAGACATTGGTTGCATTACTTTGTACTGTAAAGTAGCAGTTGGGAAATAAGTTGCGAATTCTTTTTTGTTTACCGTGATTTTTCCTGTTCCTTCAGAAACATAAACACGTGCAACAGCGGTTTTTCTTCTACCGATTTTGTGAATTACTGCCATTATTTAAGATCGTTAAGGTTAACAGTTTTAGGTTTTTGAGCCGCTTGTTTGTGCTCTGGACCTACAACTACATTTAAGTTCCTGAAAAGCTCAGCGCCCAATTTGTTTTTAGGCAACATTCCTTTTACAGCTTTCTCAACCAAAGAGGCAGGGTTTTTCGCCTGTAAAACTTTGGCAGTAAGGGTTCTTTGTCCTCCTGGATACCCTGTATGACGCATGTAAATTTTGTCATTCATTTTGGTACCTGTAAGGTTGATTTTTTCTGAGTTGATAACAATCACGTTATCGCCACAGTCTACGTGCGGTGTATAACTCGGTTTGTACTTACCTCTCAAAATCATAGCGACTTTTGAAGCAAGACGACCCAGGTTATGACCATCAGCATCTACAACAACCCACTCTTTCGCGACAGTGGCTTTGTTTGCTGAAATTGTCTTGTAACTTAATGCGTCCACAATTATTTATTTAAATTAAACATTCCGTTCCAAATAAGGTATGCCCAAAATTTGGACTGCAAAAGTACAATTATTTATTTTAAATCCAAACGCCTGTAAAATATTATTTTAGTAATTGAAAATCAGCAACAAAACACCGCTCGGAATTACCACCAAAGCAGTGGTGAATCATTAGGCAAAGGTTACCAAAAATCAAAATTTAAGCATCGCTTTCCCAATACTTGACGAATGTTGATATATTTGTAGGAATCTAACGTTTCTCAAAAGCCGGCCGATGAAATCTAAAGCTACATTAAAACAAATTGCAAAAGAGTTGCATGTCTCAGTCTCTACCGTTTCAAAGGCACTCAATGACAGCCCTGAAATCAGCGAGCAAACCAAAATCAAGGTACAGGAATACGCCAAGCTCAAAAACTATAAGCCCAACGTAATAGGCCTGAACCTCAAAAACCGCAAGACCAAAACCATTGGGGTCATCATTCCCAACATACTCAACCCGTTTTTTGCCAAGGTATTCACCGGCATAGAAAAAGTGGCCGATGAGAAAGGCTACAACCTCATTACCTGTATTTCTAATGAATCGATAGCAAAAGAAATCCACGCGCTCGAGATGCTCAGCAACGGCACCATCGACGGTTTCATCCTCTCGATTTCAGAAGAAGCGCAAAAACTACAGGAATTCAGCCACTTTAAAAACATCATCAACGAGGGCACGCCCATTGTGATGTTCGACCGCATCTCAGACGAGGTAGACTGCGACAAAGTAATCGTAGACGATTTTAACTCAGCGCTGCACGCCACCGCACACCTCATTAAACTGGGTTGCAAGAGAATCGCGCTATTTTCGTCGATTGATAACCTCAGTGTGGGCAAACTCCGCGCAGACGGTTATTTCAAGGCGCTCGAGGACAATAATATCAAGGTCGACCAATCGCTGATCATCCGCACCGACACCGCCGATGATTTCGACGCCAAAGCACCCAAGTTATTAGAAAGCCACAAAATAGACGGCATCTTCGCACTAGACGAACACACCTCGGTCTCGGCCATAAAAATGGGATTGAAAAACAATTACAAGATTCCAGAGGAATTATGCATCATCGGTTTTGCCGACGGCGTCTGGTCGCGAAGGCTCACGCCAAGTTTGTCTACAGTAAGCCAACACGGCCCCGAAATAGGCGAGGCGGCGGCCAAATTGCTCATAGCAAGACTTGAGAAAAACAGCCAGGAGGAAACCCAAACCTATAAAACAGAAGAAGTCAAAACAGAACTGCGCCAGCGCGAATCCACGCGCAAACTATAGCGAAACCAACCTGAAAATAAAGTTCACCTCGGTCGCAACTTTCTTTTCGAGTACCTTATCCAAAGCCATTTCATTTTTTAGTGCGATGGCTTTTATTTTGGCCAAATCACAATCGTCCGACAAAATCATGTAGATTTCATTGCC
>JAKQJQ010000032.1 GCA_029561105.1 Bacteroidota bacterium
CCGCCACCTGTCGGGAGTTTGGCACGGAATTCTACTTTTCCGTATTTGAAATCGTATTTCCCTTTGGAATTTATTCGTGCCGAAGTGTAATTGGCCCCAACTTTTTTAAGGGTGATTTTCAGTTTTCCGTCAGAAACGCTGATATTCTGCGCGTCGTTGGTGTATGTCTGCACTTCGTTGTTGCCCCAACCACCCGCGCCGAGGTCATAACCCCAATGCGTAGGATCGGGCGCACCGTCTACATTGAATTCATCCGACCAGGCCAAAGTATCATAGGTTTCGTCTACGTTCTGAACCGGAGGTGTCGTAGTAAAGATATGGTACCAGGCCAATGCGGGATTGCCACCCATAACCGCCCTTACATACAAACGGTTGTCGGTTATCGATAAGATTTCGTAGGTACTTTGCCCGATGTAATAACCCATGAAACCGCCATCAGAGAAAGTCATTTCGGTGCCGCGTTTCTTATCGGCTGCGACCACCGATGAGGATGGACCGAGTTGTACGTTTTTGATACCCGTAGTGTTGAAATCATAACAGTTGTCGCTACCGGCGCTTCCTCCAACCACACTCTGGAAAGCAGTATTGAAGAAGGTGTGCCCCTTATTGTCTTGCTCAAACTTCAGCTGGCCATTCACCAAAGAAAATTTGAGTTCTGCTTCATACAAACAGCTACTGGCGGCTGCACCGGCTTTTTCAAACGGCGCCGCTTGGTAGTAATTGGCATAAAAATTCAAATCGGTATTGCCGTCGTTCTGCCCAACGCCCAAGTGGCCAGGTTCGGCCGCAGCCCAATACCAGGTTTTGGTGGATCCGCCGGTAAGTTTGGCTACCGCGTCGTCGTCGGAGAAATTGCTGAATACCGTTACTTCAAAAGTGAGGCTTGAGGTTATTCCGCCGCGTCCGCTGGCCAAAACAGTTACCGAATAGGTGTTGGTTCCGTTTTGGGTAAAACGCTTTTGGTACACACCACTCGGCGAATTCTGCGTAGTCCCGTCGCTAAAGATATACTTGTAGCTGAATCCGTTTACCGAAGTAGCCGTGAAATTCACCAGCCCCGAACCGTCGCCATTTGGGTTGGCATCGTCTTTTCCTACGAGTTCGGCGTTTACCTTGATTCCGCTCGGCGAATTCAGGTCGCCAAATTCATAATCGTCTTTTTCACAGGAAACCATGGCCAGCAACAGCAGGCAAATCATTCCCAAATTCTTTACGTATTGTCTCATAGCTTTTAGTTTGAAAGTTTGATGTCGTCAAAATAATAAGTCGCGCCATTACCTGCCACCCCGAAATTGCAGAATACCACTACCCTTTGGTAATTGTTGGCATTTACAATCCCAGTAAAATCATAAGTGAGCTCTTCCCAACCGTTGCTTACGGTTGTAGTGGCATCTCTTTCTATGTTGATACTGGCTGTAGCGAGGTTTTCCATTTTAAATTTAATCACCGCTCCTGCCACCGGCGACCAGACTTTCATCTTGATTTTGGTGTGTTGCGAGAAATTGATGGGTGCAGCCATTTCAATGAAGCTTCCGGCCCAAACTTCGGCACCGTTGTTTTTAAGTTGCTTGGCCACTTTTGCACTCGTATTGATCCCGCTTGCATCGGGATTGTTGATGATGGTTGTCGTGGCGTTCCCGAAATCGGTAAAATTAAATGCCGGAGATTCCTGGAAAGTCACAAGCTGCACGTCTGGCGCGCTGCTGCTGAGTTTGATGTCGTCGAAGTAATACCTGGCGCCGGTTCCTGCATTGCCGAAGTCGAAGAAAATAACGACCCTTTGGTAAGCGTTGGCATTGACTATGCCTGTAAAATCAAAGGTTAGCGTTTCCCAGCCATTGGCTACGGTGTTGGTTACATCACGTTCGATATTGATGCTGCTATTGGCCAGGTTCTCTAATTTCAACTTCACGGTGATGCCCGATGCCGGTGCAAAAGTCTTCACGCTGATTTGGCGCAACGAACTAAAATCGATCGGTTGGCTGAGTTCAAGGAAAGAGCCTGCCCAAACTTCGGCGCCCGCCACTTTTTCTAATTTCCCAACCTTGGCGCTCGTGTTGATTCCAGTCGATGATGGGTTGTTCACCACAGACGAATAAGCATTCCCGAAATTGGTAAACGCGTAATTCAAAGTGGGCGACTCAAAATCTACCGGCAACAATAACGGATCGTAAACCGTCACAGAAACCGTATCCTGGACAAATGCTGCTCCTCCGCTAAACGCGCGAACTGTGATGGTGTAAGTACCGATGGCGTTGTAAGTATGGGTGATTTCCTGTCCTTGGTTGAATGCTTGCGGAACCGCGCTTGGGTCGTCTCCAAAAGTCACGTCAAAATAGGTCTCGAAGTCGGCCTCGGCGGTGAGTTTAAAAAGATAAGCGTTCGACGGATCGACCACGGCATTGATCACGAGGTTTTCGGGTTGGCGAAACGTCACCGTCAATTCCTGGTTGAGTACGGTTTTCTTTCCGTTAACCGCCATAGCGGTAATGGTAAGGTTGTAAACGCCTTCGGGATAGGTGTGCGTGGCTACTTCGCCCGGGGCGATTTTAGCAGTTTCGGCGGTAGCGTCGCCAAAATCAATTTCGTATTGCGTAACCCCATCAGCGTTTGGCCTGATGGTTACCTCGCCCGAATTGTCCTGGGCAATGGTCACGAGTGCCGACAAATTCGACGGCGCTGCAGCCTGGTTGACAAAATCGGTGCTGTTGTCGTCATTTGAGCATCCCAAGGCAAAAGCCACAAGGAAAAAACTGAGTATGTATTTGATTTGTTTCATAGCTGAAGGTTTTAATAGCCTGGGTTTTGTGTCCAATTACCCGCCGAAAACTGGATTTCTTCTACTGGCACAGGAAATATTTCATTTTTATTGGGTGAAAATCCGTCGATTTCCTGGGCGGCTTTACCGGTACGCACGAGGTCAAAGAAACGGTGTCCTTCGCCTACAAGCTCTACGCGGCGTTCTGCCCAAATCACATCGGTCAATGCAGCGCCCGAAGCGGTTGCGTCGTGGTTTACGTCGCCAAAAGCACGTCGGCGCACCTCATTGAGGTACAGGCGGGCTTTCCCGTCATCGATACCGCCACGGTTGTAGGCTTCGGCTGCCATAAGCAACACATCGGCATAACGGATTGCGCGGTAATTATTGGGATTGGTGAGGTGCAAATCGCCGGGTGCGTTGGCCGAACGCGTTCTTGGGATGTACTTGCGGTTAAAATACCCGGTGTGTTTGTAGCCCACTCCATAAGTCGCATTGGTGAGAGTTGCCCAGGCTGCAATGTCAAGGATGGCTACGTCTTTGCGCTTGTCACCGGCTTCAAAGGCATCTACGACTTCCTGTCTGGGAACGTTGAAACTGAAACCGTCAGAGAACAACGGTCCTGCGTAATTGCGTACACCGCTGAATCCTACAGCCACGTTGCCTTCGCTGCATTGCAAGCAGTCGAAACTCGCGCCTTGGTCTTCTCCGTATTGGATTTCAAAAACAGATTCTGGCCCGTTTTCGCCCTCCATTTCAAAAATCTGGTTGTAGTTGGTTACGAGCGAATAGGTTCCTGAGTTGATCACTTCCTGAAGGATGTTGGCCGAAGCGACGAATTTATTTTGATACAAATACACTTTGCCAAGCAAGGCTTGCGCCGCGCCTTTAGTCGCCCGGCCGATTTGCGGTGCCGTTGGCGAGAGGTTGGCAATCGCGTAAATCAAGTCCGATTCGATCTGGGCGTACACTTCGGGCACCGACGAACGCTTGATTGTAGTGACATCGTTTACCCCGAAGCGCTTGTCTCCGTTTAACGGCAGCGGGCCAAACCATTTGACGAGTTCGGCATAGTAATATGCCCGTAGAAATCGTGTTTCGGCAATGATTTGGTTTTTACCTTCGAACTCGGTCTTGTCCTTGAATTCAAGTATGTAATTGCAACGTGCCACGCCACCGAAATTCCAATCCCAAAGGTTTTTAAGGTTGGCATTATTAGAAGTATGGATCATGTCGTCTATCTGTTGGAAACCCACCACGTCGGTGGCGCTTTCTCCACCAGAATTGGTGTTATCCGAAGCAATCTCGCCGAGCATCACATTGAGATAGGTAGACTGCAAGGGATCGTAGGCGCCGGTTAACGCCTGTCTGTAATCGTCGGCAGAATTGAAATAATTCTCAGAGTCTATAGAATAAGGGGCTTGCCTGTCGATAAAATCATCGCCGCAGGAAATCGAAAGTCCTGCCAGTAGCGCGAGGGAAGCTATAGTTGCTATTTTTATATTTTTCATAACGTGCGGATTAAAAATTAAGGTTTACGCCCAAAAGATAGGTTCGTGCCACCGGATAATATCCGTAATCAATGCCCAACCCGATAGCCGAAGTGCTTCCTCCGGCAGGATCATAACCTCTGTACTTGGTAAAAGTGTATGGGTTATTGACACCGGCGTAAATTCTGGCCTTTGAAATATTTACCCTTTTGATGACATCGGCAGGTAGTGAAAACCCGAGTTGTACATTCTGGATGCGCAAGTACGAGGCATCTTCTACAAAATAATCAGAAAAAACGTTGTTTCCCGACGCGGCAGTTGTAACCCTTGGCACTTCATTGCTGGTACCCGGACCGGTCCAACGGTCTAGCGTGTAGGCCATACGGTTCACGTTTGGAACCGAGCGTTCGTAATTCCTGACCATGTCGTTACCCACCGAAGCGTATGAATACAATACGAAATCGAAGTCTTTATAATTCAGGTTCAGGTTAAAGCCCATGGTGAAATCTGGGAGTGGGTTTCCTACTTTGGTACGGTCGTTCAAATCGATTTTACCATCACCGTTGATATCTTTGTATCGAATATCTCCAGGCTGTGCTGGGGCTCCAAGTGCCACTTGCGACGGATGGGCATCAACCTCATCCTGCGTCTGGAAGATTCCGTCGGTTTGCCAGCCATAGAAATAACTCATCGTGTAGCCCTCCTCCATACGTGCGATGGGTTGTTGGCCTACGCCGAATGAACCGCTTTGAAGATACTTATTTGGACTTCTTACTTCGGTCACTTCGTTGTGAATCGTGGTGTAGTTGATGTTTGCAGCGATGCTGAAGTCGTCACCGATTTTAGCGGTATAACCTAACGCGAGCTCAAGGCCTTTGTTAACCATGGCGCCCGCATTTTGAGTCGGAGCGGCTCCGCCGGGAGCGCCAACACCTGTAATTCCTGAAACGGGTAAGGCCTCAATTAACAAGTTGTATCGTTTCTCGATGAAAAAATCGGTGGTGAAATCGATGTGGTTGTTGAAGAATTTGGCATCCAAACCTACATCAAATTTACGGGCTTCCTCCCATTTGAGTCCTGTATTGGGTAGGGTTCCCAACGCACGACCAGAAGTCAGGGTGTTATCAAATACATATTCGGCTTCTCCGTTAAGTAGTCCTACATATTGGTTATCGCCTATTTTGTCATTACCGAGCACCCCGTAACTGGCGCGGAATTTTAAGAAGTTTAAAGTTTCAGAATCTTTAAGGAAGTTTTCTTCAGAAACCACCCAGCCGCCTAAGATAGTTGGAAAATAAGCTACTGCGTTGTCTGTTCCAAAACGAGTTGACGAATCTCTTCGGATAATGGCCGAGATTAAGTATTTCCCTTTGAAATCATATTGCAAACGTGCAAAATAAGAGTTGAGGCGTTCGTCTGTAGTGTACGAACCTACGTCACGCGAAGTGCTTGTACCTCTTGCCAGGTTAATGTCGGCATATTCCCATGAATTGTTTGGTACGTCGAAAGCGGTTGCATACAACCCTTTACCCCATTCCTTGTTGCTGGTTGTACCGAGCAGGAACGTGAAGTTGTGCATTTCGGCGAGTGTCCTTTTGTAAGTAAGGAACAAATCAAGAGTGTAGCTCTTTGTATTTTGTGTATTCTCGGACACATAGCTTCTGCCGTTGTTAAAGACTTTTCCTGAACCATAGTCGACCTGTTTGGCAAACGTCTTTGAACTGCCATCCCAGCTTTTGAATCCGATACGACTCGTAAAATCGAGCCCTTTGAGCAGATTGTAATCCAGTTGGAAATTCCCGATCAACGTGCGGCCTGTAAAATCGTTATAAGTATTTTCAATTTGTGCCAGTGGATTGATGGTTTCATTCCCATAACCTGTTTCTGATGGAATCAGGGAATAATTGCCATTGGCATCGCGAATGGGCATGGTTGGATGTGCATTGATGGCGTTGAAAAGTACCGATCCTAATCCGTTCTCATTCAATGCGTCCCGATTGGAGTAAGTGTAGAATATGTTGCTTTGCAGTTTCAATTTGTCGGTAAGATCGGCAGCGAACGCAAGGTGTGCCGAACTTCTCCGAAAATCGGCCTTGTCTCCACCAACAATTCCCTGCTGATATAAATGCGACCCTCCTACGGCATAGGTGATTTTTTCAGAACCGCCACTCACTGATAAATCGTGGTTAAAGACCGGAACCGCGCTGCCAAAAACCTCGCGTTGCCAATCTGTGCCTGTTCCTAAACCGCCTACACTGGGGTAAGGTACCGGCTGTCCGCCATTGGCATAACTTTCGTTAAGCAGTAAGGCGTATTCGGTGGCGTTTAGGAGGTTGAGTTTTTTAGAGGTTTCCTGAAACCCGGTGTAGCCAGAATAAGAAAATCTGGCTTTGCTATTTTTGATTCCCTTTTTCATACTCACCAGTATTACACCATTTGCGCCACGGGTTCCGTAAATTGCCGCTTGTGCATCTTTGAGTATCGTTACGTTTTCAATGTCGTTCGGATTTAATGCATTGAAATCTGTTAGCTGGACATTATTACCATCAATTATTACCAGAGGTTCATTGCTCCTGTTACTCTTCACACCACGAATCAAAATCGCAAAATCTGATCCCGGCGAACCCGAATTGGCTGTAGCTGTAACTCCTGCAAGTGTACCTTGGAGGGTTTGCTCAATCCTGATGGGCTTAAGTTGTTCAATGGTCTTATTGGATACTATACCAACCGCACCAGTAACATCCTTGCGCTTCTGGCTTCCGTAACCAATAACGACCACTTCATCAAGCCCCTTGGTATCGGTTATAAGTTTGATGACAATACTGGTGTTACTTGAAGTTACCTTATAAGTTGCCGATTTGTAACCAATGTAACTAATACTCAATACCGATCCCGCAGGGACGTTCTTGAGCGAAAACTTCCCATCAATATCGCTATTGGTTCCAAGGGTAGAACCCATTACAGAAACATTGGCATCGGGTATGGGCAACCCGGTGTCTGACTCTTTTACGGTGCCTCCAACGTCAAAACCCTGGGAAAATCCCACGGCTGACAAAAGCAAAAAATAAATTAAGTGTAAGTTTGACTTCATAAGTTGGTTTTTTGTTGGATTTAAAATTAGAAGAGTTTGTTAAGAAATATTTAATATTCACCACAACAAAAAACATACAGTGTAAAAAAAGATCAAAATAATTAAGAAATACCCAAAAACTCATCTAAAATGGGCTGGCGAGCAACCAAACGAAGCAGCACCAAGCCCTTTATTGGCGACAGTTACAACGTTGTTGTTGTGGTAATGTATAGGTAAATTGGTTGATTGTTGCGGTAAGCTAGATAGAAAGGATGTACTCAACAAGGCCTTGTTCGTGCGGAAGATCCATTTTTTTGCGCAAACGATATCGCTTGATCTCTACGCTGCGCACAGAAATGTTTACCAAAGGTGCAATTTCTTTAGACGAAAGATTAAGTCTAAGATACGCGCAAAGCCTCAAATCGTTTGGCGTTAATGCCGGATGCGCTTGTTTTACCTTTTTGAGAAAATCTTTATCGGCATTGTCGAAGGCTTCCTTAAACACATTCCAGGTGTCTTCTTCGCTGATGTTTTTATTAATCGTGGTAATCACCGATTTGATGTTTCGGCTGCTGTCCTCGGTTTTCTTGAGATCTTCTTTGATGAGCGATAACAGCTCATTCTTTTTAATCAGGCTCATCGTAGAAACGGCAAGCTCCCTATTTTTAGCATCCATATCCTGCGACAGCTGGTCGTTGCGCAATTTCATGAGCTGCTGCTCGTTTTCAAGTTCCTTGATTTCAAGCAACAGGTTGTTCTCCTCAATCAACTTCTCTTTTTGTTTCTGATAGTAATTGCGATAGGCCTTGTGAATGAAATGCGCCACTACAACACATAAAATCAAGTAGATAACAATTGCCAAATTGGTGGCATACCAAGGTTTGAGAATCGTAAACTGGTAAACTGCCACATTCTCAGGCAGCGAGTTACCAATTTTTGCACGCACTTTAAAAGTGTAATCGCCAGGCGCAAGATTTTTAAAACTCGCATTCGGGCGTGCGCTCCATTCGCTCCATTGGTCCTGGACTCCGTCAAGCAGGTACTGGTATTCGGCGCTGATGTACTTGTTGTATTCTGGCACCGTATAACTGAAGGTAACGTTGTTCTGGTCGTAGGCCAAACTACCTTCCTTGTCAATATTGATATCCCACGAGCGTTTGTTTTGCTTGTTGACAGCAATAGAAGTAATCGATACGCTGTAATTTTTAAACGTGAGGTCGTTGATGTTCATGGTGTAATAACCATCGGTGGTGCCGATCAGGTAATTGGCGTTGTTGAGCTGGGTGATGTTTTCGTAGCCGAGCATCGAGTTGGTTAAGGATGCCGGAATCGGTATTGCGTTTTGCTTGAGCGCCTCACTGAGTTTGCTCAATGTAAAATAATGGATGTAGTTTTTAGAAAACAACCAGATTTTATTAGACCGATCGACGATTAATTTTCCCGAAGTATACTGATCTTTCTCAAAAACCGAACTCAACACCTTTTCCCTCTCAAATTGCCTCGTTTTACGGTTGAGCTTAAAAATTCCTTCCTTGTAAGCGTAGTAAATGTCCCCATGAAATTTACACAAGCTTGCGTTCTTGCCTTTCGCAGGCGATTGATAGGTGTAAAAATTCCCTTTGACTTTCCCGAGCGCAGTATCGAGTTGCATCCTGAAAACGCCTTTGTACTCGTGGCTTACATACACCTCGAGGTTGGGTGTCACCTCAAAATATTTAGACGAATAATCAAATCCGTTAATTTTGTTCCTGAAAATCCAACCCGAACCACTGCGCTGCAACACCGACAAACCATAGTAATTGCCCTGCACGAGCAAATCACTTTTGCCGGGAACCGATTCGATTTTCCAGGTGCCCGATTGCGAAAAGATACTCTGCACTGTGCCGCCATTGACGACAAACGTGCCCGAATCATGCCCACAGAATAACGTGCCCTGTTCTTCAGACAATGACCAAACCTGTCCTTTGGTTCCGGGAACAAACCGGAATTCCTCGTTGGATTCGTAGGATTTGTAAAATAAACCCTGATTGGTCCCCACATAGAGTTTGCCTTGACATAAAGCCGACGTGTAAACAGTACCCAGAATCCCAGTATCATCCGAAAAACTCTTGACCGGCGATTGTAAATTGATGCAATTGATACCGTTGTCCAGGCCGAGCCAAAGGTTCTTATCGGCATCTTCAAAAACAGACAACGCGGTATTGTTGCTTAAGCCTTTATTTTGGGTTATATGATAGCGGATTTTGCCCTCGTGGCTGAGCAGGAAAATCCCGTTAGACACCGTACCGAGCGCAAAACTGCCATCCGAGAGCATTTGGCTTGAGTAAATCGTGCTGCTGGCCAGTTGGGCGTCGGCCTCGGTAACATAGCGCGTAAGGACACTTCCGGCTAGCCTGTAAAAGCCGATTTGCGCCGTCTGTAAAATCAATCCGTTTTCATCCCAAAAAATGTTGACGAGTTTGTTGCGCGTGAGCAGCGGATCGTTTGATACCAATTTGGCTTGGCCATTCTCAATCTCAAACAAACCTTCGCCCAAGGTCTGGAAATAAATAGAGTTGTTGGCGCGGATGGATTTCCAGATACCGTTCTTTCCAGAAATGATCTTAAAAGTCCCGGCTTTGGAATCGTAGATGTAAATGCGATTCAGCGACTGAAAAATCATCCATTGGTCGTAGTGCAGAATGTTCCAGAATTGTTCGTCGTCTAGCAGTTTTTCCTTGATCCTGGCGCTGAGCGAAGTATACCGCAACTGCCCGTTGGCTTGGCGCGACCAATACCCAAACTCCATATAACATCCCGTGTAAATCTTGTTTTCTACGACCTTTACCGACCTGATGATCGTTTCATTGGGCGATTGGTACAAGGTCCAGTTCGAGCCGTTGTATTCGAGCAAACCCTCGTTGTTGGCAAAGAAAATATAATGGTTCTGGTCTTGCGAGATCATCCAGTTCTGGTTGCCCGCATCATAGGTGGTTGGCGCGTATTTCACGATGGGCGGTAAATCCTGCGAGACAGCCAGCAGTGGCAGCAGCGCAAGCAACAGCAATAATCTTCTAAAAAGAATTCCGGTCATTGGGATTATTGGATTTTCATGGCTAAAGATAGCGATAATCGCTAAAAACCAATAAAAAAGCACGCCCTTTCGAAACGTGCTTTCAAAACTAATTTAAACTAACTCAATTCTTAATAATTCTGTTGGTAGACAGCTTTCCTGCGGC
>JAKQJQ010000033.1 GCA_029561105.1 Bacteroidota bacterium
ATAATCTTATCGCCTTTCACATCGAGCCAACTGCCTTCGCGCAAGCCCAAAACCGGTACATTGTTGAACTGATGGAATTCGGCAATCCTGGTCTCGCGTGTTTCCCCCATATGTTTGGATTGCAAATCGGGATCGAGGTAATGCGGGTTCAGGTTAAACGGGATCATGCCCAATGTCTGGAAACTCGGCGGATAAATGATGGGCATATCATTGGTAGTTTGCATGGTGAGCCCGGTGATATTGCTTCCGGCACTTGTACCAAGGTAAGGCGTTCCGTTTTTGAGCGCTTCGGCCAAAACGTCCATCACTTTGTTTTTGTACAATTGGTAGACGAGTAGGAACGTATTGCCGCCACCTGTAAAAATGCCTTGTGCCGAACGGATCGCATCGGCGGCGGATTCAAACTCATGCAATCCTTTTACGTTGACGTTTATGCCCGTGAAAGCCTCACAAACTTTTTGGGTGTATGCCTCATGCGATAGGCCTCCAGGTCTTGCATAAGGAATGAATACAATGGTTTCACAATTTTTAAAATGGAGAGCCAGCTCGGGCAGAAGGTATTCCAGATAGCCGCTGCCGTGCAAAGTGGAGGTGCTTGCAATCAGAAGATTTTTCATGGTTGTAGAAGGTTCGTCGTTGTCGTAAAGATAAAGAATACTTGTCTGTCAGCGCCTGACGTGATGGATTTAAATTAACATTTAATTATCACGCTGTTGGCAATTTATTGGCAGGCGCCGCTTCTATATTTACCCTCGATTAAACCAAACCAATGAACAAAATCCTGCTGGCATTCGTGTTATTTAGCATTTTTCCCAATGCTTCTATTGCGCAAACTACGCGCAAGATTATCAAAGGCAAAGTAATGGCCGACGCCAATGATATTGACGGTATCTATGTAATCAACCTCAAAACGCAGGACGCAACGATTACCCAGAAAGGCGGCTATTTTTCTATTGCGATGGGCATTGGCGATACGTTGATGCTGTCGTCTATCCAATTCAAGGCTTTGCGGTATGAAGTCAAAGCCTCGGATATGATCAATACCGATTTGCTCTTCCTGAAGATGACTCCCATCATGAACCAACTCAATGAAGTGATGGTTTACCAATACAAAAACATCAACGCCGAAGCACTTGGGATTATCCCAATGGGCAGAAAAACCTACACGCCCGCCGAGCGCAAACTCAAAGCAGCTACTGGTTGGAGCGGGCAAGGAGGCGGTGTATCGATAGACCCATTGTTCAATATTTTTTCAGGCCGTACGGCGATGCTCAAAAAGGAGCTTGTGGTAGAAGGGAAGGAAAAATTATTGGATCAGATTGATTATTTGTTCGAGCCCGAATATTTCACGCACAAACTCAAAATCCCACAAGAATATGTCAAGGGATTCCAATATTATTTGGCCGAAAACAATAGATTTGCAGCGGCAATCAAAGCCAAAAATAAAACGCTGGCTACTTTTCTCATGGGAGAATACGCGGTTAAATATTTAGAGATTATCGCAAGTGAAAACAAATAACATTCTATTTTTTCTTTTGATGTTGTGCGCGCAGCTGGTTTGGGGACAATCGCCCGCGAAACTTGTGACGGCCAAAATCGTAGCCGATTCGTCTGCCATCGACAAGGTCAACGTACTCAATCTTCGCGATTACAAGACTGCCATTACCAACAAAGAAGGTATCTTTACGATCTTGCTTCGCGAAGGCGATGTACTTGTGATTACTGGGATAAACCTTGAAACCAGGCGAAAAATCATTTCTGCCGACGACCTCAAAGAAGAAATCCTGCTCATCAAGGCCAGCACCAAAATGACCCAGCTCAATGAAGTCGATGTTAACGCGCATCCCCAAATCAACTCAGAACAAATGGGGATTACTCAAAAGGGCCAGAAGCGCTACACGCCAGCCGAGCGTAAACTCCGCACTGCCACTACCGGATTACTAGATCCGCTGCTCAATAAAATGTCGGGACGCACCGCACAGCTCAAAAAGGAGATTCAGGTAGAACGCAATGAGCGATTGCTCATCAAACTCGATGGTTGGTTTGAGGACAAATACTACACGCAAACCTTGAAAATCCCAGAAGACTACATACAAGGTTTTCAGTACTACATTATTGAAGACGAGGATTTTGCCCGTGCACTCAACGACAAAAATAAAACCTTAACTATGTTTTATGTCAAAAGGCTTGCGGTAGAGTACAACGACCTGATTGCTACGCCAGAGCCTGTAAAAACCGAGTGAGGCTTAAAATATGGTTAATTTGAGGATTTGAACTTCAAAAACGCATAACTTTGCTAAAAAAATAAGAAAATATGTTTGGAATTGGCGGCGGCGAGTTGGTCTTCATCCTCTTTATAGTTTTGATGTTGTTCGGATCGGATAAAATCCCCGAAATCGCCCGTACCATGGGCAAAGCGATGGCGCAGCTTAAAAACGCCACCAACGACATCAAAAGTGAAATCCAGAAAGGCGCAGATGCCAACGGGCTTACCGATACTTTTAAGGACATCCATGGCAATTTCACCGACGTTTCGCAAAACATCCAAGCCGAAATCAGCAAAGCCAAAGACAACCTCGCCAACCAAGTGACGCCGAAAATCGAAGGGGTTCACCAAGAAATCGAAGAAATTACCGGCCCAATCAAAAGACAAAACTAGATGCTAGAGAAACTGCTGCAACTGGATCACGACTTATTTAAGTTCTTCAACGGTTTGGGTTCAGAGCAATACGACCCGTTTTGGCTCTACATCACCCAACAAATCCACTGGATTCCTTTTTTTCTATTGCTTTTTTACCTGATCTACAAGAAAATCGGCGGCAAGCAAACCCTTTACCTGCTCTTTTTTATTGCCATTTTAATTGCCTTTACAGACCAGCTTACCAACGTTTTCAAGAATGGTTTTGAGCGGCTGCGACCTTGCAACAACCCCAATCTTGGGCCTAACATCCGCAAGGTTCTGATTCGCGATTCGTACAGTTTCTTTTCGGGACATGCCTCTAATACTTCGGCGGTAGCCACGTTGTTGTACCTGATTATGAAAAAACACTACAAGTATTTTTGGCAGATTTTCTTCTGGCCGCTCGTCTTTGGCTACAGTCGTATTTACCTGGGCTTGCATTTTCCGTCCGACATTCTTTTTGGGTATTTCATGGGCGCACTTACTGGGTTTGGCTGCTATAAGTTATACCGATTGGCGCAGCAGAAGTATTTTCCCGGGTAAATTTTCAGGAGCTATTCCGGCTATACGTTGCAATCTTTTGACAAAAAGGATTTCCCTACGCAGGTCCCGCACTATCCTTTTTGCAAAAGGATTTCCACTGCTATCCGGGCTAGGCCGAGCAAGCTCGCAAATTTAAAAGTTTTGAACAACCAACGTGAACCAACGAATGTTGAGGTTTAAAGCACCCGACTCACCGTCAATCCATCGCGAATCGGCAAAAGCACCGTTTCTACACGCGGATCATTTTTTAAACGTTCATTGTATTCTAAAAGCACTTTCGTGCTGAGGTCGTTGGGTTGTAACGGCTCAAGGACTTTTCCGCTCCAAAGGACATTGTCAGACAATATAATTCCTCCTTTGTTCATCTTGGGAACCATCAATTCAAAATAGTTGAGGTAGTTTTCCTTGTCGGCGTCAATGAACACCAGATCGAATTTTAAATCCAATGTAGGAATCACATCTACCGCTTCTCCCAAATGCTGGAAAATCTGGCTTCCCCAAGGCGAACGGTCAAAGTATTTGCGCTGAAAATCCACGAGTTCTTCCTTAATGTCAATGGTGTGCAACTGGCCATTTTCGTGCATGCCTTCGCAAAGGCACAGTGCAGCATAACCGGTGTAGGTTCCGATCTCCAGGATGTTCACCGGTCGAATCAGCTTAGACAGCATACTTAAAACCCTACCCTGGAAATGTCCGCTGAGCATGCGTGGCAACAAAACTTTCTGGTAGGTTTCCTTGTTCAATGCGGCGAGCAATTCGGGTTCTTGCTGGGAGTGTTGCTCGATATAATCCTCAAGTTCGGGCGAAATGAAGTGCATGTGGCTTTGTTTTAGATTTGCCAAAGTTATCAATTATCCCGTAAATAGTGCTTAAATTTGCGCCATGGAAATCCAAAAGCAAGACATCCGCGCCTTATCACAAGAGCAATTGCGCGCATTTTTCGTCAGTAATGGCGACAAGGCATTCCGCGGCAACCAGGTTTACGAATGGCTGTGGAGCAAAAACGCGCACCGTTTTGAGGATATGACCAATGTTTCTAAGGAAACACGCGCCATGCTCGAAGCCCATTTCGTGATCAACCACATCCAGGTAGATACCATGCAGCGTTCCAGCGACGGCACCGTAAAAAACGCGGTACGGTTGCACGACGGCCTCGTGGTGGAGTCGGTATTGATTCCCACCGAAACCCGTACAACTGCCTGTGTATCGAGCCAGGTGGGTTGTAGTCTCGATTGTAATTTCTGCGCAACAGCAAGGCTCAAGCGCATGCGCAACCTCAATGCCGACGAAATTTACGACCAGGTCGCCGCCATTGACAGGGAAAGTCGACTCTATCATAACCATCCGTTGTCGAATATCGTCTTTATGGGAATGGGTGAACCGCTCATGAATTACAACAACGTGATCAAGGCCATTGACATGATTACTTCGCCTACCGGATTGGGAATGTCGCCCAAAAGAATTACGGTCTCCACTTCGGGGATTCCAAAAATGATTAAGAAACTGGCCGATGATGAGGTAAAGTTCAAACTCGCCGTATCACTACATTCTGCCATTGACAGCATCCGTTCGCGCATTATGCCGTTCAGCAGCAATTTTCCGCTCGCCGATTTGCGCGAATCGCTCGAATATTGGTACCGCAAAACCGGAAGCAAAATTACCTACGAATACGTCGTCTGGAAAGACATCAATGACAACAAGGAATCTGTCGATGCGCTCGTGAAGTTCTGTAAATATGTACCGTGTAAGGTCAACCTGATTGAATACAATCCAATCGACGACGGTGAATTCCAACAAGCCTCAGAAGCGGCTATCAATGCCTACATCGACGCGCTCGAAGCCAACGGCATCGTGGCCAAAGTACGCCGCAGCCGGGGCAAGGACATCGATGCGGCTTGTGGGCAACTCGCCAACAAAGAAGCATAAAAAAATCCCGGAAGTTTTAAATTTCCGGGATTTCTTTTTTATAGACGTTCGTTAAATCCCCAAATCAATCGGGTAAACATTGCCATTGATGGTGAGCGTGGCCATATCATCGCAGCTGCCATTACCATAATCCAGGACGGCGGTTGCCGAAGAATTGTTGCGCGTAAACGAAATCGAGCCGCTCATGATGTGCGCGCAATCCCAGTGTACGATTAGCGGCGCTATGATATTGGCGCTTTGGATGGTTCCGCTGGGGAAAGTAGTGACCCAACTTCCGGTGATTGAGAATTGGTTGTCTGATAAAATAAGGTTGCCGAAACCGGATACAAAATCCCTGACGCGTTGCCCTGTCCGTTGGTATACGGCACCTTGCGGCGTGGTCACGGTAAGGTTCAAATCGATTACCGCCCTCGGATGCCCATTGACGATCGTCCTCCCTACGGTGCGGTTGCCTTCTACATGGCGGTTATTGTGGTAGAAATTTTCAAAACTGTAGTTGATGGTTCTGGTGGCGGCATCAAAATCATCCGAGAAAACGATGATGATTTTACCGCGTACCGAGTTTCCGTTGTAAAGCGTGCAGTTGGTGGCGCCAAAATCGATGATTCTCGTCCAGGTATTTCCCGAAATTGTAGTGATCACCTGGGCACAGCCACTTAAAAAACTGGGTTGCCCGCCGCGCCCGGCGGTAGAAGTCGCGTCGGATTCTGATTCGGCAATGGCGCTGACGTCGTCGGAGATGTTGTCCATGTCGGCGTTGGCTTTAATTTCTGTAGCGGTTAAAGGCGATGTTTTGTCGTCGTCTTTGTTGCAACCCACCGTCAAAAACATTAGTGCCATCGCGCAAGCTAAAATTGGTGTTTTCATAATGTCTATTTTTTAAGTTTTCCCTAAGACGTGAGTGACTAGAAAAGGTTTAACATATCCGTAAAATTTTGAGAAAAACCAGCCCTGACGTTGCCTGGAACGCTTTGAAATTATAGGCTGATGACAGACGGATTCCCGTTTACATAAAGTGTGGCCTGGTTGTCACAAGTGCCGTTGCCATAGTCCAGAAGTCCGGCAGCAGACGCATTGTCTCTGGTAAATTTGATGGTTCCGCCAAGGATATGTTCACAATCGCTCTTTATAATCAACGGAGAATTTACAGTAGAGAAGTGTACCGTTCTATTTGGGAAAGACGTGCTCCAGCTCCCAGTGACTGAAAATTGATCGTCAGACCAGGCTAGCGTGTTGTATCCGGATGTAAACTCGCGCAGGCGCCGTCCCATTCGCTGAAGAACAAACCCGGTAGGCGTTGTCACCGTCATGCTCAAATTTAAGGCAGCCGTCGGATGGCCGTTTACAAAAGTCTTTCCTAAGCTGTCGTTCCCTTGTACAAACCGACTGTTATGGTAGAAATTTTCAAGTCGATACCTGACCGTTCGAACTGCGGCCGGAAAGTCGTCAGAAAAAGTTAGGATTATTTTTCCGCGTACCTTGTTACCGTTAGCCAGACTGCAGTCAGACGTTCCAAAATCAATGATCCTGGTCCAGGTGTTGCCGGATATTGTGGTTGTTGTTTGCGTACATTCACCCAATAATCCGGGCTGGCTACCTCTTCCGGCAGTTGAAACGGCTTCTGATTCAATTTGTGCGATGTCGCTCAGGTCGTCGGCAATATTGTCTATGCTATAGTTGGCCACTATGTCTGTGGCCTTCATTGGATAGTACCTGGAATCGTCTCTTTCTCCTTTGCTGCAACCTACAACAAATAAAAAAAGTATTATCGCTAACGCTGTAATCGTTGTTTTCATGGCCTTTAGTTTTGGTTTTTGCCCCACTTAACAACGTACAGAAAAGTAGCAGCGGCGTTAAAAATACAAAATTTCGTACCCTAAAGTATAAAATAAAACTTAATAAGTATCTTTGGAAACGATGAATGTCACCGCGCAAATAAAGCAGCCCATACAAGCCGAAATGGAACTTTTTGAAAGGAAGTTCTACGAATCGATGACCTCTAAGGTGGCCCTGCTCAACCGAATCACCTATTATATCGTAAACCGTAAAGGCAAGCAGATGCGTCCGATGTTCGTGTTTTTGACTGCCAAAATGTTATCCAACGGAAACGTAAACGAACGCACCTATCGTGGCGCCTCGGTGATTGAACTCATCCACACGGCGACTTTGGTTCACGACGATGTGGTGGATGACAGCAACCGTCGCCGCGGATTTTTCTCAATCAACGCACTCTGGAAAAACAAGATCGCCGTTTTGGTAGGCGATTATTTACTTTCAAAAGGATTATTGCTTTCTATTGACCATGGTGATTTTGACTTGCTCAGGATTATTTCGGTTGCCGTTCGGGAAATGAGTGAAGGCGAACTCTTGCAGATTGAAAAGGCGAGAAGGCTTGATATCGTGGAGGAGGTTTACTATGAAATCATCCGCAAGAAAACTGCGACTCTGATTGCTGCTTGTTGTGCGCTCGGTGCCAAATCAGTGGTCGAGGATGATATAAAAGTAGAGCAGATGCGTAAATTTGGCGAACTCATCGGGATGGCTTTCCAGATCAAAGACGATTTGTTCGATTATACGCAGGATGCCATCGGCAAGCCCACGGGAATCGACATCAAAGAACAAAAGATGACCTTGCCGCTCATCCACGTGCTAAACAATTGTACCAAGAAAGAAAAAGATTGGGTGATCAACTCGATCAAAAACCACAATAAGGACAAGAAACGCGTCAAGGAAGTCATAGCATTTGTCAAAAACAACAACGGTTTGGCTTATGCCGAGCAGAAAATGGCCCAATTCCAGCAAGAGGCATTACAAATCTTGGCCGATTTTCCCGAATCGGAATTCAAGGCAGCTTTGACTTTGATGGTCAACTATGTGATTGAAAGGAAAATATAGGTGGTT
The DNA here is from genome assembly GCA_029561105.1 of Bacteroidota bacterium. Taxonomy (GTDB): domain Bacteria; phylum Bacteroidota; class Bacteroidia; order Flavobacteriales; family Flavobacteriaceae; genus Flavobacterium. Next base: position 8,051 of record JAKQJQ010000033.1, read on the forward strand.
TTATAGGCAGGATTAGCATTTGGTGCAGAATATCTGCATTAGAGATGTTTCCGGGATTCGTAAATTACCTTCAGGGAAGGGGCTTTACCGTCCCTAGTGAAAAATCGAATGCCGCAGATGCAGAAAAACCGGATACTTTGTTAAATTAATGGCGCTTCAATAAATAACCCACTAAGACCATCTCAAAACAAAGTGAGCTGTCGGCTCCGGGGTTTTGATGACACAATATTGTCAGGAAACTGCAACAGCGATAAAAATTTTAAAAAAATAATTCGCTCGAATCGCCTGATTTTAAAGGGTTTTTAAAAATACTCCCCAGAAAAATCCATTATTTTAATACCATTGTACAACGTTTTTGGATTGGTTCCCGTCTATGCTAACAGAAACCCTTTAGAAAGATTTTGAAAGTAATCCATTTACATCAGGAAGAAAAGGAGATCATCCAAATGGCTGTCGAGAACAACAGGCAGGCACAACAGCTGGTCTACAACAAGTACGCTTCTAAAATGTTGAGCGTTTGCCGACAATACATCAAGGATTTACACCACGCCGAAGATTTAATGATCAGCGCTTTCATGAAAGTGTTCACCCACATGAAAAATTTTGAACACAAAGGCAGTTTTGAAGGCTGGATCAGAAGAATCATGATCAACGAGTGCATTTCCTACATCAGAGCGCAAAAAAAAGTCAGTTTCCTGGAAGACGAATATTACAAGGAAGACAGTTTCAATAACATCGAAAGCAACCTCAGCGTAGAAGACATCCAGTTTTTGATAGACAGTTTACCCGACGGATACAAAATGATTTTCAACCTATACGCGATAGAAGGCTACAAGCACCTCGAGATCGCAGACCTGCTGGGCATTTCAGAAAGTACGTCGAAGTCGCAGTTGCACCATGCGAGAAAAATGTTGCAGGAACAAATATCCAAATTAAAAAACTACAGCCATGGCACAGCATAAGATAGATAAGGATTTTAGGAGTAAACTTGCCCAGCGCGAGATTACGCCCACAGCCAACGCCTGGGACAGACTCGATGCAATGCTTACTGTAGCCGAGGAAAAAAAGCCAAAGAAAGATTTTGGCTGGCTCTATATCGCTGCAAGTGTGGTTGGTTTTTTGCTCATGGGGACGGTTTATTTCAACAATATTCCCGAACTCAAAGACGTAAGAAGGGAAGGGAATAATGAGATTGTCCTTCAAAATAACAAAGAGGAAAAGACAACCCAACCAGCAACAACAGAAATCCTTCCAACAGTTTCCGATTCACAAAGCATCGCAGCAGTAACGCCTACAAATACAAAGCAATCATCAATCAAAACCAATAATTCAATCATCAATCAAGAAGCGAACAATCGACACGCAATCAATCAAAATCAATCCATCAACCCGGTTCAAACGGTTAACGACCTTCCTAATCAGTCGCAGTTAATCGCAGAGAACCAACCATCAGCCAAAACCGGGCAGACCATCACCAACCAATCAGTTGACGAACTGCTTGCCAATGCCGGAACCGCCCAACAATCACCCGCCAAAAGTTCGGTCAAAGTCAACGCCAAAAGCCTCTTGTCACAGGTAGACGGCGAAGTCAACCAGACTTTTCGCGAGAAAATCATCCGCAAAATCGGACGGAATTACCAGGAGGTTGCCCAAGCCGTCTCCACCCGAAACATCCAACAATAATCATTAATCAGCATTTAAATCCAAAACACATGAGAAATTTAACCATTTACTTAACCGGTTTCCTATGCCTTTTTTTGACCAACCTTTTCGGGCAGGCAACCTTCGAATCGCGCGCTAAAGACATTGCCGCAAAGATTGAAACCATCACCAAAGAAGAGAAGGCCGCGCTCAAAACCGAAGTAGAATTGATTAACGGCCAACTCGAAAGCGGGGCCATAACCGCCGCGCAAGCCGAATCCCAAAAACAGCAAGTTGCCGACAAACGCGCCAAAAACATCGAAACGCGTGTAGCCAGCGCCGAAGAAGAACTCAAAGCGCTCGTACAGGAAAAAGTAGACGGCAAAATCTCCGAAAATGACTCGGTTCATAAGAAAAATAAAATCTCCATCGGCTGGGACAACAAAGAAGATCGTAAAAAGAAAGAAGAAAACGGCGAACCCAGAACCACTTCGCAATTTGTACTCGCCGGAGGTTTCAATAACCTGGTTACCGATGGCGCCGTAGCCAACTCCGATTTCGGCTATCTCAGATCGGTTTTTTTTGAATGGGGATTCACGCACAACACCAGAATCCTCAAAGAAAGCAACCTACTTCATTTCAAATACGGGCTTTCCTTTACCTACAATATGCTTACCGCTACAGACAACCGCGCGTTTGTAGACACAGGCAACCAAACCGTTTTGGCCGTTTCGCCACACCATTTGCGCGCCAAAGACACCTATTTTAAAAATGTATTCCTTGAACTTCCCCTGCATTTGGAGTTCGATTTCAGCAAGAACGAAACCAAAGACGGCAAGAAAATCTTCAGGAGCCACCAAGGATTCAGGATGGGATTTGGCGGATTCGTGGGCTACAACGTCAACTCCAAACAATTCCTTTCGTACAAAGAAAACGGCTACCGCATCAAGGAACGTCAAAAAGGCAACTGGAATATAGACGACTGGAACTACGGTGTGAGCGCTTACATCGGTTATAAAGAAACCAGTTTGTATGTGAAGTACGACCTGAACCCCATGTTCAAGAACAATGCGGTAGACCAGAACAACATTTCGGCAGGCATCCGATTTGACCTCAATTAAATTTTGTTTAGTTATTCATACTTGGAGAAGCGCTTTGAAAGAGGCGCTTTTTTTTTTGAAGCCCATCCGGCTGTACGCTGCAAGCTTTTCTTCAAAAATGCTTTTTTGCTCCCACCGCAAAGCGCTTCGGTTGGTCGCGTTTGCAGTTGGGCAAAAAAAGCATTTTTATCCAAAAGGCTTTCCGCTGCCATCCGGGCTAAAAAACGCCGTGCCCATTTCAGCACCACAGAAAACTTCCTATCTTTGACGCTTGCAACGTTCGACTTTCGACTTTCGACTTTCGACTTTTCACTGAACTTTGATCTCAAAAAACACCATCGATACCGTTTTTGAAACCGCCCGCGTTGAGGAGGTCATTGGTGATTTTGTACAACTCAAGCGCGCCGGTAGTAACTTTAAGGGACTCAGCCCATTTTCTGACGAGCGTTCACCGTCATTTATGGTGTCGCCCGCCAAACAAATCTGGAAGGATTTCAGTTCGGGCAAAGGCGGCAACGCGGTTGCTTTTTTGATGGAACACGAACATTTCACTTATCCTGAAGCCATCCGTTACCTCGCCAAAAAGTACAACATCGAGATCGAGGAAACCGAGCGCACCGACGAGGAAAAAGCCGTCACCGACATCAAAGAGAGCATGTACCTGGTTTCTGAATACGCCAAAGACTATTTCCACGACATCCTTTTACATTCCGAGGAAGGCAAGGCCATCGGTTATTCCTATTTCAAAGAGCGCGGCTTTACTTCAGACACCATCAAAAAATTCGCCCTCGGATATTCGCCCGAACAATGGGACGCGTTCTCAAAAGAAGCGCTCGGCAAAGGTTACAAGCTTGAGTTTCTTGAAAGTACCGGGCTTACCATCAACAAAGAAGAACGGCTCATAGACCGATTCCGCGGCCGCGTGATGTTCCCAATCCAAAGCATGTCGGGTCGTGTGCTCGGTTTTGGTGGACGGATTTTGGGCAATGACAAAAAAGCAGCCAAATACCTCAATTCGCCCGAAAGCGACATCTACCACAAAAGCAAAGTTTTATACGGGATTTTCCAGGCCAAGCAAGCCATTGCCAAAAACAACCTTTGTTATCTGGTGGAAGGTTACACCGATGTTATCCAGTTCAACCAGGCCGGTATAGAAAACGTGGTTGCCTCGTCTGGAACGGCGCTCACACCAGACCAAATTCGTCTTGTCAACCGATTGACCAAAAATATCACCGTTTTATACGATGGCGATGCGGCGGGTTTGCGAGCCTCGATCCGCGGAGTCGATTTGATCCTCGAGGAAGGCATGAATGTTCGCGTTTGTACCTTTCCAGAAGGCGAAGATCCTGATAGTTTTGCGCGCAAGCATTCGTCCGGGGAAATCCTGGCATACCTCGACAAAAATTCCAACGATTTCATCCAGTTCAAGGCGTCACTCTTGATGGATGAAGCCAAACACGATCCCATCAAAAAAGCCGATTTGATCCGCGATATGGTACTTAGTATCTCCAAAATCCCAGACCGTATCAAGCGCGAAATCTACATACAGGAAACCTCGCGCATCATGGACATTTCAGAGCAGGTCTTGCTCAATACGCTCGCACAGCTTGTCCAAAAAGACTTAAGCGAGGCCGGTAAGAAAGCCAAACAGGAACAAAAGGCGTTTGAGGTCGTTAAAGACCAAGACGAGGCCGTTGCGGTAGAAAAGGTCGATATCCTGTACGGACTGGAACGCAAAATCATCGAAATCCTGCTACTTTACGGCGACAAGATCGAGGAATTTGAAGATGTCTTGCTCAAAACCAACGAAGAAGGCGAAATAGAGGAAGTCATCGAAAAAAAAGACTACAAAGTGTACCAACGCATATTCCTGAGTTTGCAGGAAGATGAGGTAGAGCTCGCCAATCCGTTGTTTAGGAGCATCTATAACCACCTCGTGGATTATTTCCACCAGAATGAACACTTCCAGATTGAGCAATACCTGCAAAACCTCGAACCCGAATTCAACCAGGAAGTCACCGATATCCTCATGCTCGAAGAACAACAATCGCTGCACAATTGGGAAGGCCAACACATCATTGTGAAGCTCAAAGACCAAACCGTTGGGCAATACGTTTCAGAAACGATACTCACGTTGCGTTGGTTTTTGGTGAGCCGTATCATAGAAGAACTTAAAGGTGAAATCTCCCATGAGCCTGACTCCGACAACACAGAGCCACTCTCTATGGCTATGGATTATTCGCGCTTGATTAATACTTTTTCAAAGAAATTAGGAAGGGTAATGTCACGGTATTAGTGCTTGAGTTTTTTCTGACTGCGTATAAAAAAACGTCCCAAAAAGGACGTTCTATTATTTCTCAGCTATTTTTACCTTAGCACCTTCTAAACAATCTCAAGCGTTTTCGCCTTATTGACCAAATCTACCAGGTTTGTAACATTCAATTTCGTGAGCAATCGCAACTTATAAGTACTGATTGTTTTTTCATTGAGCCCTAAAATAGAAGAGATTTCGTTGTTTTTCTTACCGTTGCTCAAATAACGCAACACCTCGATTTCACGGTTAGACAGTTTGCGGTACAAACGCTCGCTTTTGTTTTGTTTGGCAATCAGGGCGAGGTTTTTCTTGATGACATCGTTTAAAATGACTTGTCCCTGATGTACCTTCATAATCGCGATACCCAAACTTTCGAGTTTCGCGGTTTTGTGTACATAACCTGCGACTCCTGCTTTTATGGCGTTTGGTGCGTAGATTTGCTCCGAGTAGCTGCTAAAAACGATGATCTTGGTTTTTGTGTAATTCTTAATAATGGCTTTGAGTTCGTATATACTCGAAAGACCGTCGAGGTCGAGATCCAAAACCAATACATCTATCTCCTTAGTATATAGTACATCTTTGACCATTGAAAAATTTCCAACATTGGCAACGATGCTGATATCGATATGATCTTTGAAGTACGATTTTACCCCAAAGTGAACCACAGGATAATTATCCGCTAGACAAACTTTTATCATAATGCTATTTTTATGGGTTTTAACCCGAATGAGACTATAAATTTAGTTAATAAAAACTTAATAACTAAAATTTTTTAGATGAAACGCCATTAATCCCGATGAACTAAACAAACTGGTATAGGGTTCATTTTGTGTTGGTTAGATTTGTTCAGGTGTTTGTAAATCTCAAAAACGTGTTTTTCGCGGCCAGAGAAATCGTTGGCGGTTTTCCCGTCGGCATCGGCAAGCATCGCCCATTCCAGTTCGTCATAGTTTGCACCAATCTGGTCCTCATCGGTGCGGTCGTCGCCAAAAAGCCCGTCGGTAGGCGCTGCAGTCAGGATCGACTGGGGGATTTTGAGGTATTCCCCAAGCGCATAAACGTCCGATTTCATCAAATCGGCAATCGGGCTCAAATCTACGCCGCCATCGCCATATTTGGTGTAAAATCCAACGCCAAAATCCTCTACCTTATTCCCGGTTCCCGCCACAAGCAATCCGTGGATGCCTGCAAAGTAATATAAGGTAGTCATGCGCAAACGCGCACGGGTATTGGCCAAGGCGAGATTGCCACGCACCACATCGTCGGTCTCGGGTACCGCTTTTTTGAAAATTTCAAAAGCATGCGTCAAATCGGCTTCGGCATTCCAGACATTCGGGAAACGTTTTTTGAGTTGCTCGATGTGCTCGCGTCCTCGTGTGACCTGGCTCTGTGCCTGATGGATGGGCATCTCCACACACAACACCTCAAAACCGGTCTGTGCACACAAAGTTGAGGTCACCGCCGAGTCTACACCGCCCGAAATCCCCACTACAAACCCCTTCACATTAGCATTATCGGCATAGGCTGTTAGCCAACTCACAATCTGATCGTTGACGCTTTGAACATTAATCGTACTTTTTTTAGGCATATTTTCAGAAAATTTAAAACTGTCGGATGTATCTTTGCCCAAAGTTAATTAATTTTTGAAGCTATTTCCTGCTGTACGCTGTATCTTTTCTGTCTTAAAGAAAGCCAGAAAAGGATGCCGCTTCCATCAGGGCTAGAACACCGTCTATGAAACAATATTTCTGGTTGCCGTTGCTGTTTTGCGTCCTTTTGGTGTCTTGTGATAAGAAAACCAAGGTAGAAAAAGCCGTAGAGCAAATCCCGATGCAGGTCGATGTGGATCGATTCGACAAAGCTTTTTTTCAGACCAAACCCGCAGACTTGGCGCAACTCAAGGCGCAATATCCGTTCTTTTTCCCAGCCGGAAACGATGATCAGGTCTGGATTGAAAAAATGCAAAATCCACAATGGCGTGAACTCTACGCCGAAGTCGAGAAGCAATACGGCGATTTCAGCGGCGAAACGCAAAAGATCGAGGAATTGTTCAAACACATCAAATACTATTTTCCAAAGGCGAAGATTCCCAAAATCTACACCGTCATTTCAGAAATGGATTACCAAAACAAGGTCATCTACGCCAACAATATGTTGATCATCTCGCTCGAGCTTTACTTGGGCAAAGACCACAAATTTTACCAATTTCCCGAATACCTGAAACAAAATTTCACCAAAAGCCAGATTTTGCCCGATATCGCGCACACTTTTGCAATAGGCCAGATTCCGCCGCCAACAGAAAGCACCTTTTTGTCGCAAATGATATACGCGGGCAAGGAACTTTACCTCAAGGATTTGCTGCTGCCAGAAACCACCGACGCCGATAAAATTGGTTACAAACCTGAACAAATCCAATGGTGTCAGGAGAATGAAGGTTATATGTGGCGCTATTTCATCGAAAACAAAATGCTCTATGACACTGACCAGAAATTGATCCCGAGGTTCATCGCGCCGGCGCCGTTCTCTAAATTTTACCTAGAGATAGACAATGAATCGCCTGGGCGCACCGGCTGTTGGATTGGTTGGCAAATCGTACGCTCGTACATGGAAAACAACGAGGTTTCGCTTCCTGAACTATTGCGTAACGATGCCAAGGAAATTTTCGAAAAATCAAAATACAAACCCAAAAAGGATGAGTAATACAATCAAATCAGAAATTAAATTCACGGTAGAACTAGACGAAAACCGTGTTCCCGAAAAACTTCTATGGACGGCACAAGACGGCGGTATAGAGGCCGAGGAAGCCAAAGCCATGATGCTCTCCATTTGGGACTCCAATGCGCAGGAAACCTTGCGCATCGACCTTTGGACCAAGGACATGCCGGTCGACGAAATGAAGAAATTTTTTCACCAGACGCTTGTGGCCATGGCCGATACCTTCAACCGCGCCACAGCCGACGAGAAAATGACCGATACGATGAAGGATTTCTGCGATTATTTTGCAGAGAAATTAGAATTGACCAAGTAGTTAAAATTCATCTGAGCTGAAAATCCCTTGGTTGAGTGCGTCGATGTATTCGAGCAACGGTTCTTTCCCGATTTGCTCGGTGGCCGATGTGACGAAGTACGGCGGCATCTCGGCCCAGTTGTTCTGCATCATCTGCTTTTTGTAGGCGGCGATATGCTGGTCAACTTTCCCTTTCGAGATTTTGTCGGCTTTGGTAAAAATAATGCAGAATGGGATTTCGCTGTCGCCCATATATTCCATGAACTCGAGGTCGATCTTTTGCGCCTCGTGGCGGATGTCGATCAATACAAACCCGCAAACGAGTTGTTCCCTTTTTTCAAAATAGTCGGTAATGAACTGCTGGAAAACCGATTTGGTTTTTTTAGAAACCTTGGCATAGCCATAACCCGGCAAATCCACCAAAAACCAATTGTTGTTGATTTTGAAATGGTTGATCAACTGCGTTTTTCCCGGCCTACCCGAGGTTTTTGCGAGGTTTTTATGGTTGGTGAGCATGTTGATCAGCGATGACTTCCCCACGTTAGAACGGCCAATGAAAGCGTATTCGGGAATCATCTCCTTTGGGCATTTGTCTACTTGTGAGTTGCTGATGATGAATTCTGCCGTATTGATTTTCATGCTTTTAAATTTGGGCAAAGTTAGCTAAAAAAGAAGCCGCTTACAGAGCGGCTTTGTGTTATAAGTGTTTTTCTTTCAACCAGTCGTACATCAGCGAATTGAATTCGTCGGGATGTTCCATCATCGCGGCGTGTCCGCATTTGTCAATCCAATAGAGTGAGGAATTGGGCAACAACTGATGGAATTCCTCGGCCACTTCTGGCGGCGTGACTTTGTCATTTTTACCCCAAATGATGCAAGTGGGCACGTGCATTTTGGGCAAATCTTTGGCCATATTGTGTCTTATGGCGCTCTTGGCGATTGTCAGGGTCTTGATCAATTTGATGCGATCGTTGGCCATAGTGTAGACTTCCTCCACGATTTCAGGCGTTGCGATTTTGGGATCATAGAATACGTCTTCTGCTTTTTTCTGGATGTAATCGCGATCGCCACGGCGCGGATAGCTGTCGCCCATAGCACTTTCATACAAACCAGAGCTTCCCGTAATGACAAGCCCGAGCATTTTTTCGGGATACATTTTGGTGTGGTACAAAGCGATGTGTCCGCCAAGCGAATTGCCTAAAAGGATCACGCGATCAAAGCCTTTATACGTGATGAAATCTTTTACGAATTTGGCAAAAGCCTTCACATTGGTCTTGAGGATGTTTTGGGTGTAAATGGGCAATTCTGGGATGACCACTTTGTAACCTTTCTCGGGAAAAAAATTGGCCACGCCGTCAAAATTGCTAAGCCCGCCCATGAGTCCGTGGAGGATGATGATTGGCGTGCCTTCTCCGGCTTCAAAATAACTGTAACGGCCTTCTTTTTTTAAGTCTTTATCCATCTGTTTTTTTGGCGTTTTGTCCGCGGTTTAGGCGGCGCACAAATATAGGATTTTTCGATTAAAAGAAAGCAGTTTCAATCAATTTGAACAGTTCGCCGCTTAAGAAAACCATTCTTAATTCTAAAAACCGGCTGTTTTCACGCTTTTTATTTTGTTGAATTAACGATAATGGATTTACAATTCCAATGGCTTTTTTGTACTATTCTTTTCAATCCTTTAGATTTCTTAACAATTCGTTAAAGAACTGATTCTGTGTAGCCCTGCACTAGTTCTTGTGCACGATGTTAAAGTGGGAAAACTTATCAACAAAGTGGGAGATTGTGGTAAAATGTGGTAATTATTTTTATATTTTTGCTCCAAATCATTAAATCCAGTTTCCTTGAACTCCATAATCGGGACATACGAATGTAAAATAGATGCCAAAGGAAGGCTGCTGCTGCCGGCGCCTTTAAAGAAGCAACTATCGGCTTCGCTTCAGGACGGCTTCGTTTTGAAGCGTTCTGTTTTTCAGCCGTGTCTCGAGTTGTACCCGATGTCAGAGTGGAACCTGATGATGCAGAAAATCAACAAGCTCAACCGTTTTGTCAAAAAGAACAATGATTTCATCCGTCGTTTTACGGCTGGGGTTAAAGTCATTGAAGTGGATGACCTCGGACGTATTTTAATCCCAAAAGACCTGACCGTTTTTGCCAAGGTTTCAAAAGACATCGTGCTTTCTTCTGCTGTGAACATCGTGGAAATCTGGGATAAGGAGCTGTATGAAAAGTCAATCGATGATTCGGTGGTAGATTTTGCTGATCTCGCCGAAGACGTAATGGGAGGTGTAAATGATGATGACAATGGAATATCATAATCCGGTTTTACTCTTGCCAACAGTGGGAGGTCTCGCCATCAAGCCCGACGGTGTTTATGTAGACGTGACTTTTGGTGGCGGCGGACACTCGCGCGAAATCCTGCGCCAGCTTGGTCCGGATGGGAAGTTGTTTGCTTTCGATCAGGATACCGATGCGTTGGCCAATGCCATTCCAGACGACAGGTTCACCTTAATCAATGAAAATTTCAGGTACATCAAGAGGTTTCTGAGATTTCATGGCGTGAGAAGTGTAGACGGCATTCTTGCCGATTTAGGTGTTTCTTCCCACCAATTTGATGTCGCCGAACGCGGATTTTCTACCCGTTTCGATGCCGAACTAGACATGCGCATGAACCAAAAAGGAACCTTAAGCGCCTATCACGTGGTCAACGAATACGACCAGGCCAACCTAAGCCGCGTGTTCCTTGATTATGGCGAACTCAAAAATGCACCCGCGATTGCGCGTGTCATCATCGAAGCGCGCGAAAGTCATCCAATCAAGAATACCGAAGAACTAAAACATGTGCTCGGTCGATTTTTGCCCGCACACAAAAGCAATAAGATCCTTGCGCAAATGTACCAGGCGATCCGCATCGAGGTCAACCAGGAAATGGAAGCCTTGCGCGAATTCCTCGAGCAATCACTAGAAATATTAAAGCCGGGCGGTCGTCTGAGCGTGATTTCGTACCATTCGCTCGAAGATCGGCTTGTCAAGAGATTTGTCAAAAACGGCCTGTTTGAAGGCGAACCCGAACGCGATTTCTTTGGGAATTTCTCGGTTCCGTTTAAAACGATAGAGAAGCTCATTGTGCCCGACGCCGAGGAAATCAAAAGCAACAACCGCGCAAGAAGTGCCAAATTAAGGGTGGCCGAAAAAATATAAGCATGAAGAACGGCGGGGTTTACAGCATATTGAAAGCAAGGTTCCTGATTAACGAGGACGCCAATGCAGCCAAAAACTGGCGGTTCATCGTGTTTTTGATTGCGCTAGGCATCATTATGATTGCCAACACCCAGCGTTACGAACAAAAGGTTTTCAAGATTGTGGCACTCACCAGTGAAGTCAAGGAATTGCGGTCTGAGTTTGTAGACCGTCGCTCAGAATTGATGCAACTCAAAATGGAATCGACGGTATCCGAAAAAATGGTGGCCAAGAACATCTTTCCATCATCGGTTCCGCCGGTAAAAATAAAAGTCAAAAAACCAGAAGAAAAAGGATTTTTCAAAAGATTATGGCAGTAGAGGACAAGCACATCACGTACCGGATTTACCTGGTTGCCTTTGGGATTTTCCTGATGGCAATTGCCGTTGCTGTCAAGCTGACCAACATCCAATGGGTGGAGGGCGATTATTATCGCAAACTCGCCAAGGAACGCACGGTACGCAATTTTGTGATTCCCGCCAATAAAGGCAATATCTATTCTGCAGACGGCAGTTTGCTTGCGACCTCGATCCCCAATTACGTCATCCGTTTTGATGCGGTGGCTCCAAAAACAGAAGCCTTTGAGAAAAATGTAAAGGCATTGGCCGATTCATTGTCATTTCTTTTAGGTAAACCCGCCAGTAATTTTCACTCGGAATTACGCAAGGCACGAGCCAACCACAACCGGTATTACCTTGTGGCGCGCGACCTGAGCTACACGCAGTACATGAAAATCAAAAGTTTTCCGCTGTTCAACTTGGGCGCCTACAAAGGCGGAATCATCGTAGAGCAAAAAACCGTGCGCGAACATCCTATTGGTAAAATTGCCGAAAGAACCATTGGATACGAACGCTTAAAACCCGACGGAACGCCCGACGGCAAAGGTATTGAGTGGGCATACCGCAAATACCTGAACGGCAAAGACGGCAAAATTCTTAAACAGAAGATTGCCAAAGGCCAGTGGAAACCCATCCGCGATGTCAATGAAGTAGACCCGCAAGACGGTTATGACGTGGTTTCAACCATTGACGTTTATATTCAGGATATCGCGCACCACGCATTACTCAAGCAATTGCAATTGTACAAAGCCGATCATGGCTGTGTGGTGGTGATGGAAACCAAAACCGGTTACATCAAGGCAATCTCCAACCTCGGGCGCGGCTCTGACAAAGATTCTACCTATTACGAAACCACCAATTACGCCATAGCAGAATCGCATGAACCGGGCTCGACCTATAAACTTGCCGATCTGATGGCGTTGCTCGAAGACAAGAAAGTCGACACCAGCGCGGTCTATGACAGCCAAGGCGGAATCATCACCTATTCGGGTAAAAAAGTCCGCGATTCGCACGAAGGCGGTTATGGGAAAATTTCGCTTGCCAGAGGTTTTGAAGTATCGTCGAATACGGTTTTGGTACAGGCCGTTTATAACAATTACAAGAACAACCCGGAGGAATTCGTCGATCATCTCAACAACTTTGGGCTCAACAAACCACTTGGATTGCCCATTCAGGGCGAAGGCAAGCCGTATGTGCCGCAACCGTCCGACAAAAATCGCTGGAGCGCCATTTCACTCCCGTGGATGGCATTCGGTTACGGGGTTTCGATCACGCCATTGCAAACCTTGACGTTCTACAATTCGGTTGCCAACAATGGCGAAATGGTCAAGCCGCAATTCGTCTCAGAAATCAAGGAATGGAACAAAACCATCAAGAAATTCAACAAAGAAGTGATCAATCCCAAAGTGTGTTCAAAGGAAACGCTAGACAAGGTGCAGGCGGTTTTAGAGAATGTTGTCAAGAGAGGAACCGGTTCAAAATTGTATTCTAAGGATTTCTCGATGGCCGGAAAAACGGGGACTGCACAAGCCAATTACAACCGCAAGGACGGCACCGAAAAGCACTATATCTCGTCATTCGTTGGCTATTTCCCTGCCGACAAACCCAAATATTCTTGTATTGTCGTAGTGCACGAACCCAATACATCGTTGAATAATTATTACGGAGCCGATGTGGCTGGGCCCGTTTTCAAACGAATCGCTCAAAAGATTTTTACCGACGCGCCATCGATGAACGAGATCAAAAATCTCAATAAAAAAGACGCACAGCAAGAGAACAGCTATGCCGCTTATTATAAAAAAGCAAGCCAAAAACAAACCGTAGTTCCCAACCTCAAAGGTATGTCTGGTATGGACGCCGTGGCGCTGCTGGGTAATTTGCGCATCAAGGTGAAAGTGGTTGGATTCGGGAAAGTAAAAAAACAATCGGTGCAACCCGGACAAAGGTTCGATGAAAGCACTGTCATCACACTAGAATTATCATGATCGTCTTAAAGGACATATTGTACAAAGTGGCCATCGAGGCCGTAAAAGGACCTACCGACATCTGCATCAATGCGCTCGATTTCGATTCGCGCAAGATCGTGGCCAATGATGTCTTTGTGGCCATCCGCGGAAGCGTTTCCGACGGGCACGACTATATACAAAAGGCGATCGAGATGGGCGCAGTGGCCATCGTTTGCGATACTTTCCCCGAGGCTATCGCAAGCGGTGTCACTTACATTCAGGTAAAAGATACCAATGCCGCGCTGGCGTTTTTGGCGGCGAATTTCTACGGAAACCCATCGCAGAATTTGCAATTGGTGGGCATAACGGGAACCAATGGCAAAACGACGATTGCGTCGCTGTTGTACCAGATGTTTAAGAAAGCGGGTTACAAAGTTGGCTTGCTCTCGACGGTAAAAATCATGGTGGATGAAACCCAGTACAAAGCCACGCACACCACACCCGATTCGATTACCATCAACCGGTATTTGGCCGAGATGTCGCACGAAGGCGTCGAGTATTGCTTTATGGAAGTGAGCTCGCACGGCGTACACCAAAAGCGCACCGAAGCTTTGCAGTTTGCAGGCGGCGTGTTTACCAACCTCTCGCACGACCATTTGGATTACCATCCGACGTTTGCAGAATACCGCGATGTGAAGAAGTCATTTTTTGACCACTTACCCAAGTCGGCGTTTGCACTTACGAATATCGATGACAAGAATGGGCTGGTGATGTTGCAGAATACCTATGCTAGGAAACTTACTTACGCGCTTAAATCTTACGCCGATTATAAAGCGCAGATCCTGGAGAACCAACTATCGGGTTTATTATTGAAAATCAATGAAAATGATGTTTGGGTTCGACTCATCGGCACTTTCAACGCCTATAATTTACTCGCGATTTACGGAACGGCGATCGAACTCGGCATGGACAAACTGGAAGCCTTGCGATTGCTGTCGGAACTTGAAAGCGTTTCAGGTCGCTTTCAGTTCATCGTTTCGGAAGCTAAAATCACCGCAATTGTCGACTACGCACATACGCCCGATGCACTCGAGAATGTACTGAGCACCATCAACGATATCCGCACCAAAAATGAGCAACTTATTACAGTTGTGGGTTGCGGCGGTGACCGTGACAAAACCAAGCGCCCAGTGATGGCCAACATCGCATCGACTTTGAGTGACAAGGCGATCATCACCTCCGACAATCCACGTACAGAAGATCCACAAAGCATTATTGCCGATATGGAAAAAGGGGTAGAAGCGCAGAATTACAAAAAAACGCTTTCGATCATTGACCGCAAGCAAGCGATTAAAACCGCCTGTCAACTCGCCCAACCCAATGACATCATCCTCATAGCCGGAAAAGGACATGAGACCTATCAGGAAATCCAAGGCGTACGCTACGATTTCGACGATATGGCCATCGTAAAAGAACTGTTAACCCAACTCAATAAATAGAAAACCATGCTGTACTATTTGTTTGAATACCTGTATAAGACGCTGAACATTCCGGGTACCGGCGTATTCCAGTACATCACGTTCCGTTCGGGATTGGCAGTGATTTTGTCGCTGATGATCTCTACGATTTACGGAAAAAAGATCATCGGGTTCCTCAGAAACCAACAGGTGGGTGAAACGGTACGTGAACTTGGCCTGCAGGGACAGAATGAA
Organism: Bacteroidota bacterium; assembly: GCA_029561105.1. Classification (GTDB taxonomy): domain Bacteria; phylum Bacteroidota; class Bacteroidia; order Flavobacteriales; family Flavobacteriaceae; genus Flavobacterium. The sequence continues at coordinate 23,346 of JAKQJQ010000033.1, forward strand.
AAAGCGGGGACGCCAACAATGGGTGGGCTTATCATCATTATCGCCACGCTGATTCCTGTATTATTACTGACCAAACTCAACAACATTTACATCATCCTGTTGATCGTTACCACTTTGTGGATGGGGACGATAGGCTTCATCGACGACTATATCAAGATTTTCAAGAAAGACAAGCAAGGCCTCAAAGGGATTTTTAAAGTCATCGGGCAAGTGGGTTTGGGTGTCATCGTGGGTTCTGTTTTGTATCTGCACCCGGGCGTGACCATCAGAAACGAGAAGCTAAAAACAATAGAAATCAATCGTACCGAGAATGTGATTTCGCAAGCGGCACCCGAAATAAAATCGACAGCCACCACCATCCCATTTGTCAAAAACAACGAATTCGATTACGCGCAGCTTTTGCAATGGGCCGGCGAAGGTTATGAAAACTGGGCCTGGATTGTGTTCATCCCGATAGTGATTTTCATCATTACCGCAGTATCCAACGGCGCCAACCTAACCGACGGCATCGATGGATTGGCTGCGGGAACCTCGGCCATTTCGGTCGTCGCGCTGGGTTTGTTCACGTTCGTTTCGGGTAACATCATCTTTTCGAGTTATCTCAACATCATGTACATCCCCAATTCGGGAGAAATGACGGTATTCATCGCGGCTTTTGCCGGAGCGCTCATCGGGTTTTTGTGGTACAATTCATATCCGGCAGCAGTATTTATGGGCGATACGGGAAGCTTGACCATTGGTGGAATCATTGCCGTTTTGGCCATTGCCGTTCGTAAGGAATTACTCATTCCGCTATTGTGTGGGATTTTCCTGGTGGAGAATTTCTCGGTCGTGCTACAGGTTTCCTATTTCAAATGGACCAAGAAACGCACCGGCGAAGGCAAACGGATTTTCCTGATGTCGCCGTTGCACCACCACTATCAGAAAAAAGGCTATCACGAAAGCAAGATCGTGACGCGCTTTTGGATTGTTGGGATTATCCTTGCGATTTTATCCATCGTCACGCTAAAACTCCGATAGATGCAGCGGTTGGTCATATTAGGCGGAGGTGAAAGCGGCGTGGGCACCGCGATTCTCGGAAAACAAAAAGGCTACGAGGTTTTCGTATCCGATTTCGGAAAAATCAAAGACCACTACAAAGAAGTTCTTACAATTAATGGCATCAAATGGGAAGAGGAAACCCATACCGATAAGAAGATTTTCAACGCCAACGTGGTGATGAAAAGTCCGGGAATCCCAGACAAATCGGATATCGTCAAACGATTGCGCGAGGCGAAAATCCCGATTATTTCAGAAATCGAGTTTGCGATACAATTCACCAAGGCGAAAACCATCGGGATTACCGGAAGCAACGGCAAGACGACTACCACAATGCTCACTTACCACCTTTTAAAATCGGGAGGGCTCAATGTGGGGCTTGGCGGAAACATCGGGAAGAGTTTTGCCTGGCAAGTGGCCGAAGACAAGTATGATTTTTATGTGCTGGAGCTCAGCAGTTTTCAGCTCGACGGGATTGTGAATTACCGGCCTGATATTGCGATCCTCACCAACATCAGTCCAGACCACCTCGACCGATACGATTACAAGTATGAGAAATACATCGACTCTAAATTCAGGATCACCATGAACCAGACCAAGGACGATTTCTTCATCTATGATGCCGACGACGAAGCGATGGCCAATTGGTTCAAAAACAACAAAACAAATGCTCAATTAATTCCTTTTTCTCTTACCCAAACGTTCAAAAAAGGAGCCTACTTAAACAACAATAAAATGGAAGTAAACATCAACGAAGAAGAGTTCATCATGGAAACCGAAAGCATCGCCCTTGAGGGCAAACACAACCTCAAGAATGCGATGGCGGCAACCTCAGTGGCCAAACTGATGAAGATCCGAAAGGAAACCATCCGCGAGAGCCTGTCTAATTTTCAGGGCGTTGAACACCGTTTAGAAAAAGTGCTTAAAATCCAGAATGTACAATACATCAATGACTCTAAGGCCACCAATGTCAACGCGACGTTCTTTGCCTTGGATTCTATGACCGTGCCAACGGTCTGGATTGTAGGTGGCGTCGACAAAGGAAACGACTACGCCGAACTCATGCCGCTGGTGCGCGAAAAAGTAAAAGCAATCGTTTGCCTGGGTGTAGACAACAAGAAAATCATCGATGCTTTTGGGAGCGTCGTAGATGTGATGATCGAGGTACACAGCATGGCCGATGCCGTAAAGATGTCGTCGCGCATGGCCGAGAAAGGCGATGCGGTGTTGCTTTCGCCGGCTTGTGCGTCTTTCGATTTATTTGAGAATTACGAAGACCGTGGCCGACAGTTCAAGCAGGCTGTTCAAAATTTATAGCTGTTCCAAACTTCAACATTCGACATTCGTTGATCAACGTTCAACGGTTCGAATAAAAAAAAGAAATGTTGAACAACGAACGTTCAACAATGAATATTGAAATAAAGAAAATGATTCCACTAATCAGAAACCTCAAAGGAGACAAAGTCATCTGGACGTTCGTAGCATTGCTCGGGCTGTTCTCCTTTATGCCTGTATTTAGTGCGAGCAGCAACCTGGCCTACATGGGTCACGGTACCGGAAATACGCTTGGATATCTTATCAAGCACTTTGCGCACATCTGCATCGGGTTTTTGATTATTTATTGGGTACATAAAGTGCCGTACCATTATTTCCGCGCGCTGTCTATTTTGGCATTGCCTGTCGTCTGGGTGCTTTTGGCCTATACGATGATCAAAGGAACGGTCATTGCCGGAGCCAATGCCAGCCGTTGGATCCAGGTGCCGTTTATAGGAATCACGTTCCAGACTTCTACTTTGGCCTCGATTGTACTCATGGTATTCGTTGCGCGTTATTTATCCAAGAAACGCGAAACGCCCATTACCTTCAAGAATTCGTTGTGGGAGTTGTGGACACCGGTTTTTGTCACTTTGGGATTCATCCTGCCGTCGAATTTCTCGACTGCGGCACTGATGTTTTCTATGGTCTTGATGTTGGTTTTTATCGGTAAATATCCGCTCAAGTATATCGGGATTATTATGGGTTGCGGTGTCGCGGCGTTGGTACTTTTCGTGCTCATGGCCAAGGCATTTCCCGATGCCAGGTTTTTCAACAGGGTGCATACCTGGGAAAGTCGCATCGAAAGTTTCTCCTCGAACGATAGCGACAAAGACACCGATGATGAACATTACCAGATAGAAAAGGCAAAAATCGCCATCGCATCGGGCGGAATACAAGGACTTGGGCCAGGAAAAAGCGTACAGAAAAACTTTCTGCCACAATCGTCTTCGGATTTTATCTACGCGATTATTGTTGAAGAATATGGTTTAATCGGAGGATTTTTAGTCCTCGGCTTGTACCTGCTCTTGTTCTTCAGGTTCATCGTCGCGGCGCACAAAGCCAATTCGCTGTTCGGGCGACTCGTTGTGGTAGGTGTGGGTTTCCCGATTGTATTCCAGGCGCTGATCAATATGGCCGTGGCGGTAGAACTGCTTCCGGTAACGGGGCAAACGCTGCCGTTGATTTCAAGTGGAGGAAGCTCTATTTGGATGACTTGTATTGCGCTGGGCATCATCATCGGCGTGACCAAAAAAGAAGAAGAAGTCGCTGCCGAAAAACAAGAAAAAGAACAACGTGAAGAGACGCTGCGTCGCATGATCGACGCGCAAATCCTGCGCGAAGAAGCCGCCGAAGCCGAACTCCGTGAAATCGAACCTGCCAAAGCGAGCGGCAATTATTCTATAGAAGACAAAACCAACCCGATGAACGCAGTTCTCGGCAAATAGTAGTCAGTCGAAAGTCAAAAGTCAAAAGTCAAAAGTCAAAAGTCAAAAGTTGAAAGTTGAAAGTTGAAAGGCGAAAGTTGAAAGGCGAAAGAAAAGAGATATGGGAAAACCAAGATTCATACTAAGCGGCGGCGGAACCGGTGGGCACATCTACCCGGCGATTGCCATTGCCGATGCGTTGAAGTCGCGGTTTCCCGAAGCAGAATTCCTGTTCGTCGGTGCCAAGGATAAAATGGAGATGCAGAAGGTGCCGCAAGCGGGCTACAATATCCGCGGTTTGTGGATTGCCGGTTTGCAGCGAAGACTTACCCTTGATAATACCATGTTCCCGGTGAAACTCATCACCAGTTTGCTCAAGGCCCGACGGATTGTCGCCGAGTTCAAACCCGATGTCGTAATCGGAACCGGCGGTTTTGCCAGCGGGCCGTTGTTGCAGGTTGCCGGATTTGCGGGCATTCCTACGGTAATCCAGGAACAAAACTCGTATCCGGGAATCACCAATAAAATGCTCGCCAGGAAAGCAGACAAGATTTGCGTGGCGTATGAAGGGTTGGAGCGGTTTTTCCCGAAGCAGAAAATCGTCCTCACCGGAAATCCCGTGAGGCAAGACCTGGTCGCGATGGCAGATAAGGCCAAACGCAAGGAAGCCAAGGAATATTTCAAGCTCGATCCCGACAAAAAGACCCTACTGGTTTTGGGTGGCAGTTTGGGTTCGCGTCGCATCAACCAATTGATTGCAAAGGAAATCGTGAATTTTGTCGCGCAAGGCGTGCAGGTCATTTGGCAGTGCGGTAAGTTTTACCTCGAGGAATACCAGCATTATTCCGACAAAGAAAACATACAAGTGGTGTCGTTCATCGATAGGATGGATTTGGTTTACGCTGCGGCGGATATCGTGATTTCGCGTGCCGGGGCATCATCGGTTTCTGAGTTGTGCTTGGTGGGCAAACCGGTGATTTTTATCCCGTCGCCCAACGTGGCCGAGGACCATCAGACCAAGAATGCCCAAGCCATCGTTGAGAAGAAAGGCGCGATTCTGCTCAGGGAAGTAGAACTCGACACCCAATTTCAAACGGTATTTAACGGATTGCTCTCTAGCGAAGCGCTCCAAAATGAATTGTCGGAAAATATATTAAAGCTCGCCAAACCGGATGCTACAAAAGATATCGTCGAGGAAATAGTAAAATTGATTAAATAGTCGAAAGAGGAAAGTCTAAAGTCGAACGGCTTGGGCATCCGATTGAGACGGAATATCGTAGTAAACAACCAATAAAAAGATAGTCGCAATCTAGAGTCTTTTGACTTTCGACTTTCGACTTTCAACTGAAAAAATGAACCTAAACCAAATACATAACGTCTATTTCATCGGAATAGGAGGCATCGGAATGAGCGCGCTTGCCCGCTACTTCCAAGCCATCGGAAAAAATGTATGCGGTTACGACAAGACCCAGACCGAGTTGACTACCGAGCTTATTTCCGACGGAATCGACATACATTTTGAGGACAATATCAACCTGATTCCATCAGATTATTATCAGGGAAATACGCTCGTGATTATCACGCCGGCCGTTCCAATCACGCATTCAGAATGGAATTATTTCCTCGAAAGGGAATACCTCGTGATGAAACGCGCCGCCGTTTTGGGTTTGATTACCAAAGATACCTTTTGCTTTGCCGTTGCAGGGACACATGGAAAAACTACAACCTCAAGCATACTCGGCCACATCTTATACCAAAGTGGCGCAGATGTGACCGCTTTCATTGGCGGGATTGTAGAGAATTACGACTCCAATTTGATAGGGACAGGAAAAACCGTGACGGTGGTCGAGGCCGACGAATTCGATAGGTCGTTTTTGCATCTGCATCCCGATATTGCCTGCGTGACCTCTACCGACGCAGACCATCTGGACATTTACGGCGACAGTTCGGCCATCGAGGCATCATTCCAGGAATTTGCCGATAAGGTAGAAGATAAAAGTAAATTGTTCGTTGCCAAAGGCCTAAAGCTAAATGGCGGCATCACGGTTGCGGTCAATGAAGACGCACAATTCAAGGCGTTCAACGTGCGTATTGAAAACAGCGAATATGTTTTTGATGTGCAAACACCAACCGAAACGATTCAAGGGTTAAGGTTCGCCTTGCCCGGAAAACACAACCTGACCAACGCACTTATGGCGCTCGCGATGGCAAAGACTTACGGGTTATCCAACGAGGATATTGCCCATGCGCTTTTGACTTTTAGGGGAATCAAGCGCCGTTTCTCGTATCAGGTAAAAACCGATCGTTTGGTGTACATCGATGATTATGCGCACCATCCAACAGAAATCAACGCCGTTCACCAAGCGGTGCGCGAACTCTACCCCAATGAAAAAGTACTCGCGATTTTCCAGCCACACCTGTTTAGCAGAACCAAAGATTTTGCCGATGGATTTGCAGCGAGTTTGTCGCAATTCGATGAAATCCTGTTGCTCGATATTTATCCGGCGAGAGAATTGCCGATGGAGGGAATTACAACCGGTTGGCTCATGCAAAAAATGACCAATCCGCATAAAAAATTGATTTCAAAAGCCGATTTGATTACCCATATTTTAGCCAGCGATGCCAAAATAATTGTGACCATTGGAGCGGGTGACATCGGGGAGGAAGTTTCTAAAATTAAAAAAGCGTTGTCATGAAGATTTTTAATTGGACAAATATTCGCTTAGCCCTTATGTTTGCTGCAATTGTGTTTTTGTACGCGTTCACCACGCAAAGAAACCAGCATCGTAAATTGAAGAAAGCCGAGGTTGTTTTTGAACACCAGAATCGCGAAGAAATCTACCCGTACATCAGGCCTGAAACGGTTAATAAATTGTTAATAGAAAATAAATCCGATGCCGCAGCCATCCAAAAAGTTGCTTTAGATTTGAACAAGTTGGAGCAGTCGGTCAACAAGAACGAAATGATAGAAAAATCTGAGGTTTTTGTGAGCATCGACGGTGTCTTAAAAGCTGTTGTCAAACAAAAAACGCCAATAGCCAGAGTGTTCACAGATGAAGGGTCTTTCTATATTGATTACCAAGGAAGTACCATGCCTTTGTCTGATGAATATACTGCCAGGGTTCCAATTGTTTCGGGGGAAATTAACGGTCAAAACAGGGACGATTTGTACAAATTGTTGCGATTTGTTTACGACGATGCGTTTTTGAAAAAAAACATCATCGGCATACAGGTTTTGCCGTCGGGTAGCTTAAAAATGTTGAGTAGGGATTTCAATTACACGATAGAATTCGGGAAAACCATCAACGTAGAAAGAAAGTTCAACAATTACAAAGCTTTTTATCAAAAGGCGGTTTTAGACAGTTCGTTGTATCATTATAAAAACATCAACCTCAAGTTCACCCAACAGGTGGTTTGCACAAAATAAAAGGGTATGGAAAAGGAACATATTGCAGTCGGTTTAGATATCGGGACAACCAAGATTGTTGCCATGATCGGCAAGAAGAATGAGTATGGTAAGCTCGAGATTTTAGGCGTTGGTAAATCCAAAAGCTTAGGCGTGGCGCGCGGTGTGGTCAATAACATCACCCAAACAATCCATTCGATTCAACAGGCCATTTTTGAAGCCGAGAACAATTCGGGTTACAAAATCAAGGATGTCGTTGTGGGCATCGCCGGGCAACACATCCGCAGCATCCAGCACTCCGATTACATCAGCCGTGCCAATGCCGAGGAAGTGATCGGCGGCAAAGACATCGACTTGCTCATCAACCAGGTACACAAACTGGCCATGCTTCCCGGCGAAGAAATCATTCACGTATTGCCACAGGAATTCAAGATTGACGGGCAATCCGACATCAAAGAACCCATCGGCATGTACGGCGGACGTTTGGAAAGCAGTTTTCACGTTGTAGTTGGGCAAGCCTCATCGATCAGGAATGTCGGGCGTTGCATCCAAAGTTCGGGCATTGAATTGTCTGGATTGACTCTGGAACCGCTTGCTTCAGCCGACGCGGTTTTGAGCCAGGAAGAAAAAGAAGCCGGTGTGGCACTCATCGATATCGGTGGCGGAACAACCGATTTGGCGATTTTCAAAGATGGTATCATCCGTCATACGGCAGTGATTCCATTCGGTGGCAATGTGATTACAGACGACATCAAAGAAGGCTGTTCGATCATCGAAAAACAAGCCGAACTCCTGAAAGTAAAATTCGGATCGGCTTGGCCGGGAGAAAATAAAGACAACGAAATCGTTTCGATTCCCGGATTGCGCGGAAGAGAACCAAAAGAAATTTCACTCAAAAACCTATCGAAAATCATCCACGCACGCGTGGTAGAAATCATCGAGCAGGTGTTTGCAGAAATAAAAGCATACGGACACGAAGATCCACGTAAGAAATTGATTGCAGGAATCGTTTTAACCGGTGGGGGATCCCAGTTAAAGCACATCAAGCAATTGGTAGAATACATCACCGGAATGGACACGCGCATCGGTTATCCCAACGAGCATTTGGCCGGCAATTCAGACGAGGAAATCTCAAGCCCGCTTTACGCTACTGCGGTTGGGCTCGTGATGAACTCGATTGAGAACAAAACGCAAAGCGCGGTGAAGTTCGAGACCAAGGTGGTGCCCGAGAAAGTGACCTTCAAGACCGAACAGGTTTTTGAACCCATCAAGCTTCCCGAAGAACCAAAGGCAGAAGAAGTGATCGCCGAGAAGGAGCTAGAAATCCAACTTCCGGTGGCGCCTATGAAGCCAGAGTCGACCGAGACCAAAATCAGAAGGTCGTTCTTCGACAAGTATGTAGATAAGATTAAAGAGTTTTTAGACAACGCAGAATAGGCGAGCCCTGAATCAGAATAAAGAATATCAAAACACCAAATATTATGACAAGCAACTCAGATTTTGGCAGCATTTCATTTGATTTACCAAAAAATCAATCGAATGTGATTAAAGTAATAGGAGTAGGCGGCGGCGGAAGCAACGCCATCAATCACATGTTCAAGCAAGGCATCAAAGGCGTAGACTTTATCGTTTGCAATACCGATGCACAAGCCTTGCAAAACAGCGCGGTACCAAACAAAATCCAATTGGGAATGCACCTGACAGAAGGACTCGGCGCTGGTGCCAATCCAGAAGTTGGGCAACAATCGGCCATTGAAAGCATCTCAGAAATCGAGAAAATGCTCGACACCAACACCAAGATGGTTTTCATCACTGCCGGAATGGGCGGCGGAACCGGAACCGGTGCGGCTCCTGTAATTGCGCAATTGGCCAAAGAGCGCGACATTCTTACGGTGGGTATCGTTACGATTCCGTTCCAGTTTGAAGGAAAAGTGCGTTCGGATCAGGCATTGCTCGGCGTTGAAAAATTGCGCAAACAAGTCGATTCGTTAATTGTCATCAACAACAACAAACTACGTGAAGTATACGGAAACTTAGGCTTCAAAGCCGGTTTCTCTAAAGCCGATGAAGTGTTGGCTACTGCGTCTCGCGGTATCGCCGAAGTCATCACGCACCACTACACGCAAAACATTGACTTAAAAGACGCGAAAACCGTATTGTCGAACTCAGGAACCGCCATTATGGGTTCTGCAACCGCCATCGGTGACAACCGCGCCAAAGAAGCCATTATCGCTGCTTTGGATTCACCATTGCTCAACGACAACAAAATTTCTGGTGCCAAAAACGTATTGTTGCTTATCGTTTCGGGAACCAACGAGATCACGATTGACGAAATCGGAGAAATCAACGACCACATCCAAACCGAGGCTGGTTTCAACGCCAACATCATCATGGGTGTAGGTGAAGACGAGTCTTTAGGAGATTCTATCGCCGTGACCATCATCGCTACGGGTTTCAACGTAGAACAACAGAACGAAATCGTCAATACCGAGCCAAAAAAAATTATCCACTCACTTGACGGTGAGCAAAAATTAGAGCGCGACCTCATGAGCAAGCCGGTTGCCTCGTTTCAGGTAGAAGCCGAGGTAGTCGTGCCCGAAGTAAAAGCACAAACCGAGGAGAAAATCGTTTTTGAATTGATCGAAGACGAACTCCCAGCCGTTGCCGCGGTAGAAGCCATCGTAGAAGAACCTGTTTTAGATACCAACGAACTCATCATCATCTCAGAATTCATCAAGAATCTCGACGTGACTTTTGAGATCGTATCGCCAGAGCAACCACTCGACTTTACCTTCACCGCACCGGTCACCGAAGTGAAAAACGTCGCCGAGATTAAAGTGACCGATCACATAGAAGTCAAAGAAGAGCAAGCTGCGTTTTCATTCGATTTGCCCATCGCAAAACCAGAAGTCAACGAGCCGTTTATCGACGAGAACAAAATCCTTTTCGAGCTCACCAACGAAACCAAAAACATCAAGGTCAACGAGCCTGTAGAATTTGTTCCGGTAACCGAGGTGAACGAAAACGGCGTCATCAAATATTCGCTGGAGGAATACATGGAAATCGAGAACGAATTGCTCAATTCTAAACCGGTTGAAACGACGGCCGAGCCTATCCAGGAAGAGCTCAACATCACGATGAAAAAAACTGAGGAGCCAAAAGCAGAAATCCCGTCTAACTTCTCTGCCGCGTTCGAGGAAGTTTCGCCCATGGAAATGTCTATCGAAGAAAGCCTTAAATTCCGCGCCGACGAAAGAAGACGCAAATTAAAAGAGTTCAATTACAAGTTCCACAACAACCCATCGCGTATGGAGGAACTCGAGAAAGAACCCGCTTACAAAAGGTTAGGGGTTGACATCACCAGCCAGCCGCAAACCAACAGCAACTCACGCACCTCACTAGGAACAGACAGCAACGACGACATCCAGTTGCGCTCCAACAATTCGTTCCTGCACGATAACGTTGATTAACTAACTCAAATCAATTGCTGATAACCCGAAAATTTCCTCAAGTTTTCGGGTTATTTTTTTTATATTCGCACTCAGAATTTTTTGGGCCCGAATCCGGCTGTACGCTGCAAGCTTTTGTTCCAAAATGCTTTTTTTCTCCAACCATAAAGCGCTTCCTTTGGTCGCGTTTCTGCTTGAGCAAAAAATGCATTTTCTCCAAAAGGCTTTCCGCTGCCATCCGGGGCCAAGCTCCAACAACCCAAGGACAATCCAGGTAATTATCAATTGTCCACTATCATTATGATTTATCAATTGTCAATTATCAATTAATATGAGTTTATCAATACAAATCATGGACGAGATCAAAAACGCCATGAGAGCCAAAGATACCGTCGCCCTCGAAGCCTTGCGCTCCATCAAATCAGAATTGTTGCTTGCGCAAACCGCATCAGGAAACAAGGAAGAAATCTCTGCAGACGACGAGATAAAATTGCTGCAACGCCTTGTCAAAACCCGTAAGGAAAGTGCACGCATCTTCACCGAACAAAACCGCCCCGACCTTGCCGAGCCAGAATTGGCGCAGATCGCCGTGATAGAGAAGTTTCTTCCTGCACAACTCAGCGAAGCAGAAGTAGAAGCGGTAGTCGCTAAGATTATCGCAGAAACCGGTGCCTCGGGTATCGCCTCAATGGGTAAAGTCATGGGCCTTGCCAGTGCCCAACTCGGTGGCACCGCCGAAGGCAAAACCATTTCAACAATTGTAAAAAAACTATTGACCTAAACGTCAAAACGGCTGCGTAGTTCAACGGATAGAATGTCAGATTCCGGTTCTGATGATGGAGGTTCGAGTCCTCTCGCGGTCACGAATAAATAGAAAAGTCCAAAAAGAAAAGAAAGCTCGCTTTCAATTTTCTTTTTGGACTTTTCTATTTTCAGCGCGGAGCGCTATGAGGAACGGCGCAGCCGATTCCTCTCGTGACTGTTGACGATTAGACAAATCTCTTTTTCAATTTCTTTTTTGGCCTTCGGCTTTTTCAGCGCGGAGCGCTATAAGGAACGGCGCAGCCGATTCCTCTCGTGACTGTTGACGATTAAATAAATCTCCCTTTCAATTTGCTTGGCGTTCGGCATTTTCAGCGCGGAGCGCTGTGAGCAGTGGCGCAGCCGATTCCTCTCGCGATTTGTTGATTGGAGATAAATTTCCTTTTCAATTTGCTTTTTTTGGCCTTCGGCTTTTTCAGCGCGGAGCGCTATGAGGAACGGCGCAGCCGATTCCTCTCGTGATTGTTGACGATTAGACAAATCTCCCTTTCAATTTACTTGGCGTTCGGCATTTTCAGCGCGGAGCGCTATGAGCAGCAGAGCAGCCGATTCCTCTCGTGATTGTAGACGATTAGGCAAATCTCGCTTTCAATTTCTTCTTTCTGTCTTTTGCTTTTTCAGGGTAGAATGCCGTAATGAAAGGCGCTCTCGTTTTCTCTCGCAAAAAGAAGCCTACATTAGATTTCACTGAAAAGCCATCATCCCAATCACAAACTATAACCAAACAAAAACACTATCGCCATAAACACAATCACAAAAGCTGCCAAAAAGATCAAATGGCTCAAAATAGAAAGCGCGAGTACCTTGGCTTTGCTTAACTTATTGAAAAATTGAAAATTGGTCCAATATATCAGGACGATGTCTAACACATACAACCACAACATGACGGTTTTGATCGTTGGGGTTGCGTTGAAATGCAAAACAACAGGAAAGGTTACGATATGAAGCAGCAAACGCTGTGAAGCTTTAAATGTATTCAGCACAAATAACTCAATATAATTGTATCCTTGGCTTTTAAAACTCACATACGTACCAAGCGTGTAGAGCGGAATCGTAGCCAAAGTCAACCATGAATAATGCTGGGCCATCCAGTTGTTGAGGACCTGGTCTGGTTTAGGGATTTCGGTCCCATTGGTTTTAAATAGGTTAAGGTCATAGGAATGGTATAACAAACCATAAGTAGTGGCCAGTACAATGACCAATGAAATTGGCTTAAAATGGCTGACTCTTTTTCCTTCAATGAACTCGCGGATGGAATGTCCGGGCCGCAAGTACAATTCCTTGGCCGAATAATACATCCCTTTGTCAAAATGAAACAAACCGTGCTGGACGTCATGCCAGAGAAAATGCGCATTGAGTTTGTGCGTTTGTGCCGATTGTCCGCAATTGTTGCAGAAGTTTCCTTCAAAGATGGTATGGCAATTTTTGCAGGTCATCAACTCATTGTTATACTATACGGGTTGAAGCTACAATTTTTTTGTTATTTCTCGGGGTTTTGCGATAAAAATTTGGTTCCGATTGCTTTCTTATTGATGTAGTTTTTTTCCTTTCAATTAAATCATTTAAAGCCCAAGTTAGGGTAAGTCCAATCAAGGCTGTTTCATAAACAACCCGCTCTCGTTAACGTTGAAAAAACAGTATATTTGATTCAAATACAAACCGCTATGAAAAAACAACTACTTCTGCTTGTATGCATTTTAATCGGCCAGTTTGGCTTTGCGCTTGACACGAGCCTTCCGCCAACGGCTGTTATTTCCTATAATACGCCCATCTGTAACGATAATCCAAATGAACAAGCGGTGGTGATTACCGGCACGGGGAACTACACCGGTGGGATTTATGCGGCCACACCGATCGGGTTATCCATTTCGCCGAACACAGGAACAATCAACCCGATGTTGAGTGTTGCGGGTATTTACCAGGTGACGTATACGATCCCGGCTGGTGTTGACCCGGAATTACAGGTAATGACCACGGTACAAATTCTACCTGTGCCCCATGCAGGCAACGACGGGAACACAACGGTTTGCAGTACATCAACTGGCGTCATCGATCTGTTTTCGCTGATTTTAGGCGAGCAGGCAGGCGGAACCTGGACAAGAACTGCGGGTACCGGCGGCACATTCAACGCCATTGCAGGTGTGTTTACTCCTGCGTTCGGCGCGACGACCTCGACCTTTACTTATACCGTAAACGGTATTTTTCCCTGTGTTAACGACGTAAGCACTGCAACGGTTACGATTAACCAACAGCCCATCGCCGGATATGGAGGCGCTGTTTCTGTATGCAACACCGATGCAACTCCAATAAGCCTCTCGGATATCTTATATGGCGAGCAGCCCGGAGGGACGTGGGCGAGGACTTCGGGAACCGGCGGTTCATTGAACGTTGCGACTGGTGTTTTTACGCCTGCTCCCGGAAGTACAACGAGCAGCGACTTTGTTTATACCGTGACAGGACCTCCGCCTTGCTCAACCAACACCGCGATGGTCACACTGAATTTTGGGACAGAAATAACAATTATCGATACATTTCCCGATGTTACAGAGTGTATGTCATATGTATTGCCAACGCTTCAAAATGGGAATTACTACACCGGACCCGGCGGTACCGGGCAAATGCTGCAACCGGGAACCGAGATCCCGTGGAGCCAAACCATTTATGTTTATGTGCAGTCTGGGAACTGTTCTGGCGAAGTATCTTTCAATGTGACTATAACGCCGATGAGCATACCAATTTTTGATCCGATACCGCCAATTTGTGCGGGATCTATTGCACCTAACTTGCCTACAGTTTCATCAAATGGAATTGTAGGAACCTGGACACCCGCTACGGTTGATACATGGTTGCCTGCAACATATACTTTTATGCCAGATTTTGGTACCGACTTTTGCTCCGAAATTTATACTTTTACGACAACCATCGTGAACTGTTTCGGAATCAGTTTGAATGCTTTTCTTGATCTCGATGCAGACGGTATAAAGGATAACGGTGAGCCCGATTTCCCATTGGGACAGTTTCATTTTGAAAGAAACAACGATGGTGTTATTCACAATGTGTTATCGCCCACCGGGAATTGTGAGATTGGCAACTATAACCTTACTGATACTTTTGATGTGAGTTTTTCAATAGCATCGCCCGACGACGTGCGATACCAAGTCACAACGGAAGCATACTATAATATTAGCGCTTCAGAGATTCCACAAACCTATAATTTTCCCGTAACCGTAGTACAGGTTTATAGTGCTCTTTCGGTAACATTTAGCCCAAGTGGTTTTCCGCGCGCCGGCAACAATTGGAGAAATTGGATTTCCTACACTAACCAAGGGAATACAGCTATAGCTAGTGGTACAATTAATTTTACCCATGACCCGATACTCACTTTAGATGCTAATAATAGTCCTGAAGTCATTCCAACGTCCAACGGCTGTACTTACAATTTTACCGATCTGGCACCTTTCGAAACGAGACATCTTCGGGTTGAACTAATAGTTCCGGCAATACCCACGGTGTCGTTGGGGCAATTTATAATGAACTCAGTTATTGCGAGTGCGGGCAACTTGTCGGATAGCGCGAGCTTGAGTGCCCCGATCGTAAACTCCTACGACCCGAATGACAAGGTAGAAAACCACGGAGGAAAAATTGTTTTTGCCGATTTTACGGCCGACGATTACCTCTATTACACGATTCGTTTTGAGAACACCGGAAACGCCGATGCCTTTGACGTAAGGATCAACGATGTACTCGATGCCCAACTCGACGAAAGCACCGTAAAACTCGTTTCGGGCAGCCATCCGTATGTGTTGGAAAGAATGGGAAGCGAGCTGAATTTTGTATTTGCCGATATCAACCTGCCGCCATCGGTAGCAGATACCGAGATCGGGAAAGGCTATGTGAGCTTTAAGGTAAAACCCAAAGCGGGTTATGCCGTTGGCGATATTATACCAAATGCTGCTTCGATTTATTTCGATACCAATCCGGCCATCGATACCAACACCTTCAACACCGAGTTCGTGACGAACTTAGCGAAAACGGATTTTGACAACAGTTCTTTTGTACTTTATCCGAATCCGGCCAACACGGCATTCCGAATCCAATCAAATAAAAACACACCAGTCGATTTGATTCGAATTTTTGACCTGCTTGGCAAATTAGTGTTGTCTGAAGAGCCAAAATCGGAGGGAAGTATTGGTGTTCAATCCCTCGATG
>JAKQJQ010000179.1 GCA_029561105.1 Bacteroidota bacterium
TGATTATTCGTTGGAAATTCAGGAGAGCACCGATGTATTGCGAACGATTGCGCAAAACAAGCGCCTGTTGCGGATTGCGCGTGCGCTGGTGATCATAGCAGGCATGTATCGCCGATTGCTTCTGCAGGTCAATGATCGCAAACGAATTTTTCTTGCGCACAAAAACGAGATTCTGCAGGCCATTGAGCAACTGATTCCTATAGCAGGACTGAAGCGCGCTTTAACGTCGTTTGATCTTTCGCATCAGCTTTATCATTACTGGAAACGCTCGGTTTCGTGCGTACATGAGCCCATGTTTCGCTGCAGAAAAACATTCTACAATCAGCTTACACCGCAGGAAGTAAGTTCAATTCGCGACTATTTGCTGCATCCCGATTTTTTGCGCTGGCCGCTGGTTTCGGTTTATTACCGCATGATGCGCGACCGAGCCGCTTTCATGTCGCGTTCTACATTTTATCTCTACGCGCGCGCAATGGGCCTTTCAGGACTGCATCGGTTTCGCAAATCAAAAAAGCGAAAAATCGGAATTCGCGCAAAGCAGCCATTTGAAATATTGCACGTGGATGTTACCGAAGTACGATTGAATGACGTTCAGAAATTGTATATTTCATTTATCGTCGATAATTTCTCTAAGGCGATTCTTGGATGGAAAGCCGCATTGAATAAGATGACTATTTCGGACTAAAGGGTGCCACCCATTTCGGAGCAAACAGTGCCACTCATTTCGGAGTAAAGAGTGCCAGTCGTTTCGGAGCAAAGGGTGCCACTTATTTCGGAGCAAAGAGTGCCACTTTTTAGTTTGGTTTGCGACTGAAAAAACCGCATTTTTTGTTTTTGAACGAAAAAAACAGAACTGACATTCCGGCAGAAAGGGTGCCACTAAAATCAAAGGACAACATGGGACCGTATAAGGGAAAAACTCTTATACGATGGCAAATAAACTGACATCCATGTTGCAAATCAGACGTATTCTACAATTTCGGTTACAAGGCAAATCCAATCGTGAGATAGCCCGGGAGCTTCATAAATCGCGCAACAATGTGAATGAGTATGTGAAGCGCATTGAGAGCACCGGCAGAGAAATCACCGAGCTGCTGAAGCTGACCGATGAAGAGCTATCATCGCATCTGTACCCCTCCAATCCGCCGGTACCGGCGGATTGGAGGGGTGCAGACCTTATGTACCGGCTTCCGTACTTTAACGATGAGTTGCGAAAGCCACACGCAACCAGAATAATCCTGTGGGAAGAATATCGCCGCAAAGTGCCTGATGGCTACGGATACACGCAGTTCTGCGAACATCTCAATCGTTTTCTTTTACCGCAAAAAGCGGTTATGCATATGGAGCATGAACCTGCCGCAAGCATGATGTTTGATTTTGCGGGAGACAAATTTAAGCTTGTGGATTTTGAAACAGGAGAAATCACCTTACATCCGGTTCTTGTATGCACACTGCCATTCTCGGCATACACCTATGTTGAAATTTTGCCAAAAGCAACGCGTGTTTTTTTGATCAAAGCATTGAACAATGCTTTTAGCTATTTCGGCGGAGTTCCGCTGATAGCAAAGACCGACAACATGGCGCAGGTTGTAAAAAAAGCAAACCGATACGAACCCTGTTTTGACGAGATGGCCGAACAATGGGCAGCGCATTATGGCTGCTCACTGATGGCTTCACGCGTACGAAAACCGCGGGACAAAGCATCCGTTGAGAGCCATGTAAATGTAGCGTACAACCGCATTTACGCTCCATTGCGAAACGAAGTCTTTCATACGATTGAACAGGCCAACGAAGCCGTATGGCAACAGCTTGATATTCTGAATGCGCGCAAGATGCAGCGACAGGATTACAGTCGCCGCGATCGTTTTATGCTTCATGAAAAGCCGTTTTTGTTGCCACTGCCTGCTGAGTCCTTTGTTCCGAAAACAAAAATCATAGCCACGGTTCAGAGGAATTATCACATAGTATTAGGCGAAGACTGGCATCATTACAGTGTTCCCCATATCTATCTCGGGAAAAAAGTTCAGGTTGTTTACGATGAACGTAATGTGGAAATATACCTGGATCTTGCTCGTATTGCCTGTCACCAGCGCGATTATCGCAGAAACGGACATACTACGGTTCATGATCACATGCCTCCCAATCACAGATTTATTGCAAGTATCAAGGGCTGGGATCCGGAATATTTTTCGGAAAAAGCGGCTGGCATTGGCGTTCACACGCAAAAGGTGGTTGACAGAGTTCTGGCGCAGAAGCGATTTGTAGAGCAAACCTACAACTCATGTCTTGGCATTTTACGGCTGGGTGACAAATACGGCCCCGACCGTCTGGAAGCCGCATGTAAACGGGCTTTGGTGGGTAGCCGAGTGACATACACAATGATAAAAGACATCCTTGAACGCAATCTGGATAAGGCGCCGGTTCAGGCAGACCTTTTTGAATTTATTCCTTTGCACGAAAACATCCGGGGCGCAGACGCCTATAAATAATCTCAGTTATCCACTTAAAATCAAACAAATGGTAAACACCGATCAAACAATGGAACAACTCGCGCAGCTGAAGCTGCACGGCATGGCACAAGCCTATGAAACAACGCTTACGCTGCCATCTCACGAACTGCCAACGGCCCATGAACTCATGGCCATACTGACCGAAGCCGAAATTAATAGCCGGACTCATCAACGCACACAGATGTATCTGAAATTAAGCGGGCTGCGCTATGATGCGGTGCTCGAAAACATCCAGTGTTCACCTGCCCGCAACATTACGCGCAACGAAATCATTGCGCTGGCCGATTGCGCGTATATACAGCGTGCAGAAAACATTCTGATTACCGGAGCCACCGGATGCGGAAAAAGTTATCTCGCCTGCGCCTTCGGGCGACAGGCGTGTACGCTGGGACACAAGGTGCTGTATCTGGGAATGAATCGCTTCGCCGAAAAACTGACGCTCTCAAAATTAGACGGCTCTTACATCAGATTGCTCAATCAGATTGAAAAAATCCCCCTCGTCATCCTTGATGACTTCGGACTAACGCCGCTGGAAAGCCAGACCCGCATTGCTCTTCTGCAATTGCTCGAAGATCGCTACGGCAAACGATCAACTATTATCACATCGCAGCTTCCGGTCTCAAAATGGCACCAGTATATCAACGAACCCACGCTGGCCGATGCAATTATGGACAGATTGTCAGGTTCTGCTCATCGTTTTGAATTAAAAGGAGAATCGTTAAGGAAGAAAGCAAAGTAAAAAAGTAGTATTTTTAACCCCCAATTTGTTCTTTGATTTTTAACTCACTTTCGCCCGGAAAAACAACTTTTTTCATCAGGCAATAAGTGGCACCCTTTCGACCGAAATAGGTGGCACTGTTTGTCCGAAATAATCAAATCCCCACTGAAACCCTTATGGCATATACACTTTGTTGGCGTTTCGTTGTTTATTTCTCTCGTTAATCTGTCTTTAATTTTTGCTGCACTGTCTTTCTGACCGAGCGATGGAGTGGGACGGGCTTGAAGGCTCTTTTGGCATTTTTGGTCTGAGGGCA
>JAKQJQ010000089.1 GCA_029561105.1 Bacteroidota bacterium
ACTTGCCATAAGCAACTCAAACCCATTAAGGCGAGGCAATAAATGTGTTTCTACATAATTGCTCCAAATGCCTTGTTGCCCTTCAAACTTTTTATGAATGTGTTTTATGGTTTCGGCAAGGAAAGTTCCTGTTCCTGTTGCAGGGTCAAGAATTTGAACTTTGTGTACTTCTTGTTCTGTTATTTTGCCTTGTACATCAACTTTAATTTTTGTTTTGCTACTGTCGGCAAGTCCTTTCGGTAAATCAAATTCGGTTTTTAAAATATCATCAACTGCTCGAACAATAAAATTTACAACTGGTGCAGGAGTGTACCATACGCCACGAGCCTTTCGCAATTTCGGGTCGTACTCACTCAAAAAAGTTTCATAAAAATGGATGATTGGGTCTTCCATTTTTGTTGACTTTCCGTAGTTTTTTAAAATTTCTTCAACATTACAAGCCAAAAATATTTCAACCAAACTATCTACAATCCATTTAATACGGTCGTCAATGTCGGGTCCAGCAATGTATCCAAACAGTTTGCGTAAAAATGGATTTGACTTTGGAATTAATTCAGCGGCTTCTTGTCTGCTGAAAGTGGGTAAAGTTGGGTCGTGTAATCGAGCCGCAAACATTCCGTAAGAAATAGTTTGGGCGTAAACGTCTGCAAAACCTTTTGGCGTGATGTCGTGAATAAGAATTTGCTTGAAAGCCTTCATTTGGTCTTTCAGAGTACTGTCTTCGTGATTGGTTTCATCACTTGTCAAAGCTTTTTCAATCACTTCAGAAAGAAGGCGGGCTTTGCCCGCCATCATTTCTGCAAGTCTTTTAGAACTTTTTATTGTCTGCCCGATGTGGATACAAAAGTCTTTGATGAAATTTTCAAAACTTGAAAAATTCTCGGTCAGTGGATTTATACCTTTCTCGGTAATTTCACCAATGGCTATTTTCATTACAAACTGTCCGTCACGGTATAAATGAAAGTCGAGATAGTCAGTAAAAATGATGTTGTTTAACGAGGCTTTATAGCGGTCAAACTGTTCTTTGTTACCTGTTTTCTTTGCTCCTTCAAGGTCTTTGTCGCCTATGTCCTTTGCTTCAATAAATCCAACAGGAATATCTTTTTTTGTCAAAATGTAGTCTGGTGCTCCGCAACTTTGTCTTTTGGGTTCGTTGGTTGCTCTGATTGTTGGCACTGTACTTTCTAAAAGCTGTTGCAAGTCGCCCCGAAAAGTATGTTCGGTTGCGTTACCAAGCTTATAGCGTTTATTTATGTTGTCAATATACTGGTCTAATGTCATCTGTTCACTTGTCAATTTATTTCAGTCCTAAGATAGTTTCTTCTGTCGGTTTGTTGTTGGTTCTACGGTCGTCCTGGCATTGGGCATAACTCGAAATATGCGTATTAATATCTCCATAAAAAATAACAGCTAAAACCAGCGCCGAAGTGGTATTGCGCTCCCCAATAATACAAAAATTAACAACTCCGTCCAGAATTTCTACCGTTTTTTTTAAACCCCACAAAAAAATCTGTGCCAATCCGTGCAATCTGTGTTCAACCGTCCTGTGCCTATCACCAATTTATTTTTTTACACGCTGCCAGTTTTCAAACCAAAAAAAAATGCCACAACCCTGTGACAATTCTTCTCAAATTTATTTTTTGTAACAACCCGTGTTACAAATTTTCTGTGACAAATATTTTGTAACAACAAAATTGTAACAACATTTATTTCGCTGCGCTCCATACCGTTCAGCTCCTCCTCGGGTCAACATTTAAAATCCACCCTAAAACCCCTCCTGCTCCTGCTCCAAAGGCAACACAATAACAAACGCCGCGCCCTCGCCCGCTGCCCCGGTAGCCGTAATGCTCCCGCCATGCCGCGCCACGATCTTCTTACAGAGCGCCAGCCCCAAGCCGGTGCCGTCATAGGCATCCTTAGAGTTGAGGCGGGTAAAGGTGTTGAAGATGGTGTGGGCGTACTCGGGTTCGAACCCGATGCCGTTGTCGGTTAGGGTAATGGATACGGCCTGCCTGTTGTTGTCTGCCACCGGTTTCGCAGTGATGGTTATTACCGGCGGGATGTGGGCCTTGGCGAATTTGAGCGAGTTGGCGATCAGGTTGTAGAAGAGTTGGTACAACAGCAGCTCGGCACCTGCCAGGGTTGGCAACTGCGAATAGGTTATGGTGGCGCCCGTGCTTTGGATTTTTACCTCGAGGTCGGTCTCGATATGCTGGATGACCTGGTTCAAATCAACCTTTTGGGGCTTTTGATGGTGGGCATTGATGGTAGAATACGCCAGCACGCCCTCTATCATGGTGTTCATCCTGTCGGCGGCGCTGTGGATCTTGTCGATATAGCGTCTGCTTTTCTCGTCGAGGTCATCGCCGAGGTGCTGCTCGAGCAGGTTGAGGAAGGTCTCTATTTTCCTGACCGGTTCCTTTAGATCGTGCGAGGCCACATGGGCAAATTGCAGCAAGTCCTCATTAGAGCGGTGCAGTTCCTTGGTACGCGCGGCCACTTGTTGTTCTAGGGTCTCAGACAGTACCCTGTATCGGTTTTCGCTTTCCCTGATTGAGGTTTCGGACTGTTTTCTCTTGGTGATGTCCCTAAAGAACCAGATGAATCCGTAGTGCGTTTGGTTTTCACCGGTGACGGGGTTGCCATAGCGTTCTATGATGCGGCCGTCGTTTAATGCTATTTCCTCATGGGTCAACTCTTCGGGATGGGCGTAACAGTAGTTCACACGGTCTATGAAACCTTGCGGATCTGCCACCTGGGTCATGGCAAATTCTAGCGCGGCAGCGTCGTCCTTGGCATCGATTATCTTTTTGGGGATGTTCCAGAGCGTGGCAAAATGCCGGTTGAAAGACAGCATATTGCCCATGGTGTCTACCACGAGGATGGCATCGGGAATCGCTTCATTCTGGGCCTCGAGCAAGGCTTTGCGGTAGCGCAGCGCTTCCTCGGCTTCTTTCTGCTCGGTGATGTCTATGGTGATGCCCGTGAGCAGGAACGGTTGGCCCTGCTTGTCGTAGATGTATTGGCCAATCGATCGCATGTAGCGGATCTTGCCGTCGTCTGCCCTTTTGATGCGGTAAATGTTCTCATACTGGGCGTGGTTCTCCAGCGCGGCGGCCACTTGGGCAAACGCCTCTTGCTTGTCTTCGGGCAGGATGCCATCATGCCAGTGCTCATAAAGCAGGTCGGTACGGTCTTCATCATAGCCCCACATCTTTTTATGCAGCCCCGACCACTCCAATATTTGCGTGTCCAGATCCAACGACCAGGTACCCACGGCCGCCGAACTCGTGGCCATTTGCAGGTGCCTTGAGGTTTTGCGCAGGGCTTCTTCGGCGAGTTTCTGTTCCTGGATATCCACAACGGTCCCGATCATGCCCTCATAGGTACCGTCGGGACAGAACTTGGGACTGCCCGTGTCTATGGCCCAGCGGTACTCGCCGTTTTTGTTCAACAGGCGGTACAAAAGCGTAAAGGGTTTCCGCGCTGCGTTTGCGTCTAAAAAAACCGCTGCTGCTTTTTCCTTATCCTCGGGATGCGTGGCATCGAGCCAACCGAATCCCTCGGCCTCTTGCTTGGTCTGGCCGGTAAACGTGTACCAATGTTGGTTTAAATAGGTGCAGAAGCCTTCGGGGTTGGTGATCCAGATGATGGTTGGTACCGAGTCCATATTGTTGCGAAAATAATCTCCGTTATCGCCTGTGTTTTGATCTGGGGTTAACTGCATACCATGAATTGTTCGGGTACCGAAAGTACTAAATAATTGCAAATAATGTTTTGGTTTAGTTTGGTTATTTCAGCAGGATGGATGGTCGTCTCACAAATGTATTTCAAATCTGTGCTTCCCATAACAAGCCAATTTATTTTTTCCTCCCGAATTGCTTTCTTTTTTTCCCACAATACAAACCAGCTTTAAAAAGTTCTTGCCCATTCGTGTTCAAAACAAAACCTGTGACAATTTTTTACCAACTATTTTTTTTGCCACAACTTTTGTGTCAATTTTTACAGCATCGTTTTTTTTGACACAAAATCTGTGTCAATTTTTACAATACCGTTTTTTTTGACACAACCACAAAAACTTCCCGCGCCACTGTAACATTCTCCACAAATTGGTATCTTCAATCTTAAAAACCAACCACATGACCCTCACCTACAGAAAAGCCATCCCGCCCGACGCCACCAAACTCTCCATCCTCTTCAAGCAAGTATACATCGCCACCTACGGCACGGCCGGAGTATCTGACGAGTTTGCCAACTTCATTACCCAACGGTTCTCGGTAGCCACAATGGCACAAATGATAAACGATGACGCGCATCCACTTTTTGTAGCGGAGTACAAAAACAACCTAGTTGGTGCGGTAGAAGTCGGCTACGGTTCGTGCCCCGTAGGTGACATCATCGCACCCGAACTCAACAAACTCTATATCCTCGAATGGTTTTGCGGCCAAGGCGTAGGCCAACAACTCCTCGCTATGGCCGAGCAATACATCTGGCAGCAAGGACATACCCAAATGTGGCTGTGGGTACTCGAAACCAACGCGCGCGCGATTGGGTTTTATAAGAAACACGGTTACAGGGAAATCGGCAATGCGCCCTTCCAGATGGAAGTGAACCGTTACGACAACCTCGTTATGGTTAAGGATCGGCCGTGATCGCTTTGCGTTAAATGAAATCGGTACGCAACTTCAGCGGCTATACCTCGTAAAAACTCCAGTTAATGTGATGTAAAGGAATGCACCTTTGGCGTCTCAATCGCGTTCGGCGCAATCATAACCGTGCGCGTTCACCAATGCAATGACGTGCTGTGCCAACAAGAGGTTTTCCATGGCTGTAAAATAATACCCGATTTAATTTTTAAACGCCCGCCAAGCTACTGAAAACGCCTGCTAACCATCGACAAACGACACCCCGCCTGTGATTTAAAGAGTTTTTTTTCCGTTCAACGATTTTAAATACAACCTAAATAGAAAGTTGATACGTTTGGACTGTAAACATGCAGACAAATGGAAAATACCTATAACCCAGCCTATCGCGAACAATTTTACGAAGGCTATACTGTTGGCCTTAATCCGGCAAAAATCGTTTCGGCTGCACGCAGTAGCGAGGCATTCACTTCAGGGTTCCACTCGGGCAGGCGCGAATACGAACGCCTCAACGGGCGCATCAACAATGGTATCCCCAAACGCATCGTGACCAAACGCGTACTCGAGGAATTTATGCTCGCAGGCATGCTGGGTATGGAAACCGACGCCGAGCATTACACGCCCTACCAGATGGAGATTTTACTCAAGTGGTACCAAAGCGGAATTGAGAAATACGACCCTGAGCACAGCAGCTACCTGATCTCGGTGTTAGAAACCAAGGGCATCGGGCTGCGTTAACTGCCCTCTTATTTTACACGCTTGTTTTTTAAAATTCCTGGTTTTCAGGGTAAAAATCAACGATCCATTCTATACCGTATTGGTCCCTGAAACAACCACCGTAAGAACCCCAAGGGCTGTCTCCGATGGGTGCTTCTATTTGCCCGCCTACTGAAAGCCCGTTAAACAAGCGGTCTGCTTCTTCTTTACTTTCTGTAGTAATTACAATTTTACTCCTGTTTTCATTTTCGTTGGTCTTGCCCATA
>JAKQJQ010000115.1 GCA_029561105.1 Bacteroidota bacterium
ATACTACTCATTTTTACCTGCCTCACCCTTGGTTTTTTCCTGCAAAGATCCAAGGATTTCCCGCCATTCGCGTACAAATCACTGAACCAGTTTGTGATTTATGTATCGCTTCCGGGTATGGCGTTGTATTACATCCCAAAAGTACAGATCGGCTCCCATTTGCTGTTCCCGCTGGGCATTGCGTGGATTGGCTTTCTGCTGTCGTATGTGTTCTTTTCGTCGATGGGGCGGTTTTTTGGCTGGTCGCGCAAGCTCACCGGTTGTTTGATCTTGACGGCGGGTTTGGGCAATACCTCATTCCTCGGTTTCCCGATTATCCAGGCACTTTACGGCGAGAAAGGCATCCAAACGGCCATCATCGTAGACCAACCCGGAACGTTCGTTGTCATGGCGACTTTCGGGATTTTAACGGCCACCGTTTACGCCAAAGGCACACCCAATGTAAAGACCATCGCCAGTAAAATCCTGCTGTTTCCGCCGTTCATCGCTTTTGGCGTTGGCTGTCTGATGAACGTATTCCAACATGATTTTGCCAATGAACTCCAAAGTGTCTTTCAAAAACTGGGCAGTACGGTGACGCCAGTCGCTTTAATTGCCGTGGGCTTGCAGCTCAAGATTGAGCAACGCAGCAAACACTGGCGGTTCCTGTTCCTCGGTTTGGGCTACAAATTACTGCTTACGCCCGCGATTTTTTTCGTCCTTTACAAAGTCATTTTCGCCGCCAAAGGCCTGCCGATTGACGTTTCCATCATGGAATCGGCAATGGCGCCTATGATCACCTCGGCCATCCTCGCGTCGAGCTACGGCCTCAAACCCAAATTGAGTAGTATGATGATTGGCATCGGCATTCCGCTCTCGTTCGTGACTTTGGCTTTTTGGTATTTGGTTTTAAATCATTTTTAGGAGCCGGGAACCTGCTGTCCGCACTATCTTTTTACCCGCGTTGCGTCTGGGTTTAGTAGTTTCGTCTATGGTTTGCGGGCTATCCGTAGTGTCGGTTCACACGATAAAAAAGGATAGTTGCTTCCATCAGGGCTAGGGCAGTCGTACCTCAAATAAACCAGCAGGTTAACGGTGCAGATGGCGGGCAAATTTTCTAAAATCCACAATGAAATAAATAGTATTTTTGGGCTGTCGTTTATATCAGAAAGATGCTTCAGAATACCCTAACACCTGCAATGATGGCCGAACTTGAAAATATAGTCGGGCCGTCATTTTTGTTTACAGACATCGAAACCCGAAAACACTATGGGCATGATGAAACCGAAGATTATGTGTTTCCGCCTGCAGTAGTCGTCAAGCCTGCAAATCCTCATGAAGTCTCGACCATTCTAAGATTCGCCAACCAAAACCACATTCCGGTAACCACAATCGGTGGCAGAACCGGGCTTAGCGGTGGCGCGTTGTCCATCCATCAAGGCATCGGTCTGTCTATGGAACGCTTCAACAAAATCCTGCAAATCGATGAACAAAACCTGCAGGTAACGGTTGAACCAGCTGTCATCACCCAGGTTTTGCGCGAAGCGGTCGCCGATAAAGGCTTGTTTTATCCGCCCGACCCAAGCAGCCAAGGCAGTTGCTGGATCGGCGGGAATGTGGCCGAAAATGCAGGTGGCGCGCGCGCCGTAAAATACGGAACAACGAAAGACTATGTGCTCAACCTCGAAGTGGTACTCGCCAATGGCGATATCATCTGGACAGGCGCCAATACGCTCAAAGACTCCACCGGTTACAATCTCACGCAACTCATGGTGGGTAGCGAAGGAACGCTGGGCGTGATTACCAAAATCGTGATGAAATTGCTCCCCAAGAATACGCACAACGTATTGATGCTCGTTCCGTTTTACCAGGCAGAACAGGCGTGTGAGGCGGTATCGGCTATTTTTCGCGCAGGAATCGTGCCCAGCGCGCTCGAATTCATGGAGCGCGACGCGATAGACTGGACCTTGCAATTTGTAGAAGGTTTGAGCGTGGAAGTCAAAGACGGGATCCAGGCGCATCTGCTCATAGAAGTCGATGGGAATTACTCGGAAATTCTCTTCTCCGAAGCCGAAAAAATCATGGCAGTAGTAGAGGCGTTCGCGATAGACGAGGTGCTGTTTGCCGATACCGAAGACCAAAAGAATGCGCTCTGGAAAATGCGGCGTTCGGTGGCCGAGGCGGTCAAATCGAACTCGGTTTACAAAGAAGAAGATACCGTTGTCCCGAGGTATGAATTGCCCCGATTGCTTTCGGGAATCAAAGCCATTGGTAACAAATACGGTTTTCGGTCGGTTTGTTATGGGCATGCAGGCGATGGCAACCTGCACGTGAATATTGTCAAGGGTACAATGACCGATGAAGCCTGGAAAACAGAGGTTCCAAAGGGGATTCGCGAGATATTCGAACTCACCGTTGCGCTCAAAGGCACGCTGTCTGGCGAGCACGGCATTGGATATGTACAGAAAAATTATATGAATATCGCTTTCAACCAATCGCAATTGCTGCTCATGAAAGGCATTAAAGAGACTTTTGACCCCAACGGGATTTTAAATCCGGGAAAGATTTTCCCAGATTCCTTATAAAACGAAGCGCGTAAAGTTTACCTTACGCGCTTTGCTTATTTGCCAAAGAATCAGTCTTTACGGCTGTTCTTTTTTTCCTTTTTCTCCAATCTTTTTTCTTTCAAGGTTTTGGTAGATTCCTTCTTAACCTCTTTCTTTTTGTCCATTCCTTTTGACATGATCAGGTGTTTTTGATTGTTCGTGTCCCAAATATAAAAACAATTTCAGAATCGCGTTTAGAGTCCTAACTCTTTTTTAACATCGGCGCCAAACAAGGTTTCAAAAGCGGTGCGTTGGCTTGGATCGTCAAAGTTGATAAAACGCCATTGTCCCTTGGTGGTTTCGTCCAAAATAGCCACCAGTTTTGAAATGCGTTTGACATTGAAACTGTTGCGTTTGGGTTCGAACAGTACTTCATTTGCCCGATAGTGTTCTTTTAATGTCGCTGCTTTTGCGGTGGCCTCAGCGGCCGCTACTTTTTTTTCAAAGAACACGCGCGCGGGATTTTTATAAGTCACCACACAAAATGTTTTTCCGTCGATTTTCTTGATGTCACTATACGAAAAGACGCTGCTTTCCATCTGGATGCGCATCCTGAATTCGTCATTGAGGTAATCGTTGTCTAGTTTGGTGACAAAAGCGGGTTTGCCTTGGGCTTCGTAGATCTTGGGATAGGTAAGCTCGGCAATGGCGTCAAAATCCATCGTGTAATTGGCATTGTAAATCGCAACGGTTGCAGTTTTAAGGGCGGTGTTCTGCGAAAAACAACTCAGGCTTAACAAAAACAGGCACAAAAAAAATCGTGTTTTCATGAGGATGGGATTGCTGGCCAAATATAAAAAAATCCCCAGCTACTTTCGCAGTGGGGATTTAATTTTTAGGGATGGGTTTAGTCATTTACGATCACCCATTCGCCCGAATTCAAGAGGCTTTCGGCCTTTTTGTATTTCATGTTTTCGGTTTTCCCGCTCATGATGTGCTTGATGGTTACATTGTCGTTGCGGTTGATTTTTGGCATCTCGCGAACGATGGTTTCGGTTACCTGACGTTGTTGCGTCTGACCAACTTCACGTGCTTCGGCTGCAGCCTGGTCTGAGTTCGGCAACTCATCCTTGCTGGTTTTGTAGTTTTCTTTCGGACGCGGAATCTCACGTGCTTCCTGAATCGGCTGCGCTTGCTGCTGTGGCAAATCACCTTTGAACAGGAACGAAATTACTTCTTTGTT
Organism: Bacteroidota bacterium; assembly: GCA_029561105.1. Taxonomy (GTDB): domain Bacteria; phylum Bacteroidota; class Bacteroidia; order Flavobacteriales; family Flavobacteriaceae; genus Flavobacterium. The sequence goes on from JAKQJQ010000115.1 coordinate 3,769, forward strand.
GACACCATTGAGCATCGAGGAGAACAAATTGAACGCCTCGAATTTGTAGATAAGCAGCGGATCTTTCTGCTCGTGAACGGCCAACTGTACCGATTGCTTGAGTTCGTCCATTTTGCGCAAATGCTTTTTCCAGGCTTCGTCAACGATAGCCAGCGTGATGTTTTTCTCGAAATCGGCAATCAATTGGCGGCCTTCGGTTTCGTAAGCTTTCTTGAGATCGGTCACCACGTTCAATGATTTGATACCATCGGTAAATGGAACTACGATACGCTCAAAATGGTTGTTCTGGTCTTCATAAACATTCTTGATGATCGGGAACGCTTCGCGTGCGCTACGTTCTGTTTTCTCGGTGTAGAAAGCCAGCGCAGCTTTGTATACCTTTCCGGTAAGTTCGGTTTCTGAAAGGCGTTCAAATTCGCTTTGCGTTACCGGCGAAGTGATCGAGAAAAAACGGATCAGTTCAAACTCAAAATTCTTATAGTCCTTAGATTGCTTGTTGGTCTGCGCGATAAGTTCGCAAGTGTCGTACATCATGTTAGCGATGTCTACCTTAAGACGTTCTCCATGCAAGGCGTGGCGGCGACGTTTGTACACCACTTCACGCTGGGCGTTCATCACATCGTCATATTCCAAAAGACGTTTGCGTACCCCAAAGTTGTTTTCCTCAACTTTTTTCTGTGCGCGCTCTATTGATTTGGTCATCATCGAATGCTGGATCACTTCGCCTTCCTTGAGACCCATTCTGTCCATGACTTTGGCTACCCTTTCGGATCCAAAGAGGCGCATCAGGCTGTCTTCGAGCGACACGTAGAATTGCGAACTTCCCACGTCGCCCTGACGCCCTGCACGACCGCGCAGCTGGCGATCTACACGACGTGAATCATGGCGTTCTGTTCCTATAATTGCCAATCCGCCGGCGGCTTTGACTTCTGGCGTGAGCTTGATATCGGTACCACGGCCGGCCATGTTGGTCGCGATGGTCACTACGCCAGGTTTACCGGCTTCCTCAACGATCTGTGCTTCTTGTTTGTGCATTTTGGCGTTGAGTACGTTGTGCTGGATGTTGCGCATCTTAAGCATACGGCTCAATAATTCTGAGATTTCTACCGAAGTAGTACCAATAAGCACTGGTCTTCCTGCATTAGACAATTGCGTTACATCTTCGATCACGGCGTTGAATTTCTCACGTGTGGTCTTATAAATGTAATCTTCTTTGTCTTTACGTGCCATTGGTTTATTGGTAGGGATTTCTACCACATCGAGTTTGTAGATTTCCCAAAGTTCGCCGGCTTCTGTAACTGCCGTTCCCGTCATTCCCGCGAGTTTGTTGTACATCCTGAAATAATTCTGGAGCGTAATGGTTGCAAAGGTTTGTGTTGCGGCTTCGATTTTTACGTTTTCTTTGGCTTCGATTGCCTGATGCAATCCGTCAGAATAACGGCGACCGTCCATGATACGGCCGGTTTGTTCGTCTACGATGAGGATTTTGTTGTCCATGATGACGTATTCGACATCTTTTTCAAACAAGGTGTAGGCTTTGAGCAATTGGGTCAAGGTGTGGATGCGCTCGCTTTTAACCGAGAAATCCTGGAACAGCCTTTCTTTCTCTTCGGCTTCGGCATCCTTTTCGAGTTTTTTTCTTTCGATACTGGCGATTTCGGTGCCGATATCGGGCAAGACGAAGAAATTGTCGTCGGTATCAGAAGATAGGAATTTGATCCCGTTATCGGTGAGTTCTACCTGGTTGTTTTTCTCTTCGATGACAAAATACAACGCTTCATCTACCTTAGGCATTTCGCGGTTGTTGTCTTGCATGTACTGGTTTTCTGTCTTTTGCAGGATCTGGCGGATGCCTTCCTCACTCAAAAACTTGATCAGCGCTTTGTTTTTTGGAAGTGAGCGATATGCCCTCAACAACTGGAAACCGCCGTCTTTGGTGTTGCCTTCTTTGATGAGGCGTTTGGCTTCGGTCAAGAATCCGTTAGACAATTGCCTTTGCAGGCTTACAAGGTTTTCAATTTTGGGTTTCAACGCATCGAATTCGTGGATTTCGCCTTTGGGAACCGGACCCGAAATAATCAATGGTGTTCTCGCATCATCGATCAAAACAGAATCGACCTCGTCGACAATCGCGAAATTGTGTTTGCGCTGTACAAGATCTTCGGGCGAATGTGCCATGTTGTCGCGCAGGTAATCGAAACCGAATTCGTTGTTGGTTCCGTAGGTGATGTCGGCGTTATAGGCTTTCCTTCTTTCCTCGGTGTTGGGTTGGTAGTTGTCGATACATTCTACAGTTAGGCCGTGGAATTCAAATAATGGCGCTTTCCAGGTGCTGTCACGTTTGGCGAGATAGTCATTTACGGTCACCAGGTGAACACCGTTTCCGGTCAATGCATTCAAATATAAAGGTAACGTAGCCACGAGGGTTTTTCCTTCTCCGGTTTGCATTTCGGCAATTTTACCCGAGTGCAATACCATTCCGCCAATCAACTGAACATCGTAGTGGATCATGTCCCACGTGATTTCTTTCCCGGCAGCATTCCAGGAATTGGCCCAGAGGGCTTGGTCGCCGTCTAATGTAATGTAGGATTTTGAACCAGAAAGTTCACGGTCCTTGGCCGTTGCAGTAACAGTCAATTGGGTATTTTCTTTGAAACGTCTCGCGGTCTCCTTGATGACGGCAAAAGCTTCGGGCAGGATTTCGTTGAGGGTTTTTTCTGAGATTTCGTAAGCTTCTTTTTCAAGCGCATCGATGTTGAGGTAGATTTCTTCTCTTTTATCGATGTCGGCTATGGTTTCTACTTCTTGTAGCAAAGCAGCAATCTTGGCATCCTTGTCGGCGCGCGCTTCTTTGATTTTGGCTTTGAAGGCAGCGGTTTTGGCTCTCAATTCATCATGTGACAGATTGGTGAGTGTACTTTCTAACGCTTTGATTTTATTGACATTCCCTTGTAAAGCTTTGACGTCTTTCTCGGATTTGTCGCCGATAAATGCTTTCAGTATGCTGTTGATGAAACTCATGATTTTTGTGTAATTTCTTATTGATAAAAGTGTGCAAATTTAGGCAAAAAAAAAGCCTCTAATGAGACTTTCAGATGGATTTATTATTTTTTTAATACTCATCCTCGTTCCAGAGATAATCCTCGTCGGTGGGGTAATCCGGCCAGATTTCTTCCATAGATTCGTATATCTCGCCCTCATCTTCGATGGATTGCAAATTTTCTACCACTTCAAGCGGCGCACCCGCCCTGATAGCGTAATCAATCAATTCATCTTTGGTTGCTGGCCATGGCGCATCGCTCAAATACGAAGCTAGTTCTAATGTCCAATACATCTTCTACGATTTTATAGTTTGTGCAAAAATAATTTTTTTACTGAATAAGTCAAGTAAAATTTGATTTATTTTTAATTAAAGTCAAGAACGTAATTTAGAAGACTTTTTGAAGCGTTCGCGGCTCCATTATTTTCTTGGAATCCACTTTACTTCGTCGGCTTTTAGGTCAAAAGTCAACTTCCGTGCCAGTACAAAAAGGTAGTCAGAAAGTCGGTTGAGGTACTTGATGGCAACCTCGGCAACGGGTTCATTATGGCTGAGATGCACCGCCAAACGCTCGGCACGGCGGCACACGCAGCGCGCGATATGACAATATGACACGGTGGTGTGTCCTCCGGGCAATACAAAATGCGTCATGGGCGGCAACTCGCTTTCCATTTGGTCGATTTCATTTTCCAACAGTTCGATATCCGACTCTAAGATGCCCAGTTTTTGCAGACGCAGCTCCCCGTTTTTCATCACCTCTTTTTCGGGTGGCGTGGCCAAGATGGCGCCAATCGTAAATAACCTGTCCTGTATTTCGGCGAGGATTTCCTTGTAATGCAAATTCATTTCCTGATCGCGCACCAGGCCAATATGCGAGTTGAGTTCATCGACTGTGCCATAGCTTTCTATACGGATGTGGTCCTTGGGTACGCGTGTTCCGCCAAAAAGCGCCGTGGTGCCTTGGTCGCCGGTTTTGGTATATACTTTCATGTCATTGGATTTTATTTGTTATTGGTAGTCGATGCAGCCGCTTCGCTCGTGTCATTTGGTTGATGGTTATGGTTGTCGGTTTTGAATATTACGACGTCAAATTTAGTGGATTAATTTGAGAATGGCGCGCACGGATCTCTGTTGTGGGAAACATAGCCCCGATTGCCTCACAGTTTTATTGTTTTGATTTTTGTGTTCGGTCAGTTCGCTTCGCTTGTGTGCAACGGCATCCTTTTGTGGATCGCAACGCAACAAAAGATTGTCTCACTGCAAAACATTTTTGATAGGAGTTCGACCCGTTCGCTGCGCTCGGGTGGGCAGATAGCAGGATTAGCTCCTAATTATTCTTAGAATCGCTTTCAATGACCCCATCGCGCAAACGGATCACGCGGTGGGCGTAAGCTGCAATTTCTTCCTCATGCGTCACCAGGATCACCGTATTGCCCGATTGGTGAATGTCGCCAAAAAGTTTCATGATTTCTACCGATGTCTTACTATCGAGGTTCCCCGTAGGTTCATCAGCCAGGATAATTGAGGGTTTGTTGACCAGCGCACGTGCAATGGCGACCCTTTGGCGTTGCCCGCCCGAAAGTTGGTTGGGTTGGTGGTCCATACGGTCGGCGAGATTGACTTGCTGCAAAACCTGTGCGGCGCGCGCGTTGCGTTCGGATTTAGAATATCCGGCGTAAATCATGGGTAGCGCTACATTGGCCAATGCGGTGGTTCGTGGCAAAAGATTAAACGTTTGGAACACAAAACCGATTTCCTTGTTGCGGATTTCGGCCAGTTCATCATCGTGCATCTGGCTCACATCTTTACCATTTAATATATAGGTGCCCGATGTAGGCGTATCCAGACAGCCAAGCAAGTTCATCAGGGTTGATTTTCCAGAGCCAGATGGTCCCATGAGTGCGACGTATTCGCCTTTGTTGATTTCGAGGTCGATGCCTTTGAGTACGTAAACTATTTCGTTTCCAAGGATGAAATCGCGCTTAATGTTGGTGATTTTGATGAGAGGACTCGCCATGACGGTATGCAGTTTTTCAAAGGTTTAAAAGTATGAAAAAATACTGTTCTTCTAGTTACGTAAATTAGTTTGGGAAAAGTTACAAGATTTCAATCTGATTTTACATAATTATCAGTATTTTGATAAAAAGCTAAATATATCTTAATTTATTCACGTAAATACTGAGATTAATATAATTCAATGTACTTTTACGGTAATAAAATTAACATTTAAACAAACCCACATTATGAAAACCAGAAATTCAATCTTAGCAATGGCTTTTTGTGCAATCGCATTCGTTTCTTGTAAAGACGAAAAGGAAGCGCAGTCCGAAAAAACAGTCAATAACTACGTAGTGTATGTAGATTCATTAGGCAATGTAGCCGAAGCTGATGCCAAAGCAAATTGGCAAGCCATAGACAACGCTTATCAAATGCGGGTAAGCGAAGCAGAAGCGGCCCTGGAGAACATGAAAGACAAAACAGCCGCCCAACAAAAACTCGACGCAGCCAAAGCAAAGTATGAAGAACTAAAAAGCAAGATGGAAATGGCTGCTGCCGAAGCAAGCCCAAAACAGAAGTTAAGGAACGCATTGTTTGGCGAGGGTAAAATAGGTGATGATATGAACTTTGCTTGGGTGAACAAAGACAACATTCATAATGTTTACCAGCAATTCATCCACACCGTTGAGGACAACAAAGACAAGTACAGCCGTGAAGACTGGGACGAAATCAAGTTGATGTATGAAGCATTAGACAACCGTAAAAATACCGTTGAAAAAGAAGGGCTTTCTACAGAAGACAACATGAAGATTGCCGGTTTGAAAGTAAAATTTGCACCCATGCTCAAAGTGAACAGAATAGGTGCCAAAGGCGAAGAACAGGCCGAGGCAAAAAAATAACAGTTATTAATTCAGGAAAAATGGCGGGCAGGGATGGTCGCCATTTTTTTTTGACTTTTTTTGAGATCAGCAACGAATCACGAAATGTTCTTTTTGCTGTTCTTTTCTAAAAAACACCAAACCCCATTGAAACGTGTCAATCGTCACGGTTACTTTGGGGTTCTTTTTTATGATTTCCCAAGCTTGTTCCATTTGGACAGACCAATGGATGTCATCGAAAATCCAGACCGAATGGTTGGTGGCAGTAGACAGAAGTAAATCAAAATATTGGAGCGTCGCGTCTTTTTGGTGGTTGCCGTCAAAGTAAATTAAGTTGAAACTTGAAAGTCGAAAGTCTGAAAGTCCTTCGACAAATTCTGAGTTCACCAAGTTCACGTTTCTAAAATTGAATTTTTCGAATTGGTCTTTTGCGGTTTTTGCCGTCTCAGGGCAGCCTTCGAGTGTAGTAATATTGGCAGACGGATTTCCTGCAGAAAGCGCCGCTGTTGCCAAACCTAGTGAAGTGCCGATCTCCAAAATCGATTCAGGTTTGAAATAGTTCACGATCCGAAAAAGCAATTCGGCCCTTTTTGGCGTAATGCCCGCAGTTTTTGCGATTCTTGAAATCTCGCGTGTGTTGGATTTGAAGACTTTCGAGCCCGCGCCAAAATCGGTCACTTCAATCGTATTGTGGTTTTGCAATAAGGATTCGCGGTATTTTTTTAAGATAGCATATTCGGGGTATCTCTTTCTGTCGTAAAAGCATTTAGTCGCCAGGTTGAACACGAACGGTGAATGCACACCATGCTGGTTGGTGGATTTCCATAGGAATTTGAAGTATGCCTTACCCTGAAACAGCATTTACGATTCCATTTTTGAAGACAACTCAAACCAGCGTTCTTCCTTTTTCTCGATTTTTTGGATGACCGATTGTAGCTCATTTGCTTTCTTCTCAATATCGGCATCTGCCACTTTTCCCTCAGAAAACAAATCCTCAATCTTTTTCTTTTCCCATTCCAAATCCTTGATTTCTTTCTCGATTTTCTGGAATTCCTTTTGTTCATTAAAGGTCAAGCCGGCCGTTTCCTGATTTTTCTTCCAACTGTTCTTTTCTGTATTGACCGATGACAGTTCCTTCTTTGCAGGTTCAGCGCTGTCTTCATACGCTCGAAAATCCGAGTAATTCCCAGGGAAATCCTCAATCACGCCATTGCCACGAAACACAAACAAATGGTCTACGATCTTGTCCATAAAATAGCGGTCGTGCGACACTACCATCAAACATCCCGGATAATCCAAAAGGAAATTCTCGAGCACGTTTAATGTCACGATATCCAAATCATTTGTCGGCTCATCGAGTATCAAAAAGTTCGGATTCTGGATCAAAACCGTACACAAATACAACCGCTTGAGTTCGCCACCGCTGAGTTTCTCGACATAATCATGCTGCTTCTTGCGATCGAACAAAAACCGCTCGAGCAACTGCCCCGCCGAAATCGTACGGCCTTTCATGAGTGGGATGTATTCGCCGAACTCCTTGATGACATCAATGACTTTCTGTCCCGGTTTCGGGTTGATACCACTTTGGGTGTAATAACCCACTTTAATCGTATCTCCGGTCACGACTTTTCCACTATCCACAGGAATTGTTCCCGTAATCAAATTCAGGAACGTCGATTTTCCCGTACCGTTTTTCCCGATGATCCCGATGCGTTCGCCTCTTTGGAAATCAAAACTAAAATTGTCCAAAATCACGCGATCCTTAAACTTCTTCGAAATCTTGTGCAGCTCAATGATCTTGCTGCCCATACGCTCCATATTAATTTCAAGTTCCACGACATTTTCTCGGCGTCGGCTCTGCGCTTTTTCCTTAATCACGTAAAAATCATCCTGTCGCGATTTCGATTTGGTCGTACGCGCCTTGGGCTGGCGGCGCATCCACGCGAGTTCCTTGACAAACAGGTTCTGCGCCTTGTCGATACTCGCGTTTTCCGACGCGATGCGTTGTTCTTTCTTCTCTAAATAATAAGAGTAATTGCCCTTGTATTGGTACAGTTTACCGTTGTCGAGTTCAATGATCTCATTGCACACGCGCTCTAAAAAGAAACGGTCGTGCGTCACCATAAACAACGTGATGGGCTCTTTGGCAAAATAACTTTCAAGCCATTCGATCATCTCTAAATCAAGGTGGTTCGTGGGCTCGTCCAATATCAGCAAGTCGGGACGATTGATAAGTATGATGGCCAGCGACAACCTTTTTTTCTGTCCGCCCGACAGATTTTTCACCATAAGCTTAAAATCCTCCAATTTAAGCTTAAACAAAATCTGCTTGAACTGCGTCTCAAAATCCCACGCATTGTGTTGGTCCATTTGGTCAAAAGCGCGCTGGTAAGCTTCTTCATCTTCTGGGTTTTCGAGCGCCTTTTCATATTGTTCAATCACTTTCAAAGTCTCGTTATCCGACGCAAAAATGCTCTCCTCAATGGTTAATTCATCCTGCAAATCCGGCACCTGTGACAAAAATGCCATCTTTATTTCCTTGCGCACCACGACTTTCCCCGTATCGGGTTCGTCGTTGCCGTTCAGGATGTTCATGATCGTGGTTTTTCCGGTACCATTCTTCGCGATAAACGCGATTTTCTGGTCTTTGTTGATGCCAAACGAAAGGTTG
>JAKQJQ010000137.1 GCA_029561105.1 Bacteroidota bacterium
GCGGTACATGTTCGGCGCCGTGAATGCGTTTTTTAAGTCGGCGGGACACGAACCTTTTTTTAAAATCCAACTGGTTGGGCTTACCAAAGAAGTGACCATCAACGACGGTTTGGTCACCATCCACCCCGACCTATTGATTGACCAGGTGCCCAAAACCGACCTGATCATCGTGCCCGCGCTGAGCGGCAATATGGAGATTGCGCTGCAAAAGAACAAGAATTTCCTTCCCTGGATTGTGAGCCAATATAAAAACGGCGCAGAAGTCGCAAGCCTTTGCATCGGCGCGTTCCTGCTCGCCGAAACTGGCTTGCTTAAAGACAAATCGTGCTCAACGCACTGGCTGTTTTCTAACGATTTCCGCGATCGTTACCCGGATGTAAGGCTCGAACACGAAAAAATCATCACCGAACAAAACGGCTTGTACACGAGCGGCGGCGCAACTTCTTATTGGAATCTACTCTTGTATCTCGTAGAGAAATACACCACGCGTGAAATGGCCATCATGGCCTCCAAATTCTTCCTGCTCGAAATGGAGCGCAACAGCCAGTCGCAATTCATCATGTTCAAAGGGCAAAAAGAGCACGACGACTTCCCGATTGTTAGAGCGCAGGAATACATCGAAGCGCATTACAATCTAAAATTGACCGTAGAAGAAATAGCAGATAAGGTAGGAATCGCAAGGCGCACCTTTGAGCGGCGTTTTAAACGGGCCACCTCAAACACCGTGGTAGAATACCTGCAGCGCGTCAAAATCGAGGTGGCCAAGCAACAGCTCGAAACCGGACGCAAAACCGTCAATGAGGTCATGTATGAAGTAGGTTATACCGACACTAAGGCGTTTAGGGAGGTGTTTAAGAAAGTGACCGGGATGTCGCCGATTGATTATAGAAATAAATACAATTGATTTTTTGAAGCTGTTTCCCGCTTTGCTTCGCCAGTTCTGTCTTTGGCGTCGGGTCAAGATTGTAATTTGGTCATCAGGTCATTTTTGCTTCTTTTACCGCTCCGTTTTAATATTCGTAAGCGGTGTTCGTTGAGCCGCGCCCATCGGGCGAACGGATGCAATAATCTGCGATTTGCGGCAAGACAAAAGAAGGCCCTCGCGGCAGCGATAACCATGACTGCCTCAAAAATAATAGGTGTAAGCAAATTTCCGCGAATTGCATTTGTGGCGAGACAAAAGATTCAAAACTGGAATCTCCCGGTAAATGCTAAACCGCGTTAGGGATTGCAGCGGTATCCTTTTTATCCCGCAGGGTAAAAAGATACAAGCGCAAAGCCCGGCCAGGGCCGAACGTAAAGAAACAGTCCAGTGGACTGTTTTAGTGAGGAGCCAGCAGGCGCGATGGCCGGTGTGAAAGGCAACGCCAAAAAAAAGCCACACTCCTCAGCATGGCTCCTATCTCAAATCAAAGTCTTAAAAAACCTCACTTGCTTCTTTCAACTTCTCCGTGTTATTCACGAGTTGCAACTCATCAATCATCTTCTGGATATCGCCATTCACGAAATTCTGCAGATCGTAGATGTTCATATTGATGCGGTGGTCGGTTACGCGGCCCTGCGAATAATTGTAGGTGCGGATCTTAGCCGATCGATCGCCAGAACTTACCTGCGACGAACGCTTCTTGGCATCTTCGTCCTGTTTCTTGGCGAGTTCCTGTTCGTAGAGGCGCGAGCGCAATACGGTCAAGGCCTTGTCTTTGTTTTTGTGCTGCGATTTCTCGTCCTGGCATTGGGCAACCAATCCGGTTGGGATGTGCGTGAGGCGCACCGCCGATTTGGTGGTGTTCACCGACTGTCCGCCGGGACCTGACGAACAGAAGTAATCGATGCGCACGTCGTTCATGTCGATTTGTACGTCGAATTCTTCGGCTTCGGGCAACACCATGACGGTCGCAGCCGAGGTGTGTACGCGGCCTTGGGTTTCTGTTTGTGGTACGCGTTGTACACGGTGTACGCCGGCTTCGAACTTGAGTGTGCCGTACACATCCTCGCCGGTGACTTCAAAAATCACCTCTTTGAAACCACCCGAAGTGCCTTCGTTCATATCCACGACCGAAGTCCTCCAACCGCGGTTCTCGCAGTATTTGGTATACATCCGAAACAAATCTCCGGCAAAGATACTGGCCTCGTCGCCACCGGTTCCGGCACGAATCTCTACCATAACATTCTTGGCGTCTTCGGCATCTTTTGGAATCAGCATGAATTTGATCTCCTCTTCGAGTTCGGGCAGTCTCTCTTTGGCTTCGTCGAGTTGCATTTTGGCCATTTCTACCATTTCTGCGTCGCTGCCCTCGGCTATGATCGCGTTGGCTTCATCTATGTTCCCCGTAAGATTGACGTACTCGTCGCGTTTGTCGGCTAAGGCCTTCAAATCTTTATATTCTTTGTTGAGCGCAACCCAACGCTTTTGGTCGGCAATGACATCGGGTTGGATAATCAAATCCGATACTTCGTCGAAACGCTGCTTTACGATCTGTAATCTGTCTAACATTTTTCTCCTTGATTTTGGTGCGCAAATTTACAAAAAATTGTTTAGGTTCTGTACCGCTGTTTTTGCTGTAATTTTGTTAATTTTGAGACGCATCAAACCCGATCCATTTGACACCTATCACTATCCGCTTGGGGACTCCCGACGACTTTGCCATCGTTTACAATTTCATCAACCTGCTCGAATACGGGATTTTGGATGAGGCAACGCAACGGCGTGTTTTCAACGAGAACCTTAAGGACAACAACGTCATTTACCTGCTCGCTCTGACCGATGGCAAGCCACTTGGTTTCCTGAGCCTGCACATACAGAACCTTTTGCACCACGGCGGAAAAATCGGGGAAATCCAGGAGTTGTTTGTGGCCGAACATGCTCGCGGACTAGGCATTGGTAAGCAACTCACCGACGCTATCAAGGAAATGGCCGGCAAACGCGGCGTGATTCAGGTAGAAGTGACCTCGAGGTTGGCGCGGCACGATGCCCATCGTTTCTATGAACGGGAAGGGTTTACTTTTACGCACAAAAAATTTCTTTATAAATTATAAATCTACTTGACATGAAAAATATTTATACCCTTGGCCTTTTTGCGTTGTTAACGATTGTCGCCTGTAAGAAAACCGAAAATTCAGCAAAAGACAAAATAAAAACAGCCGATTGGTTGATTGGAAACTGGGAAAACGAGCTCGAACAAGGCATTCTCTCTGAAAGTTGGGAAAAAGCCAATGATAGTACCTTTAACGGGAAAAGCTTCTTCATTAAGGATAAGGATACACTCAACAATGAAACCATTGTACTTTCACAGAAAGGCGACGACTTGTTTTACATTCCGGTAGTACAAGGCCAAAACAACAATGAACCGGTGGTCTTTAAAATGACAAAAGCCGACGCCAAACAGTTGGTATTTGAAAACCCCAAGCACGACTTTCCGCAGAAGATCAGTTATACGAAAATCAACAATGACAGTATTGTTGCTGCAATTTCGGGTGTGGTAAATGGGAAGGCCGAAAGTGAAAGCTATCCGATGAAACGAAAATAGATTAGCCAAAAGTTTCGTTTGCGGTCAATTCGGCTGAAAGTCAATTTCTTAAAATAATGTCAATAAATTTATTTGTATTTATTCTAAATAAATTTTGCTGATTGGATTACGACTTTATATATTTGCACTGTTATTTTAAATTATTCTAAATAAATGTGTAAATACCATCTGTTCTCCATTGCATTTTTCTTGATATCATCAATCGGATATTCCCAAAGCGCTTATACCGATTCTGCCGAATTTGACCTCGCAAGCAGTCTAAATGACACCGTAAAAAATAAAAAAGGCCAAGTGCTCCAGGAAGTCACCGTCACTTCCAACCACCAGAAAAAGCCAGTAAAGATTGGCAAGTCTGGAATCAAGGCAATGGACTTGCCACAATCTACTGCGATAATTGAACACGAGATTATTGCACAGCAACAAATCTTAAGGCTGTCTGATGCATTAAAAAACGCCAACGGAGTGTATATTTCGGGGGCGAGCAATGCTTCTGGTAACAATCAGGAAGAAATTGGTTCGCGTGGTTTTACCTTTGGAGGCGGGAATACTTTTAAAAACGGCGTCCGTTTCAACGGTTCTTTAATCCCTGAAACAAGCTCACTGGAGTCTATAGAAATCGTTAAAGGCAGTTCTGCGCTGTTATTTGGAAACGTCGGACCAGGCGGGATTTTAAATTTAGTGACTAAAAAACCGCAATTTGTTTCGGGTGGCGAAGTCAGTTTGAGGGCTTCCGAATATGATTTCTACAAACCTACTGTTGATGTTTATGGCAACATAAATGACAGCCAAATTCTCGCTTATCGAATGATTACAAGCTACGAAAAGGGAAATAGTTTCAGGGAAGAGGTAAGCAGCGAAAGGATTTATTTCAATCCGTCGTTTCTAGTCAATGTGTCTCCTAAAACAACTTTACTTTTGGAGGGAGATTATTTAAAAGACTCCAGGACACCTGATTTTGGCCTGACGACCATCAATTATGAGATTGTCAATCTGCCACGCAATTCATTTTTGGGATTTGATTGGGGAAAATTCGAGTCCAGACAGGAAAGCTTTACGAGCACACTTACCCATCAGCTCAAACAAAATTGGCAGGTAAAGGGAATCTTCTCGTTTCAAGGTTACAAAACCAATTTACTGTCGAACTTGCGTCCAAACAGCACCAATTTGGTCAAGGGAAATGGAGATTGGACAAGAGGTGTTCAGAAGACTGACACCAGGCAAAACTACAGCCTCGCAGAAGTAGACCTGACCGGTACCTTTACTACCGGCAAACTAAAACATACTGTTCTTTTGGGAACCGATGCCGACCGAAGCCTGACCGAGACCTTGGCTTTTAAAAATATTACCAATTATGACCAAATCAATATTTACAATCCGAAGATTGTGACGGATAAAAATCCTATTTACGCTGCTACCATTATTCCGGCGATGGAGGTAAATACCAATGCCGAGAGTGCCGTGAAAAGATTCGGACTCTACTTTCAGGATTTATTTGAGATCAGTACAAAATTCAAAGTTTTGGCAGGCGCGAGATACAGTTACCTGGAAAACACTACCAATACCCTTACATTTTCAACCAATGCCAATGTAGAATCCATCACCAATGATAATGTACTCTCGTCGCGATTGGCGTTTATTTACCAACCCACGAGCCACCACTCCATCTTCGTGAGTTACTCCGACTCGTTCGTGCAGAACACCGGTACAGACCGAAATCTCGAGGCACTGCCCACGTCGACTATTAATCAATATGAAGTCGGTTTTAAAAATGAGCTGTTTAAAAGCCATTTATCCATCAATTTAACCGGTTATCTGATCGACTACAGCAATTTGGCCCAGACCGATTTTACAAACGGAAATACAAACACCAACATAAAAGAACTAGCTGGCGCATACCAAAGCAAAGGAATTGAGTTGGATATTACAGGAAGCTATCACGGATTCAGGCTTTTGGCTGGTTACAGTTTCAACGAAACCAAATATACCAAAAGCAATATCTACGAAAAAGGGACAGCCTTGAGGTTTACACCAAAAAATACTGCAAATGCAAGTTTGTTTTACACTTTCGGAACAAATAATAAACTGAATGGTTTAGAGCTAGGTGTCATTTCCTCCTATGTGGGTAAAGTTCTTGGAGGCAGATTACGACCTACCAATGCTTCGACCGATGCAGAAAAAGCGAGAAGGCCTATTCCTGTCGATGGTTTTTTCCAAGTTGACGCATCGATTGGTTATTCGATTAAAGCCTTTACTGTTCGGGCAAAAATCAGCAACCTGGGTAACGTAATCAGTTATTATGTTTATGATGACAATACCGTTACGCCGATCAACCCAAGAATGATAACCACCACTTTTTCTTATCGATTTTAATCAATGAAGCTAATCAAAATCAGAAACCTGCACCGCGACCTCGGCTATTTCTACATCGGGTTGATCATTTCGTTTGCCTTTTCCGGCTTACTCATGAATCACCGAGATTCGTGGCATCCTGAAAAGTACACCGTAGAAACCAAAGTAGTAAGTGTTTCACTCCCGCCAGAAGGCCAGATCAATGAACACTTTGCCGAAAACCTTGGAAAAAGTTTGGGGATAGACGATAAATTCAGGAGGCACAACATCAAAAAAGGCGTGCTCAAGATTTCTTACGAAAACCACGATGTAGAAATCATGCTCAAGAACGGTATCGGCGAAGTGGTGTCGTTCCAGAAAACACCACTGATCAGCCAAACGATGAAACTGCACAAAAACACCTTCGATTGGTGGATTTATTACTCGGACATTTTTGCGATTTCTTTGATAACCATTGCCATTACCGGCGCCCTGATGATCCCGGCCGGTAAATTCACCTTTGCGCGCCGCGGCTGGAAACTCGCCGTTGCCGGAATAATTTTCCCGTTGCTGGTTTTGTTTGTATTGAATTAGTAAAGTCGGGGGGTGCGTTACCGCGCACCATTTTGATGAAACCAGACAACAAAAAAGCCCGTTCGATTTGTAACGGGCTTTTCTTCTTTTGTATAAACCGACTATTTTACGGGAGTGTTTTCGAGGATTTCCAAGACAAAATTCCAAAATTTCTGCGATGATTTGATGCTCGCGCGTTCGTCGGGCGAGTGCGCACCATGGATTGTCGGGCCAAATGAAATCATGTCCATATCTGGGTAATTGGTGCCCAAAATACCACATTCGAGTCCTGCATGGCAAGCCACCACTTTGGGCGCTTCGTTATTTTGCTTCTTGTAGATTTTTACGAGCAAGTCGAGGATTTCTGACTTTACATTAGGAGTCCAGCCCGGATACGATCCGCTCAAGGTCACTTCGCAACCGCACAATTCAAAAGCCGAGCGCAAGGCGTTGGCGAGGTCGAATTTAGAACTCTCCACAGACGAACGCGTAAGACAGCCAATCGTAATCTGCCCGTCTTTAATAATCACACGCGCCAGGTTGTTAGAAGTCTCCACCAAATCGGCCATATCCGCGCTCATGCGATACACGCCATTGTGTGCGGCGTAAAGCGAGCGGATGATCCCTTCCTGAACACCTAAATCCATGACTTTTTTTGGCAGGTCGGTTTTGGTGATTTCTATGGCGAGATTGGGTTCTGTGGTTTGGTATTCTTTCTTGATGTCGCCGATGATCTCCTGCATATCAAAAACATAAGCCTCGTCATACATTGAGGCGATGATCACCGTGGCTTTGCTTTCGCGCGGGATGGCATTGCGCAAACTGCCACCATCGATTTCGGCTACTTGTAACCCAAAATTTTCAAATCCGTCAAACAGCAAACGATTCATGATTTTGTTGGCATTGCCGAGCCCTTTATGGATGTCCATTCCCGAGTGTCCGCCGTTTAAGCCTTTTACCGTAATAGTATAGCCCACAGAACCTTCTGGCGTTTCTTCTTCATGATAGCTTCTGGTAGCGGTGACGTCTACTCCACCTGCGCAACCGATGTCTATTTCATCGTCTTCCTCGGTATCCATATTGAGTAAAATATCGCCACGAAGGATGCCACCTTTAAGGTTGAGCGCTCCGGTCATCCCGGTTTCTTCGTCGATGGTGAACAAGGCTTCGATAGCCGGATGCACGATTTCTTTGCTTTCTAAAATCGCCATAATCATCGCAACGCCGAGACCGTTATCGGCACCCAAAGTCGTTCCGCGCGCGCGTACCCAATCGCCATCCACATACATGTCAATGCCTTGGGTGTCAAAATCGAAAACTGTATCGGCATTTTTCTGGTGCACCATATCCAGGTGGCCTTGCAGAACGAGCGCTTTGCGGTTTTCCATACCCGGAGTTGCGGGCTTGCGGATGATGACGTTCCTGATGTCGTCCTCAAAGGTTTCAAGACCCAGCGAATTGCCAAAGTCTTTCATGAATTGGATCACACGGTCTTCTTTTTTGGAAGGACGCGGCACTGCATTGAGGTCGGCGAATTTATTCCAAAGTGGTTTGGGTTCGAGGTTTCTGATTTCCTGGCTCATTATTAAGGTTATAAGGGTGTAAGGTTTTAGGTACTAAGGCAAAGTTAAACTTTGTGTGCGATTCCGAAAACATTTCATTCGTATATTTACGCAAATTAAGATTCGTGCACCGCAAATACCTTTTACCCGTTTTCCTGGTTGTGCAGATTATTGTTTTGCAATTCGTTTCGTTTTTCCCTGAATTTGTAGAGCGATATTACAGCAACGGAATCTATCCGCCGATTGCGCAATTCTGGCATCTTTTGTTGGGCAAAGTACCGTTTTCTGTAGGTGATGTGTTGTATGGGATTGTCATTTTACTGATCTTGCGTTGGTTGTGGACCATCAGGAAAACCTGGCGATTGCTTTGGAAAGATCATTTGCTTAAGATTGCCAGCGGATTCTCTGTCTTTTATTTTTTGTTCCACTTGCTTTGGGCCACCAATTATTACCGTGTGAAGATGTTCGACCGATTGCAAATTGCGCGCGAATATACCGATGACGATCTGCTGCGATTTACCAAATTGCTGATTGCAAAAACCAATGATATCCACAGTCAAATAACTAAAAATGACAGTGTGGCGGTCGTTTTTCCGTATTCGCAGGCATACGTTTTTGAGCAGAATGTAAAGGGTTATCAAAACCTTGCGGAAATTTATCCGTCTTTCGCCTACCGAACCCGAAGCGTCAAACGATCGATGATCAGCCTGCCACTCACTTACATGGGATTCGCAGGTTACCTGAACCCATTTACCAATGAGGCGCAAGTCAATGACCGGATGCCGATGTACAATTTCCCCACAACGACCACGCATGAAATGGCGCACCAGATTGGGTTTGCCTCAGAAAGCGAGGCCAATTTTATTGGGTTTCTGGCATCGATAAAAAATGACGACCTCTATTTTAAATATTCGGGTTATTCGTTTGCGCTTCGGTATTGCCTGCACAATTGGAGGATACGCGATGAGAAAACGCTAGAACAATTAATACCCACAATCAACAAGGGAATCCTCAAAAATTACAAGGAATCCGACCGGTTTTGGGAGGCGCATGAAACTTTTATAGAAACGGGATTTAAGGTGTTCTACGATAATTTCCTCAAATTCAACAGCCAGAAAGACGGATTGGAAAGCTATAGCAAGTTTGTGGATTTGATGGTGAATTTCTATAAATCAAACAAATTGGATTGACTTATTTACTATATTCGGTTTATAAAAGCGACTTTTCAATGAAAAAAATTATACACTTTTGCTTCATATTGCTTTCGTTTAACGGGTTTGCGCAGGCATACGAATTGGACACTAATTTTGGAGTTAACGGTTTTGCGCGGTTAACAAATTAAACTGGAATAAGAGATTACACTTATTTTGCAGGAAAATATTATCTCTTATTAAGCAGTTCGACTCCTGATTCAACTTCTAATTTAATAGTGGTCAATCCTGACGGCACCATCTATAATACACTAACCATAAATTATTACATGCATTTTACGACAGTAGGCGGGTCGCTATATGCATACGGCGGCAATGACAACCACCAAGATATCAAAATCACAAAATTCAGCGCTGACGGCAATATAGATAATGGTTTTGGTCTAAACGGAACCAAGACAATCGACTTCGGCTTTAACGAGGAGCATGCAATCGGCATCTGTGCCGCAACAGACGGAAGTTTACTCTGCGCCGCTTCCAGACGTAATACCAACCAAACCTCCATAGCAGAAATCACTTTTAAACTGAACCCCGCTACTGGCGAACTTATAACCGATTATGATCCGAACGTTTTTAAGGTGAATGGGGTTACATCACCTTATACCAACAATTACTACTATTCAAAAATGGCGATGCTCGCCTACCAATCAAATTTTCTACTGATTCGTTGTCACGCGGGCCAAATGGTTACACAGCTGATTGACAGTAACGGTGATAACGTAAACACTTATGGTACCAATGGCATTCGCAATTTTACGCTAACTTGGCCTATTACTGCCGAGATAAAAAAAGTTGCGATTGCAGGGGATTTGTTGTACAACCAGCATAGCTATTATACGGGCGTTTGCGGCGGATCAAAAAGTTTAGCCATCGCAGATTTGAACACCGGTTCTATTCTATTCAACGCCCATTCCCAACTCGGTGATGATCATTTCTACAGTACTTTTTCTATCGACTCCGACAAGATTTATAGTGGTAACGTTTCAGACATTACTTGTGAGGTTAGCACAAATCAATTCAAAATCCGTCGACAGCTTCTCGACGGATCTATGGACAATACTTTTCACCAGTCGGGAAATTTCAGTTATCAATATACTGGTATTGGAAATGTTACTTACGAACGCAACGAAACACAGATGGTGCTAAAAAACGATGATGGGAGTTTGACGGTCGCCGGCTATGCGAAAGTTATCGACCAATTCTCGCCAACTTTTCCCTTCGAGGCAATTTATTGGACAGGGTTGGTCATGTCTCGCTTAGTTGAAAGTGATGAACCGCTTGCTACGCACGACTATAATCTCAACGAGATGACCTTGGCTCCAAATCCGTTTGAAGAAAAAATAACGTTGATCTCTATTACATCTATCAATCATATAGATTTGTATGATTTGACCGGAAGAAAATTAACTTCTCCAAAATTCAAAATGGTCGGCAGTGATACTGATATTGATTTGTCTTTTATATCTGATAGTGGCACGTATTTGCTGAAGATTCACGATGGCGAAAAAACAATAACACGAAAGATCATTAAAAAATAGACAATCTCATCGCTTGTAAACGCTAAATAGTGCTTTCGTCTACCAACTAAATTATCGCGTCAACAGCCATAATTTCAAGATTGTTGTAGCCCAAACCACAAAATTTTCGAGCGCTGCTTCGAGATTTTTGTCAATTGCACCGCGAATAGAATACAAATGTAAGCCAAGCGGCTGTACTCCTTTGGAGATTACATATACTCTATTGGCATATAAACCTCATTTCAAAAACCGAAGATTTGCATAAATGTACGCCGTTGCATCAAACTTCATCGGTAGTAAACGTATAAAAGCTTTTTCGTTTGTACGGTCTGATAATTAGCCTGCCTTCGCGGTCAAAACGGATGTAATTGTAAACCCAATTGAGGAAAACCACCGCCTTGTTCTTGAAACCGATTAATGAAAACAGGTGAACGAACATCCATACAAACCAGGCAAACACGCCATGGAAATGGTAATGCGGTAAATCGACTACGGCTTTGTTGCGGCCGATTGTAGCCATAGAACCTTTGTCATTGTACTCAAACGGTTTCATGGGTTGCCCTTTGATTTTCTGTACGAGGTTTTTACCGAGCAATTCGCCTTGCTGCATGGCAGGTTGCGCCATCATTGGGTGGCCTTGCGGGTATTTTTCGCTTTCCATAGAGGCAATGTCGCCAATGGCAAAAATGTTGTCATACCCTTTGACTTGCCCGAATTCATTGACTCGGATACGCTCTACATTTTTAATTAAGGCTTCGGCGCTGATGCCTGGAATGGC
The DNA here is from genome assembly GCA_029561105.1 of Bacteroidota bacterium. GTDB lineage: Bacteria > Bacteroidota > Bacteroidia > Flavobacteriales > Flavobacteriaceae > Flavobacterium. The sequence goes on from JAKQJQ010000137.1 coordinate 11,497, forward strand.
CGCACCCATTACGCCCGCTGTCCAGATAACAGTAGAGGTTTCAAAGGTTTGCGGCGTGTTGGTGGTGACGGTTTTGCCGTCGTAGCTGGTCACACGCATGTTTTTGTAGACGTTCACACCGAGTTCTTTGAGGAATTTTTCGGCGGCGATGGACGATTTGTCGCTCATGGCATTGAGCAATTCGCCGTCGCCCTGTATGATGTTGATTTGCATCTTGCTGATGTCGAGGTCGGGATAGTCCTTTTGCAGGATGGCATTTTTCATTTCGGCAAGTGCACCGGCGAGCTCTACACCTGTTGGGCCACCGCCCACGAGGCAGAAATTGATAAGGCAGTTGCGTTCCTTTTCATCGTCGGTGAGCAACGCTTGCTCGAAATTTTCGAGGATAAAGCTACGGATGTTAAGCGATTGCGGGATGGTTTTCATAGACAAGCTGTTGCGCGCAATCTCTTTGTTTCCGAAGAAATTGGTCTTGGAACCGGTGGCGAGTACGAGGTAATCGTAATGCAGTTCACCAATATCGGATTTAATTTTCTGGTTTTGGGTATCGATCTCATTGACGCGCGCGAGCCTAAAATAGAATTCCTTGTATTCCTGCACGACTTTACGGATAGGATAAGCAATAGAACCCGCCTCGAGTCCGCCTGTGGCGACTTGGTACAATAACGGTTGAAAAGTATGGTAATTGTGTTTGTCTAGCATCACCACCTGAAAGGGTTGGTTCTTGAGTTTCTTGGCGAGTGAAATACCCGCAAAGCCGCCACCGATAATGATAATCCTGGGAAGATTGGTGTTTGGAATATTCATAGAAGAGTTACTGAGAAACTGTCGCTAAGCTGCTAAGTTTTGTTGCCTAAAGGTAGGGATTTGTTGGGTTTTAACATTTGTGTTTTTTGTGAAAATGTTGTTAAGATTCCTAAACGGAAACAGCTTTCCCTAGCTTTTGATGAATTTATGCACGTAAGTTTTTGAATCCGAAGTTATTTGCAACAGGTACATTCCCGGTTGGATATTGCTCACAGAAATCTGATCCAAATCTCCGGTTTGCTCGAGGATTTTTTTGCCCGTGGCATCAATAATGGTTGCTTTAGTTGGTGACGAACTTGGCGGAAGTTGGATATGCAAAATGTCTTTTACCGGATTGGGATACACCGACATCGCGTCGCCGTAAATCGTTGTCGTGCCCAATGTACTGCAGATGATTTGTGTAGGAAATTCGACATCAAGGCTGGATCCGACGCCCGAACAACCTTCATTATTTCGACCCCAGCAATACAGCGTACCGTCTGACTGCAAGGCGGCGGAATTATCACCCGCAGCCGAAACACTTTCAAAATTGAGCCAATTCCAGGAAGCACCCACGCGCGTTGGCGTTCTACCGTACAAAAGGCCGAGGGCGTTTTCACCCCACCACCAAAGGCTACCATCATTGGGCAAGCCAATCGTATGGTCATAGCCACCTTTTACGGTTTGCCAATTCGTAGCTGTGCCTATAGGTGTCGGGACGCTTTTATCGTCGGTCGTATCGTCGCCCAACTGGAAAGAAGAATTTGCACCCCAGCCCCATAAAGAGCCGTCTTGTTTTATAGCAAGAGAGTGATAACTTCCGCACGCTACTTTTTGCCAATTGCTGTCTGTTCCTATTTGTATCGGATAGCCGTTGTAGATGCCGGCGCCACGTTGCCCATTCGAATTAGAGCCCCAACCCCATATCGTGCCATCGTTTTTTAGGGCGATAATGTGTCCCACGCCGCAGGAAACCGCTTGCCAATCAGCCGTACCTATTTGCACGGGTAGATTGCGGGTGATGTTGGTACCGTCTCCGAGCTGCATATTCTGATTATGTCCCCATGCCCATAAGCTTCCGTCTGTTTTTAAGCCGACGCTGATGGCGCTTCCCGCTGCTATCGAGAGCCAATTGGTATCGCTCCCGACTTGGATAAACGTGGCGCTGTTAAAAATATTGGTGCCGTTGCCCAGTTCACCGTAAATATTGATCCCGCAGGCCCATAGCGAGCCATCGGTTTTAACGGCAAGCGAATGACGGGCACCCGTGGCCACCGATTGCCAATCGCTTTCTGTACCTACCTGTTGCAGTACTCTTTGTGAAAGGAAAGTAGACGGACGCCCCAATTGCCCGTAGGTATTGGAGCCACACGAATACAAAGTGCCATCGCTTTTGATGACAAGCGTATGCTCGTATCCGGTGGCTACCTTGTCATAACATTGCGCAACAGCGTTGTTAAACGCCAAAAGGGCAGTTAAAAGGAGTAATGCTTTTTTCATAATGGCGTTCTTTAGCGATTTTCAGTCTGTAATTTACAAATTTTTTTCGTACGTGACGTCATAGCGAAAAGGATCGTTGGGTATTCTTGCAGACGAGACGACCGGCTTTGACTCCTTAATTTGTAATGTATTTAGAAAATTTCGTAAGCGGCGCGGTTGGTGGGCTGCGTACATTTACAAAAATTGATGACCATGATACACCAGCTTAAACCCTCGATACTTGTAGAAACCCCGCTTGGAACCGGACAGGCTATTTTTTTGATCGATTATGGGATGCACCAGAATACCTGTTGGGTGGTGGCTTTACAAAGCAACGGCGTCATCAAGCATTTTGACTGCAACGACGTCATCCTTTCTACCAACTACACTTACGGCATGAACCTGCGCAAAAATAATTTCACCGATAAAACCAAGCCTCAGGAATAACCACTTCGACCGACTAATGCGCAGTCTATTTATAGCATAGCATCGCTATAGCCCGCAGGGCGTTTCTACTGGAGCAGCCGTCCCTACAGCGCAGCGTCTCTAACTTCTAAAGAAACCACACTCCCAGCCTAGCCCCGATGGCAGCGGATATCCTTTCGCGGCCGCAGTGCAACGGAGGCCGCCGAAAGATAGCAGCGAACAGCGGGACCGAACTTCCTGAAAACACAACGCTTGTGCTTTACACAAAAAATCAAGTTCTTTGTAACGAAATCGACTTTACGATTACTAACGCCCTATATGAGTCAGGACTTAGAACAATCTTTTGTCAAACAACTGCGCGAGAACCAGAATATCATCCACAAGATTTGTAGGTTGTATACTTCTGGCGAGGATGCACACAAGGATTTGTTCCAGGAGATTACGATTCAACTCTGGAAAGCTTTCCCCAAGTTTCGCGGCGAAAGCAAATTTTCTACCTGGGCTTACCGCGTGGCGCTCAACACAGCGATTACCTTGTACCGAAAAAGTACGCGGTCTATCGCCACTTCTAGCTACGACGGCGGCAAGCACTTCATGAAACAGGAAGATTACAATTACGAGGAAGAAGAACAGATCAAATTGATGTACGAGGCGGTTTACCAACTCTCGGACATTGAAAAAGCCTTGGTTTTCATGTATCTGGAAGATAAGGATTACCATGAGATATCAGAAACATTAGGGATCAGCGAAGTCAATGCAAGGGTGAAGATGAACCGGGTTAAGACCAAATTGAAAAAAATATTAAATCCTTAAGGATTATGGAAGAATTAGATTTACTCAAAAAAGCCTGGAAAAAAGACGAAATTGCGTTTGAGCAGGTGTCGGAGAAAGAAATTTACAGGATGCTGCACCAAAAGTCATCGTCTATCGTGAAATGGATTCTGATGATCAGCCTGATTGAGTTTGTTTTCTGGAACATCATCACAGTGATTTTCAGCGATGACAAATACCAGAGCAAA
>JAKQJQ010000143.1 GCA_029561105.1 Bacteroidota bacterium
CGAAAGCCAAACCAATCAGATCAACACCAGCGCGGGTATCGCTCCGGTTGTTGTAGATCGCGAAGTTTTTGAGCTGATCGAACGCAGCATCGCTATTTCGACTTTAACCCAAGGTGCTTTCGACCTCACTTACGGCAGCATAGACAAAAGCCTTTGGAATTTCGACAAGTCGATGACCGAATTGCCCTCGGCTGCGACCGCGCTAAAAATGGTGCATTTGATCAACTACAAAAATATCCTCCTCGACAAAACCAACAGCAGTGTTTTCCTTAAAGAAAAAGGCATGCGAATCGGTTTTGGCGGAATCGGGAAAGGTTATGCCGCCGAAAGGGCGAGGAAAATCCTCATTGACAGGAACGTCTCCAATGGTATCATCAATGCCAGCGGCGATTTGACCACTTGGGGAAACCAACCCAACGGAAAGCCCTGGACCATCGGTATTGCCAACCCCGATTACCCGGAAGCAGCATTTTCATACATCGACATCTCCAATAAAGCCGTGGCCACTTCTGGGAATTATGAAAAATTCGTGATGATTGGCGGCAAAAAATATTCGCATACGATAGACCCAAAGACAGGTTTGCCTATCTCGGGAATCAAAAGCGTGACGGTCATCAGTAACAATGCCGAGTTCGCCGATGCGATGGCTACGCCGATAGCGGTGATGGGCATCCAGGCGGGATTGTACCTGATTGACCAAATCCCAAACCTGTATTGCATCATCATAGACGACAACAATAAAATTTACACCTCAAAAAATATCAACCTCAAATGAAAAAGACAATCCCTGTGCTGCTTGGCCTGTGTGCCCTGGTGGTTTCCTGTAGTCCGGTCAAGGAATACGAAAAAGGCAAGATCAACGATTCTGAAATGGTGCTTTTTAACCGCAAGATAGAAAAGACCGAAATGAGTTTCCAATCCTACCGCGAAGGCGCCTCGGGTGCCAATGCCGGAAAAGTAGGCGGCGGCTGTGGCTGCAATTAACCCCAAAAACCAAGCAAGAAAATGAAAAGAATCATCATTACAGGATTGGCTTTGATGGCCTTATTCAAGGGATATTCTCAGGCAACGCCAGCAGATTCGTCGGCTTATAAGAGCCGCAAGCTCAAGATAGACGAGATCAATCTTGTGTCGAGTTACTACAAACAGGACGGGAACAACTCGGCTGTGACCGGCGGAATCGGCTCTGAGGAGCTCACCGATATCTCCAACACGCTCGATGTCAAACTCATCAAATACTCTAAAAAAGGGAAAAAGCAAACCTTTGACATCGAGGTAGGCATAGACCATTATACGTCAGCGTCTTCGGATAAGATTGACCTGAGCGCCAATTCATCGGCTTCATCGGCAGATAACCGCTTTTATCCTTCGCTAAGTTATACCGTCGAGAACGAAGCCAAAGGCAATACTTTGGGCTTTGGGCTTTCTTCATCTACAGAATTCGATTACCAGTCGTTTGGCGCCAACATCAGTTATGCCAAGAAGACCAAAGATCGCAACGGAGAATTTTCTGCGCGGTTCCAGGCGTTCCTTGACCAGGTCAAGATCATCAAACCTATAGAATTGCGCGCTCCCAATGAAGGTTATGGCACCGAAGGGCGCAATACCTTTGCCTTGTCGTTGAGCTACTCGCAGATCGTAAACCAGAATTTCCAACTCATGTTCCTCGCCGATGTGATTACGCAACAAGGTTACCTGAGCCTGCCGTTCCACCGCGTGTATTTCAACGACGGATCGGTACATCAGGAAGCGCTGCCCGACACACGCCTCAAGATTCCGTTGGCGGTGCGAGCGAGTTACTTCTTGGGTGACAACATCATCATCAGGGGTTATTACCGCTATTATACCGACGACTGGAAACTCACGGCGCATACGCTGAATTTAGAAATCCCGGTGAAACTCTCGCCTGCGTTTTCTGTGAGTCCGTTTTACCGTTACTACACCCAAACCGAGACCAAGTATTTCAAAGGTTATGGGTTGCATACCGCGGCCGACCAATACCACACGAGCAATTTCGACTTGTCTGGATTTGACAGCAATTTCCTCGGTGCAGGATTCAAGCTTACGCCAATCAAGGGCGTTTTTGGGATCAGGAGTTTCCATACGGTAGAAATGCGCTACGGGCATTACACCAAGACCACGCAGATGGTTTCGGATATTTTTAGCCTCAACCTTAAGTTCAAGTAATAAGAAAAGCCACTGCAAAGTGGCTTTTTTTTATGGCGATTTTTGGGCAAACCTTGGGTTTATACCGTCATAGAAAACAGTTGCGTTTCGGGTACGTTGCGTTTCATGCGCAAATCAAACGCCATACAGATGTTGCGTACAAATGCCTTTCCGGCAGGCGTAACGGTAAGGCGGTCGTTGCCGATGGTGAGTAGCCCGTCGTATTTCATTTCGTTCAATTGAGCCAGTACTTCGCCGATTTCGGGGAAATAAAGCCCATTTTTCCAAGACGTTTCAAAACGACACATGAGATTTTGGATGTGCTCGCGGATGATGAGGTCTTCTGCGGTTAAAATATGTCCTTTAACCAGCGGTAGTTTGTCCCACTCGAGCAATTGGTAATAGTCTTCGAGATTTTTGACATTCTGGGCAAACGCAGTCCAGCTGTCACCAATAGACGAAACGCCAAGTCCCACCATGATTTTTGAGGCCGATGTGGTGTAGCCCATAAAATTGCGGTGCAGTTTTCCCGATTCGGATGCTTTGTACAAGGAGTCGGTAGGCAATGCAAAATGGTCCATGCCGATTTCCTCGTAGCCGTAAAGCTGCAACAGTTTTTTCCCGATTTCGTAGAGGATGCGTTTCTCGTCATCTTTTGGGATGTCTTCATCCTTGAAACCGCGTTGCCCATTGCCTTTAATCCACGGCACGTGCGCATAACTATAAAATGCAATGCGATCGGGAAGCAGGGTTTTTGTTTTTTCGATGGTGTCAACCACATCTTCAACGGTCTGGAAAGGCAGTCCAAAAATCAGGTCATGTCCCACTGAAGTGTAACCGATTTCCTTGGCGCACATCGTGACGCGTGCCACATTGTTGTAGGGTTGTATGCGGTTGATGGCCGTCTGTACTTTTTCTGAATAATCCTGTACGCCAAAACTCACTCTACGGAAACCCAGATCGTATAATTTTTGTAAATGTTCGCGCGTGGTGTTGTTGGGATGGCCTTCAAAACTCATCTCGCAATCGTCTGATTTGCGCGAATAGGAAAGGATCCCGTTGATGAGGTCTTCAAGGTTTTTCGGTGAGAAAAAAGTAGGCGTACCGCCACCCAAATGGATTTCCCGAATCAAAGGCTTCTCATCAAATAAGCGGCAATACAGCAACCATTCCTTAAGCAAAGCCTGGATGTACGGATGCTCAACCTGATGGTTTTTTGTGATGCGTTTGTGACAGCCGCAAAACGTACACATGCTTTCGCAAAAAGGCAAGTGGATGTAAAGGCTGAGGCCATCGGCTTTATGTGCCGTGTAAGCAGTGGTAAAAGTACGCTCCCAAACAGACTGATCAAAGTCGCTGTTCCAGTAAGGAACTGTCGGGTAGCTCGTGTAGCGTGGACCGGGCACATTGTATTTTTGGATCAGATTGGTTTCCATAACATCAATATTTGGGTCAAAATTAGCAACCGGGCAAATCAATTACCATGACAATTATCAGGTTTGCGATGTTTCTGCGGGTTTTGCTCTCACGATTTTTCGCGGTGCAGGAACATGCCTGCCAGAAACAGCATGACGCCCACCGTAAATAAAGTCAGGTGCAAGCCGTTGATTACCCGAAGCATACATACTTGTACAATAATCCAACCCACAAGCACCAGTCCCTGAAATGAAACCAGAAACGCGTGGTACCTGGTCCTGAAAAAGACAAGTAAGGCAACAATGATGTTGAAACAGCCATTTACGGTAAACAACACGATGCCTGGAACCAAAAAATCGCCGAAAGGCGCAAAACGCAATGTTGACACAGACATGCCCATCAACGAGCCATCCGGCGAAACAATAAACAAAGTCCCCGCGACAATGGCGTTAAGACCCGTGAGCAATAAAAGTACGATGGCAATCCATCGGGGCATACAGTCTTTTTTCATAGGCTGGTTTTTATAATGGCTTTCGGTTGCCGTAGTCAATGTGGGTCAACCTGAACCGCGCGTATGGGTAATCTAAATCATTAAGCCGCCAACTGGCTTCAATGACTGTAGGAATCAACATTTTGTGGCGTCGTTTGTAACACGACAATTTCCCTATCCAGGTATCCAGGTTTTTTGCGTTGCGGTAGCGCTGGGTTTCAAGCTGAATGATCTCGCCGTTTTTGTTGAATTCTACAGTATACCAAACGCGGTAATTGCCAAAATTAAAATCCAATCGGGCAGTGAAATAATCGATGGGTGTCCATTGCAAATATTCGCTCGGCAACAAATTGGTAGGAAACCAAACGCTTTCGCCGAGCCATCGCAGCAGTTCGGCCTGCGTAACAGTCTCATCCTGCACGTTGACAACTTTAAAAATCCCAAACAATTTTACAATCAGGCTTCCGTTTCCGTCCACAAAACGATCAATCGCCTTAAACCAGTTTGTGCGTCCCACCCATATCATGCCCGGGTTGGCTGTAGTAAAATATTCCTCTGCGGTGATTTTGGTCCAGCTTTTATCGAGGCCGGTTTTCATTGTCCCTTGGTGTTTGAGACGTACGCGGTTGATGTACAGCTGCCCGTCGGTCAAAACATGGTTAAAGTAGCGTTGAACCGGTTCTGGCAAGCCTGCCGAATCCTCCCGATGAAACGCGCGGCCATTGTGATGACCCGATTGGCGCAACATTTTCTTAACCGATTGACTGAGCTCCCAAGCCATTTGAATGCGCAACAAAGCAAAAGCCAAAACGGCGGCAAAAAATACCAACGCGATCCAAAGTAGCAACGAAACCTCCATTTTAAACCGGTTCAATTTGTTGGTTCAACAGTGCGACAGTACACGCAAAACCATATTTCTCATTGATCTTGATCCGAAGCTCATCGGCGGGCTGGTTTTCGCCGTGCACCAGGAATATCCTTTCGGGTTTGTTCTCAAGTTCAGACAACCAATCGAGCAAGCCCTTCTGGTCAGCGTGTGCAGACATTCCTTTGATTTCAAGAATTTTGGCATTGACCCTAAAGTAATGGCCGTGGATTTTGATTTCGTCGGCACCTTCGAGCAATTTCCTGCCGCGTGTCCCTTCGGCTTGATAACCTACCATAATGACAGTGGTTTCGGGTTTGGCGATGTATTGCTCGAGATAGCTCAGGACACGTCCGCCGGTAACCATACCGCTTGCAGCGATTACCACTTTAGGTTGCGGGTCGGCGATGGCCTGTAGCGTATCCTCATAATCATGAACCAACGTAAACAAAGCGCACATCTCGGTGCAGTCTTCTGCAGAAAGTTTGTGCCATTTGGTATGGTTCCGAAAGATAGACAGCACGCTGATGCCCATCGGCGTATCGAGAATGTACGGCACGTCGGGAATCCGGTCTTCTTTTCGCAATTGCCAAATCAGGTACATGATAGACTGGGCGCGCTCTACCGCAAAACCGGGAATGATGACCGTGCCGTTATTGCGCAACGTATTGTTGATGTAGGTTTCGAGCTCGAGTTTGGCGTCGGTATCGGGATGCAGGCGGTTGCCATAAGTGCTTTCCAGAAAGAGGTAATCGGCGCGTTTGGGTTTGCTTGGCGCAAACATGAGCACGTCATTGTCGCGGCCAATATCGCCCGAGAAAAACAAGATTTTGTTTTCAATGTTGAGTTCAATGCTGCAAGCACCGATGATGTGTCCCGCAGTTTTAAAAACAACCTGTACTTCGGCGTCGATTGCAAAGGCTTCGTTGCGTTGGATGACCTTGAACAAAGGGAGTACTTTTTCTGCTTGCGCTACGGTATATAGCGGTTCTGCGTTGTTGTGCTTGGAGTAATGCTCACGGTTGGCTTTTGCTGCTTCTTCTTCCTGGATTTTGGCACTGTCGAGCAGAATCAGCTTGGCGATTTCACGCGTAGGTGCCGTACAGTAAATCTTTCCGGAGAAACCTTCGGCAACCAAACGCGGTAGCCAACCACAATGGTCGAGGTGCCCGTGGGTGAGCAATACGGCGTCGATGGTTTTGGCACTTACCGCAAGCGGCTGCCAGTTCAATTCGCGCAAGGGTTTGATTCCCTGAAACTGGCCGCAATCTACCAGCAGCCGCAGGCCGTTGCTTTCTATGAGTGTCTTGGAGCCCGTCACGGTTTGGGCGCCGCCTAAGAATTGTATTTTCATATCAGTGGTAATGGCAAAGCGCAGCGGCTTCTTTGATGATGTTCTTTTCCCGATTGGGGCTGATGCCGATTTTTTGGAGTTTCGACGGATTGTCAAGTAATTCCTTGACCAGTAACAAATCGAGGATCAACAATTTTTCTTTTTCGATAGCCGACAAAGTCGTGAGGCAAGTGACGGGGTACAATGCTTTGTCGTCTATTTTGGTCTTGAGCCCTTTGTTTTTGGGGTAATCCCAAGCCAACAACTCCAAGCCCGAGCAACTGGCAAAAGCAATCGCATCGGCTGTAAAACGATTGTTGGTTGCAATGATGCAATGGTCTATTTTCTGGCGCTTGGCAAACAGGGTATGGGTATTGCCTTTAAGATCGTTAAAACGCGATAGGATGTACATGGGCACTTTCACGTCCGAGTTGTTGGCGTTGCTGTTGTGAAACTTGCATTCTACCATGGCGATGCGTTGCGCTTTTTTAATCACCACATCGATTTCATGACTCACGCAATAGCCTTGCAGGTTGAGATTGATTAGAGTTTCGTAGCCCTCATATGCATAAACGCGCGCCATAAATTTCTCAAAGAAAAAACCTGCCGGTCCCAAGAGTTGCAAGGCGCTGCGCAGGTTGTAGCGCGCCGCATGCGAAGCCGATACTTTTTTGAGCAAGCTGCCGGCGAGCTGGTAAATTTTTTTGGTGGAAATGCCATCGTAGATTTGCTGCTGTATGGCTTGCAGTACGTTTGCTACAGCTACTTCATCGGCACCAGACCGCAATAAGGACTGTCGCAATTTCTGCGGATTAAAATCGGCGGCGATCCCCGAATGTTTGATGACTTTTAGTTGGCTTGCCATTGGGCCTCATTCATTTTGCGCCAGTCGGTGGCATGGTGTTTTTCTTTGGGCAGGTGTAGCTCGAGGATTTCTACAGCGCGTTCTAAATCTTTAGGATCGGCTTGTGCCAGCAGCAGGTATTTGCCGGCTTTTACTGCGGTTTTGTATTTGATTTTTTTGGATTTCGGTGCCACCAGATCATACCCAAAAGCACCCAATGAACCCAAGGTTGCACCAACTGCCGCCATGACAACGGCTGCGATGAGTGCACCAATCCAACCCTGTATGAGTACCGGCCCGATGAGCGGAATAGAATAAGTTGAAAATCCAAATAGCAATCCCCAAAACCCCGCCCAGAAACCACCCGAAAGTGCCCATTTTTTGATCCGGTCGGAAGCACGGTAAAAGCCCAGTGCTTTTTCTGACAGAAACAAGTCTACCGCAACAATTGAAAAGCGCGTCACGTCAAAGCCGCTTTCCTGCAATCGGATGATGGCATTCTCGGCCTTGTTGTGCGCATCGTAACTGGCCAAAACTGATTTAGCGGGATGGGTTAGGGAAGTATCCATGTTGGTATTTTAGGGATTACAATTCACTTTTATCTTTTTTGGTGCTGATTTTAAGCAAGGTGTACAGCGGGCAAAAATTCACCATTGCCGTTAGCGCCAGCAACACGAACAGCGAAACCGCCAACAATCCGCTGATGCAATCGGCAAAGTAGAGCAGTACAGCCGTGAACGCAATCAGGAACCGGATGGCTTGGTCTATTATTCCCACGTTTTTTTTCATATCTGGTTGGATTATTTGTAATAGCCCGAACGCATTTTTTCAAACAGGCCGGTGAGCCGGGAGTTGATCGCCGCCATCTCTGTATTGAACTCGGCCTCAAAGGCAGCATTCCTTTCGTAAACGTCGCGGTCGTAATTTTTGATTTCATTTTCAAACGCCGTATTGCGCCTCGATCTTTTGGCTTTGAGCTTAAGTAGCGAACTGTTCGAAAAATCGCAAACCTCCTGCCACTGGATTTTCTGGTAGTCGTCGGCTTCATCGATTTTGGTTTCGAGATTGCCAATGTTGACTTCGGCATTCCCGATGCTTTCCTGAGACCTTTTGAGGAAAATTTCCCAATCTTCGACCGCCATTTCTTGGGTCACCGTTTCATCGTCGGCATAGCGCACTGTGGCGAATTCTGTATCGGCTTCGTTGTTTTCCTCATTATCCTTGGCGCAGGTTTGTAGCAACAAAAGCGGGAACACAGCAACAGATAGTATGTATTTTTGGAGTTTCATTTTTGGGTTTTATATGTTGGTGAAATCAAAATCAATATTGAGCTGGTTGTCAACCTGGGTGACGCCAGGTGCTTTCCAGACTACTTTTTCGGCTTCTTCTTTTTGGTACAGCGAGCTTACAAATCCTTTGAGAATCACGGTACTTCCAGAAACGGTCACATGGATGTTGTTGGCGTTGATTGACCAATGGCGCAGCAAAGCGTCAATGACTTTCTGGCGGTCAATAGGCGTCGATTCCTTAGAGGTAATGTGAATCAGGTTCACGACTTCTTTCACGCCCTCAATGTCGTGTATTGTGCGTTTGGCGGCCTCGCGCTGGTAGTCCCAAGGCAGGGTTCCCGACAAGTACACATAACCGCGTTCCACTTGTACCTTGACGCAGTCGGCCGGGATATTCCAGTTGTCCTGCAATGCCGAGACCACATCAACGGCAATGTCGTAATCGGTTCTGGCTTTAGAGTCGGGGAGTTTTACATCGATGGTTTCTACCACTGCGGTAACACCCGCTACTTTTTTGGCCGCCTCTTCGGCCTGCATTTTCTTAAGGTAATTGTCTACGGTGCCACTGAGCGTGACGATGCCGTTTTTAACGGCGACGCCGATTTCTGCAGCTTCGAGCAAAGGTTCCCATTTGAGGGCATCTTCTACATCCTGTTGTAAGTCTTCATTTGTTTTCATGCTTGTTTTTTTTAGGGGTTGGGCAGGTCAACGTATTCACCGGGTAGTTTTATTTCATTGACGATTTCGTTGGTTTTTATCCATTTCGATGGGTCGACTTTTGACGTATCCACATCATAAATCAGGTCAATGAACGGCAGCACTTTCTCGCGTTGCACGATTTGTTTCTTGTAACCAAAAGCAAACCGTTCGCCACGCATCCTGAATTCGATGGTCTTGTTCGGGTTTGCTGTATTGCGGTAGATGATGGTCTGCGTTTTCCAATCGCCACCCCAAGTAAGGAAAGCCATTAAACCGCAAATGGCCAAGGTCGAGAACAAAATCACAAAAATCCCGCTCGATGTCTTCTCGCCAAAAACGTAAACCAAAAGCAACACGGGCAAAGCCGTGACGGCGATGTAGAATACCACGAAATGAACCAGCGTGTTGTTGATATATAACGCCGTGTACCGATCCAGGATCAACAACGGCGCAGTAATGATAAACAGCACAATGGCTACACGCTCAATTAACAGTTGGTTGTTGGCTCTCTTTTTCATCTGCAAGCGAACATTTAGCAAATCTTATCTTGTAAAGTTACAGTCCGCAACAGAAAATAAATATGATAATTGTCAAGTTTACAGGCTTATAAGCTGTTGGTTTTATACCAATACTGGCTTGGCCGACGCGTTGAGCATTTCGTAGTATTTGCGTTCTATGGCTTCCTGGTGGTTGGGATGCGCGATACCCACAAGTGCCTTGGCGCGTTGCTTGAGTGTCTTGCCATACAAATCGGCGATGCCATATTCTGTGATGATGTATTGCGCATGCGACCGCGTCGTGACCACACCGGCACCTTGCTTGAGGAACGGTACAATGCGGCTTTCTCCTTTTTTGGTTGTGGATGGCAACGCGATGATGGCTTTTCCGCCTTCACTTAAAGCCGCGCCGCGGATAAAATCCATCTGTCCGCCCACACCCGAATACATTTTGGCACCAATCGAGTCGGCACAAACCTGTCCGGTCAGATCCACTTCAATGGCCGAATTGATCGCCACCATTTTTGGATTGCGCCTAATGATGGCCGTATCGTTCACATAATTCGACTCGCGCATTTCGATGAACGGATTGTCATCTACAAAATCGTACAGCCGTTGCGAACCGATCAAAAACGTCGCGAGCGCGCGGCCTTTATTGGAGCCTTTGTATTTGCAATTGATGGTTCCGTTTTCTATCAAATCGATCACGCCGTCGGAGAACATTTCGGTGTGTAATCCCAAATCCTTGTGACCTTTAAGGTTAGACAGTGCGGCGTTCGGGATCGATCCGATACCCATCTGCAAGGTGCTTTTGTCATCAATCAGTGAGGCGATGTGTCGGCCGATTTTGTCTTCGGTTTCCGACACGGTTTCCATCTTATGGCCAAAAATCGGCACATCTACATTGACGATATAATCGATTTCCTTGATGTGGATGATCCCGTCGCCAAAGGTGCGTGGCATCTGCACATTGACCTGCGCAATCACGACCTTGGCGTTCTGTATGGCGGCCAAAGTAGCTTCGACCGAAACCCCCAACGAGCAATAACCGTGTTGGTCTGGCGGCGATACATGGATCAGCGCAAAGTCTAGCGGGATTACGCGTTTGCGGAAGAGATTGGGCAGTTCGCTCAAAAAAACCGGCGTATATGAGCCGTTTCCGGCGGCCAGCGTGTGGCGTACATTTTTCCCGATAAAGAACGAGTTGACATGGAAAGCGTAGGAAAGTGCAGGGTTGGCGTAAGGTGCGTCACCTTCGGTATGCAGGTGGCAGATTTCTACATTGCGCAATTCAGACACACGGTCGGTCAGGGCCTTGGTAAGTAACGATGGAGCGGCGGCTGCTGCCTGGACATAAACGCGGCTGTTGGAGTGGATGGGCTTAACGGCTTCTTCGGGCGAATTGCATAGGGTCATAGTCAAGTAATTTTTTGACAAAACTACAGGTTGGCCGTACTTTAAAATATGATATAAGTCACGTATGCGGCATTACGGTAATTATCCTTTGAATCCTTTCATATCCGAAAGGTCGAGTTGTATTTTTCGGATGACGTTTTCCAGGCTGCCCGCATCCCATTGCTCAGGCCTGAACTTTTCCCTTTCGATGCTGCCGGCGTATTCCCAGATCTCGGCAATTTCAGAAAACCTGATCTCGTAAGGTTGGTAAAAGCTGTTGTCGGAGTTGAGCGTGAAGGTATTTTTGCCATTTTTATTGAGGCGTTTGTACACAATTTCCTGGTTTTTGGTTACGATGATGTAAGTGTTGCCATCGATCACATCGCCGAGCTTTTCTACATATTTGCCCACCACATACGATTGGCTGTTGTGCGGCGGCATCGAATCGCCATCGATGGGAAAAGTGCGGTATTTCTCGTTTTTGCTGAGCCACGGCAAATGGATATGGTCGAGTTCGGAGATGAAATTAAAATCGGCATAACCGCCAGCCGCGTATCCGGCCTTGGCTTTGTGGGTGACAATTTCGATGAGGTTGTCGCCTTGCGCATCTACCTTGATGGGCAAAACAATGCGATTGTCATCGAGTCGGAGCAATGCATCCATGTCATACTTGCGCACGTCTACCGATAGCAGCAAATCGATACTGATGCCAAAATAATGTGCAATTTTTTTCAATATTTCATACGGAGGTTCGACCTTTCCGCTCTCATATGGCTCGTAGCGTCCGCGCTTCATTTCGAGGCTGTTGGCGATTTCAAATTGGCTTTCCCCACGACTTTCTCGGAGGTAACGGAGGTTATCTGAAAAAAGTGACATTGTTAATGTTGTAAGTTACAACAACAAAAGTAATTAACTTTGTTGTGAATAACAACAAAATCTATTTAAAATTCACCAAACGTGCAAGTTGAGGCAGAAAAAAAAGCAATCGCCAAACAGCTCCAGGCAAAAATCAATGCCATGCAAGGCTTAGGGAAACCATCGATTGCATCGGTGCCCGACGGTTTTGCTCCTTTTGATATGGCTTTTCCGGGGCGTATTTTTCCCAAGGCCGCCATCCACGAATTTGTCAGTTACCAGCCCACACAAGCAGCCGCCACAACCGGATTCATCACCGCACTCGCAGGAAAAATAATGAAAGACAACGGGCTTTGCCTTTGGGTGAGCAGTGACAAAAAGATTTTTCCTGCGGGATTGAACCACTTCGGTTTAGCCCCCGACCGCGTGGTTTTCATTAGTACAGCCAAACCCAAAGACAAACTCTGGATTATCGAGGAAGCGCTCAAATGCGAAGCGCTCACCGTTGTTGTCGGTGAAATGAAAGAGCTCGGTTTTACAGAATCGCGCCGCTTGCAATTGGCGGTAGAGCGCAGCGGTGTCACAGGTTTCATTCATCGGTATTGGCCGCACTCCCAAAATGCCGTTGCCTGTACCACGCGCTGGAGCATCACGCCCACAGCCAGTATCATTCCTGATGGCTTGCCCGGTGTGGGTTACAGTTGTTGGGACATACAGCTCCTAAAGGTAAGGAACGGAAAGCCCGGCGCCTGGCAAGTGGGTTGGCGCAAAGGCCAATTTATTGACCAAACCCATGACCACCAAACTGTTGTCGCAATTAATGAACGCCACGCCGGATAATGCCAAGATACGCCTTCATATGGTTTCCTTTTCTGCTTACAGAATATGCGGCCCGAAAAAAGCCCGAACTCCGTGAGTTTCCGTTTGTATTGGCAGCATCCCAACGCGGTCGTATGGTCATTGAATCGGTGAGCGCCCTGGCGATGCAAAAAGGCATTCGTCCCGGCATGGTGCTCGCCGATTGCAAGGCCATCCTGCCCGAACTCCACATGATCAAGTCCGAAGTGGGCAGGAACCAAAAATTGTTACAGGCGTTGGCCGAGTGGAGCATGGGTTACACGCCTTTTGTAGCCATCAACCTGCCAGACGGCCTGATCCTCGATACCAGCGGCTGCACGCATTTGTGGGGCGGAGAAATTCCCTATCTGGAGAGCCTCAAAACCAAATTGGCCGCTTATGGTTATACCGTAAGCGCTGCCATTGCCGATACTATCGGAGCGGCTTGGGCTGTGGCGCGATTTGGTCCACCGATAACTGCCGTAAAACCCGGACGCCAACGCGACGCATTATTGCCATTGCCCGCGGCGGCACTCCGGCTGGAGGCTGAGGTTTTGGCTCGGTTAAGGAAATTGGGGCTGCAACGCATAGACAGTTTTATCGATATGCCAACCTCCACGCTGCGGCGGCGTTTTGGTGCGTCATTGCCGATGCGGCTTGCACAGGCACTCGGGCAAGAGATAGAATTGGCGGTACCTGTAAAACCCGTCGAACCTTATCAGGAAAGGCTTTGCAGTATGGATCCCATCGCTTCGGCCACCGGAATCAGCATTGCTTTAGAGCAATTGTTAACGACCCTTTGCCTGCGATTCGAATCAGAAGGTATGGGTTTGCGCAGCGCCGTATTTAAGGCGTATCGCGTGGATGGCAACATCCAGCAGATTGCAATCGGGACAGGGCATCCCTCGCGCAATGCCCATCATATCTTTGGTCTTTTCAAGCACAAGATTGCTACGCTCGAACCTGCCTTGGGTTTTGAATTGTTTGTGCTCCAAGCGCCTAAAGTAGAACCCGTCACCCAAGAGCAGGCCGCAATCTGGAACACTTCGTGCCAGAATGACAACAAGATTACAGAATTGCTCGACCGCGTTATCGCAAAGACCGGCAGCACCATCAGCCGTTATTTGCCCGTCGAGCATTATTGGCCCGAGCGGTCGGTAAAAGAAGCGATGCCTTTATGGGAAAAGCAGGTTTCGGGTTGGCGTATTGACAGGACGCGCCCCATCCATTTGTTGCCGCATCCCGAAGCGATTTCGGTGACGGCAGTTTTACCCGATTATCCGCCGATGCTTTTCAGGTACAAAGGGAAATTGTATCCCATCGCCAAATCCGACGGACCCGAGCGCATTGAACAGGAATGGTGGCTCGCAGATGGGCTTTACCGCGATTATTATTGTGTTGAGGATGAAAATGGGGCGCGTTATTGGTTGTTCCGCGCCGGGCCATATCAAACCGGGCAACCCGAATGGTTTTTACACGGTTTTTTTGCATGATGGAATATACAGAATTACAAGTCACGAGCAATTTCAGTTTCCTGCGCGGCGGGTCGCATCCTGATGAACTCATGGAACAGGCCGCCTTGTTGGGTTACAAACAAATCGCCATTACAGACTACAATACGCTGGCGGGTGTGGTGCGTGCGCATGTAGCCGCAAAAAAGGCCGGGATACGGGTCATTGTAGGTTGTAGGCTTGAGTTGCTAGATGGGCCGCCGCTATTGGCTTATCCTACCGATAAAGCGGCTTATGCGAGATTGTCTGGTTTGTTGTCTACAGGAAACCTTCGTGCCGAGAAAGGACAGTGTCACCTTTACAAAGCCGACGTATTGGCACATGCCGAGGGATTGCAATTGATTGCCATTGCACCGCTTTCGCTCAATGAAGCCTTCGATTTTGATCACACCTTCCCATCGGAGCTGGCGCAATATCGGGAAATGTTCGGACCGGCACTTCACCTTGGCATAAGCCGTTCCTACCAGGCCAACGACAACAAGCGCATGTACCGGCTCAAACAACTTTCCCAATCGTTGGGCATAAGGCTTGCAGCTACCAATGATGTGCATTATCACGTGCCCGAGCGCAGACAATTGCAGGATGTATTGACCTGTATCCGGGAGAAATGCACCATCCATTCGGCGGGTTTTAGGTTGTACCAGCATGCAGAGCGCTATCTCAAACCCATTGATGAAATGCGGCGGCTCTTCAGGCAATACCCCGAAGCTTTGGTGGCGAGCCAGGAAATAGCCGATGCTTGCCGGTTTTCACTCGACAGCCTCGAATATCAGTATCCTGAAGAGATTACCTCAGGAGGGCGCAGCCCACAGCAAGAGCTTGAACTTCTGACCTGGCAAGGAGCAAACGAGAAATTCAATCCCCAAGAATTGGAGAAAGTAAAGCAAACGATTCTGTACGAACTCGAATTCATGCAACGCAAAAATTACGCTTCCTATTTTTTAACCGTCCATGATTTTGTTCAATTTGCCCGAAGCCGCAATATTTTATGTCAGGGACGCGGGTCGGCAGCGAATTCGGTGGTTTGCTATTGTTTGGGTATCACTTCGGTGGATCCTTCTAAATTCAAGGTGCTCTTTGCGCGCTTCATGTCGGATGCACGCGACGAACCGCCTGATATCGACGTGGATTTTGAGCATGAACGCCGCGAGGAAGTCATCCAATACATCTATGAGAAATACGGGCGCGACCGTGCTGCGATTGTAGCCACCGTTACCCAGGTACACTGGAAAGGCGCCATCCGCGATGTGGCCAAGGCGATGGGATTGTCTACCGATGCGATAGATAAGCTCTCGGCGACGATTTGGGAATTCCGCGATGCACTCGATAGCGAGCAGATCAGTTCCGAAGGATTCAATCTCGCCGACCCGCACCTCATGAAAGTATTGCAATTGACACGACAATACGTAGGATTTCCGCGGCAACTTGGGCAGCATACGGGCGGTTTCGTAATCACCCAAGGTAAACTTTCTGATTTGTGCCCGGTGCTCAACGCCCGTATGGAAGACCGCACCAATATTGAATGGAACAAGGACGACATCGAAGCGCTTGGATTCTTAAAAGTAGATGTCCTCGCGTTGGGTATGCTCACCTGCATCCGAAAGGCGTTTGATTTGTGTGAGCAGCATTATGGACACGTGCATACGTTGGCCTCGATCAACAAAGAAGACGATCCACGCGTGTACGACATGATTTGTGCGGCCGATACCTTAGGGGTTTTCCAGATTGAAAGCCGTGCGCAAATGTCAATGTTGCCCAGGCTTAAGCCTAGAAAATTCTATGATTTGGTAATAGAAGTGGCCATCGTCAGGCCAGGCCCCATACAGGGTGACATGGTGCATCCTTATTTAAGAAGACGCGATGGGATTGAACCGGTTGAATACCCGTCGGAAGAGCTCAAGGAAATCCTCGGCAGGACTTTGGGTGTTCCGCTATTCCAGGAACAAGCCATGGAAATCGCCATTGTGGCCGCCGGTTTCACGCCTGCCGAAGCCGATGGTTTGCGCCGCAGCATGGCCACCTTCAAAGCCAAAGGCAAGGTCAGTGATTGGAGAACAAAACTCGTAGCAGGTATGGTCAGCAACGGATATGACGAAGATTTTGCGGGTCGCGTATTCAAACAGCTCGAAGGTTTTGGGGCCTATGGTTTTCCCGAAAGCCATGCGGCGAGTTTTGCTTTGCTGGTGTATGTTTCTTCGTGGACCAAGTGCTATTATCCCGATGTGTTTGCCACCGCGCTGCTCAATAGCTTGCCGATGGGATTTTACCAACCCGCACAGATTGTCATCGATGCCCGAAACCATGGTGTTGAAGTGCGGCCGGTAGATGTGAATTATTCGCATTGGAACCATAAAATGGAGGAAAGAGCAGGGAAGTACTGGGCCATTCGTTTGGGTTTCAGGCAGGTCAAAGGCTTGTCTGGAGAGGATATGCAATTGTTGGTCGAGGCCAGGAAAAGGCCGTTCCCGTATGTACATTCGTTACTAGATGCCGGGGTTTCTATGGGCGCGCTTGAAAAACTCGCCGATGCCGATGCGTTTCGTTCGATGGGACTCGACCGCAGGAAGGCGCTTTGGGAAGTTTCGGCTTTGTCTGACAGCCCGATTGGGATGTTTGAGGGTCAGCCTTCCGAAAGTGCCCATGAACCCCAACTCGAGTTACCGTTTTTAACCGATGCTGCGCAAGTTGTGGAAGATTACGCTACGACGGGCTTGTCGCTCAAGGCACATCCGGTGAGTTTCATTCGTCCGCAATTGAATGGACTTGGCGTGACGCCTTCTGG
Organism: Bacteroidota bacterium; assembly: GCA_029561105.1. GTDB lineage: Bacteria > Bacteroidota > Bacteroidia > Flavobacteriales > Flavobacteriaceae > Flavobacterium. The sequence continues at coordinate 16,980 of JAKQJQ010000143.1, forward strand.
AAACCTAGGCCAAATGAAGAATGGGGACGCGATCAAAGTGGCGGGCCTTGTTACCGTTCGGCAGCGACCGGGAACTGCCAAAGGCGTTTTATTTGTGACCATTGAAGACGAAAGCGGTTTTTCTAATCTTGTGATCTGGTCTAAGGTGTTCGAAAAATACCGCAAGGAAATCATCCAGGCGCGGTTACTTATGGTAGCAGGCCAATTGCAGGTAGCGGGCAAGGTAATCCATGTTGTTGCCAACCATTGTTTCAACCTGTCGCCGTTGCTGCACGGCATGACGGCCAATGACAAGGTAGAATCGGCGGTGTCTACCTTATCGCGTGGCGACGAAAAGAGCAGCGGCACCGAAGCAGTGTTTTACAAAGGGCGCAATTTCAGGTAAATACCTGGATAAAATCAGTATAAGAAATACTAAATAACGTTATATCCTTCATGAAATATCGCCAGTACGCCATAGTAGATATCGAGACCACAGGCGGGAATGCCAGTGGCAGCCGCATTACCGAGATTGCCATTGTGATCCACGACGGAACCCGCGTAACCGAACGCTTTGAAACCCTCGTGAATCCCGAAAAGGAAATCCCTCTGCCAATTTTTGCGCTTACCGGGATCAATAACGAAATGGTTCGGGACGCACCTATTTTTGATGACATCGCCGAGAAAGTTGTGCAACTGCTCACCGACCGCGTTTTTGTGGCACACAATGTCAATTTCGATTATTCGTTTGTGCGGCACCAGCTCGAGGCCAGCGGTTTGAAATGGACCGCAAAGAAACTGTGCACGGTTCGTGCCGCGAGAAAAATCAGGCCGGGATTGGTGTCGTATAGTTTGGGAAACCTTTGCCGATCTTTGGATATTCCGCTGCAGAACAGGCACCGCGCTGGTGGCGATGCTGATGCCACGGCGATTTTATTCTCGAAATTACTCGAATGGGACCAAACTGGGGAAATCGAAAAGATGATTAAAAAAACAGCACAAGACCAACGCTTACCACCCAATTTGCCACCTGAGGATTTTGTGCAATTGCCCGAAAAGCCAGGTGTTTACTATTTTTACAACCAAGCCCGTAAAGTCATTTATGTAGGCAAGGCGGTCAATCTCAAGAAGCGGGTGGCTTCGCATTTTTCGGGTCATAGTATACAGCCGCAACGTCAGCATTTCCTGCGCGACATCCACGGGATTTCTTTTGAAGTCTGCGCCACCGAACTCATGGCGCTGCTTTTAGAATGTACAGAAATCAAAAAGCTGTGGCCTGCCTACAACCGTGCGTTGAAACGTTTCGATGCCAAGTTCGGGCTTTACCAATATGAGGCGCGTAATGGGTATAGGTACCTCGCTATCGGTAAACTGGCGCGGTTTCAGGGTTGCATCGAGGAGTTCGGAAGCCAGTATGAAGCGATTCAACTGCTGCAAAACCTAAGCAATTCGTTTGGTATAGATCCCAGGTTCTGCGTGTATGGTTTGCCGCCTGAAGGAACGGTTTTTAAAAGAGAAGATCCGCAATCGCTACCGGATATTGAGCAGCACAACAGCGCAGTTGCCACCGCCATCGCCTCACTTTCAGAAAATCGCAAGAGTTTCGCGATACTCGACAAAGGCCGATCCGAAGACGAACGCAGTTGCATCTGGATAGAGAAAGGCCATTTTTATGGTATGGGTTACTTCGCAGCCGATGTGGGTTTCGAGGAAATTTCGGCGGTAAAGGAATGTGTCACGCCTTACAAAAGCAATACATACCTAAGACGATTGGTTTTCTCGCATGCAACCAAATACCCGCGCAAAGTGTTTTATGAACAACAACAGCAAAAAGAATCCCTTAAACAAAACGAATCAAATGATATTTACTGATAGCATAGACTTTACGCGTTTTCTCGACGCGCAAAACCAATTGTACCTCAGGGCACTTTCTGAAATCAAAAGCGGCCGCAAGCAATCGCATTGGATGTGGTTCATTTTTCCGCAACTCAAAGGTTTGGGACATAGTGAAACGGCTAGTTTTTACGCACTCAAACGCATTGAAGATGCCGAACTTTATCTGGCGCATCCCGTTTTGGGTAAGCACCTGATTGAAATCTCTCAAGCACTGCTCGAATGGACGAGCGATGATGCGCACGCTATTTTTAGTAGTCCCGACGACCTCAAGCTGCGTTCGAGCATGACGCTTTTTGCCAACACGCGCAATGCCGATGCGGTATTTGACAAAGTCATCGATAAATACTTCAATGGATTGCACGACGAACGCACCTTACAGCTTTTAATCAAGGATAAATTGCATGACACTGTTTGACCAAACCGAATTGTTCGCGCTGGGCAAACAGGGTAAAATGAGGTTCGAATTGCCCGATGCCGAAGTGGTATTGATCGACGGGTTTTTCAATAAATCAGCGTCCGACTATTATTACCAAACCCTGCTCGCCCAAACGCCGTGGCGCGAATACCAGATGCCCATGTATGACAAAGTGGTTACGGCACCCAGGATGATTGCCTGGTTTGAGGACGCCGTAGACCCCAAAAATCCAGTCGCGCCAGAACTGACTCTCGATCTAAAATCCATTCGCAATAGGGTAGAGGCCCAAACCCAACTCCGCTTCAACGCAGTATTGCTTAACCTTTACCGCAATGGTAAAGACGGTGTGTCCTGGCATAGTGACAAAACCGATAAGTCAGGTATCGACCCGGTGATTGCGTCGGTTACTTTTGGTGAGACGAGGCTGTTTAGGCTCCGGCACAAGACGCGAAAGGACATACCGGTAATTGAAATTCCGTTGCATCACGGCTCGTTCCTTTTGATGGCGGGCACGACCAATAGTTTTTGGGAACACCAGGTGCCCAAGACCGCCAGGGATATCTTTCCGCGGATTAACCTCACGTTCAGGCAGGTCATCCGCCGATAATTTTTGATGAGATTAGTATTGAATTTTTGGTAAATAATTGTGTTTTGTTTGCCCCATCAAACCATGGGAAACCGTAATTTTGAAACTCACGAATAAAATAACCATCAAATAACATATTATGGAAAACATCACTACCAAACAGGCCAAGGCGTTTGGGACTACTGCTCCCGATGCCGACTTGATACCCTTGGACATCCAGCGCAGGAACGTAACGCCCAAGGATGTCGAAATAGAAATATTGTATTGCGGCGTCTGCCATTCTGATTTGCATACGGCGCGCAACGATTGGGGTTGGACTTCCTATCCGGTTGTTCCCGGCCACGAGATAGTGGGTCGGGTTACCAATGTAGGCAGTGATGTCACTAAATTCAAAGTAGGCGACCTGGCAGCGGTGGGTTGCCTTGTAGATTCTTGCCAGAGTTGCAGCAGTTGCGAGAAAGACCTCGAACAATATTGCCTCAACGGTTGGGTCGGGACATATGGTGGACACGACAAATACCTGGACAGCCCAACACATGGCGGGTACTCTGAAAGCATCACCGTAACCGAAGGCTTCGTACTTAAAGTTCCCGAAAATCTTGATTTGGCCGCCGTGGCACCATTGCTCTGCGCCGGGATTACCACCTGGTCGCCACTGAGGCACTGGAACGTTGGTAAAGGCAGCAAAGTGGCAGTCGTTGGTCTTGGCGGTTTGGGGCACATGGCCATCAAACTGGCCAAAGGACTTGGTGCATCGGTCACTTTGTTTTCGCGTACGCCAGGAAAAATTGCCGAAGCGAAAGCCCTGGGTGCCGACGAGGTCATCATTTCTACAGACGCTGCGCAGATGGAATCGGTTCAGGGAAAATTCGATTTCATTCTTGACACCGTACCGTATGTGCATGATGTGAACCCGTACGTCATGTCACTCGGAATCGACGGTACTTTGGTACTTGTGGGTTATTTGGGCGGGCTCGAACCCATTCTCAACACCGTACCGATGATCCTGGGCCGTAAAAAAGTAGCGGGATCGCTCATTGGCGGAATCAAGGAAACCCAGGAAATGCTTGATTTCTGTGGTGAGCACAACATCGTCTCAGAAATTGAAATCATCAGCATGCAGCAAATCAACAACGCTTTCGAGCGACTCTTGAAAGCCGATGTCAAGTATCGTTTTGTGATTGACATGGCGTCATTGAAAGGCTAGTTCGCCAAATCATGAAAATTAAGAAAAGGGTGAATCGGAATGATTTGCCCTTTTTTGATTTGTAATCTTAGGATTGCCTCAATATTTACCAAAGCGGGTGGCTACAATAAAACTTTTATTATTTTTACGCTCGTGAAACCAGCCAGCATCATATTGTCTTTTATCCTGATGGTACTCTCTTGCCTGCCTTGCGCCGATGCGGCCAATGACAGCGAACATTCACAGTCCACCGTGCAAAACCACCACCATGAGACAAACGATGAGCACAGCGACCTGTGTTCGCCTTTTTGTATCTGCAATTGCTGTGGCGCGCAAATCCTAAATTTTACACCGGTCCTTTCTTTTGTCATCGAACCGATTCCGGCCATATTTTCTCCAAAGCCCGAAATCGGGTACAAATCACACTTGGCTTCTATGTTTTCGGGAAGCATTTGGCAACCGCCTCGGATCGTATAATGTTGCCCGGATCGTTCCGGGTTGAAATCACGTGTCTTTAACACAACCAAAAGCCATATAGGCCTTTGATTTTCAATCATTATACCCTTTCAGATGTTAGATAAAATTATGCAGTTCAGTATAAAGAACAAGTTCATTATACTGTTGCTTACCCTGGTTCTTGTGGCTTGGGGAAGCTATTCCTTAAAGAAATTGCCACTCGATGCGCTGCCCGATGTAACCAACAACCAAGTACAGGTTATCACGACAGCACCCACGCTTGCGAGCCAGGAAGTCGAGCAATTGATCACCTATCCCGTAGAACAGTCGGTCAAAACCATCCCAAAGGTAGTTGAAATGCGCAGTATTTCGCGTTTTGGGCTTTCGGTCGTGACCGTTGTATTTGAGGAGTCGGTTGATATTTATTGGGCGCGCGAACAAGTGTTTCAACGCTTAAAGCAAGCCGAGAACAATATTCCCGACTACGCCGGTGCTCCAGAGCTGGCACCAATCACCACCGGTCTTGGCGAAATTTACCAATACGATGTCTATGCGCAAAAGGGCTACGAGGAAGAGTACGATGCCACCCAACTCCGTACCATCCAGGATTGGATCATCATCCCGCAATTGCAAGGCATACAAGGTGTGGCCGAAGTAAGCACTTGGGGCGGTTACCAAAAGCAATATGAAATATCGGTCAACCCAAACCGCATGAACAGTTCGGGCGTGACGATTACTGAGATATTTGAGGCGCTCGAAAAAAACAACCAGAATACCGGCGGCGCATATATCGAGAAAGACCAATATGCCTATTTCATCCGCGGTGTTGGGATGGCGAGCGGCATCACCGACCTGGAAAATATCGTCGTGAAAAACAGGAATGGTTCACCGGTATTGGTGCGCGACGTGGCTACGGTACGCAAAGGTACCGCAATCCGCTATGGCGCGACCACCAAAGATGGCAAAGGTGAGATTGTTGGCGGCTTGGCCCTGATGCTCAAAGGCGAGAATTCGAGCGCGGTAGTTGAACGGGTAAAGCAAAAAATGGTGCAAATCAACAAGACGTTGCCCCAGGGCGTGGTAGCCGAAGCCTTTATAGACCGCAGCAAACTAGTAGACAACGCCGTAGGAACCGTGACCAAAAACCTCATAGAAGGCGCACTCATCGTGATTTTGGTGCTGATCTTGTTTTTGGGGAACCTGCGTGCGGGATTGATCGTCGCTTCGGTGATTCCGTTGGCGATGCTTTTTGCGGTGATCCTGATGAACCTTTTTGGTGTCAGCGGTAACCTGATGAGCTTGGGCGCGATTGACTTTGGGATTATCGTGGATGGTGCTGTAATCATCGTCGAGGCTACGATGCACCATCTGTTCAGGCTCAAGCGCAGCACCAATCTCACCCAAGAAGAGATGGATGCCGAGGTGTACCGATCGGCATCTAAAATCCGCAACAGCGCGGCATTTGGTGAAATGATTATTTTGATTGTATACCTCCCAATCCTTGCACTTGTGGGCACCGAAGGAAAAATGTTCAGGCCTATGGCGCTTACCGTTGGGTTTGCCGTGATCGGCGCCTTCTTGCTGTCACTGACTTACGTCCCTATGATGAGCGCATTGTTCCTTTCTAAGAAGACGCAGCACCAAACCAATTTCAGCGACCGGATGATGGCTTGGTTTGAGAAAATCTACACTCCGTTTTTACAGAAAGCACTACAATTCAAGCGACTCGTTTTGTCTATCGCACTCGGTTTGTTTTTGGCGGCCTTATTGGTATTCAACCAAATGGGAGGTGAGTTTATCCCGACGATAGAAGAGGGCGATTTGGCGATCAATGCCACGATCATGACCGGGAGTTCGCTATCACAGATGGTGGCAACCGCTACCGAATACGAGAAAATGCTCAAAGCAAAGTTCCCCGAAATCAAAACCATCGTCACCAAAATGGGCAGCGGCGAAATCCCCACAGACCCGATGCCTATTGAAAGCGGCGATTTGATCATCGTACTCAAGGACAAATCAGAATGGACGAGCGCCGACAATTGGGAAGACCTTGCCAACCTCATGAAAGCTGAAATGCAGAAAATACCAGGCGCGGCTGTAGAGATTTCGCAACCCATCCAAATGCGTTTCAATGAACTTATGACCGGAAGCCGCAGCGACATCGCCATCAAGATTTTTGGCGATGACCTCGAAGTGCTCGACAATAAAGCCAAGGAAATGATTCTCAAAATCGGGAAAATTGACGGAATTGGAGACCTCAAGGCCGACAAGGTTACGGGTTTGCCGCAAATCACCGTCAAGTATGACTATGCCAAAATAGCGCTTTACGGACTCAACATCGCCGACATCAACCACATTATACGCGCCTCGTTTGCGGGGCAAAGCGCAGGCAAAATCTATGAAGAAAGCAGACGCTTTGATGTGGTGGTGCGTTTAGAGAAAGACAGCCGCTCGGGTCTCGACGACGTGAGCAACCTGTTCATCCCGTTGCCCAACGGCCAGCAGGTACCGCTTTCGCAGGTAGCCACGATAGCCTATGAGCAAGGCCCAGTACAGGTAAGCCGCGAGAATGGCAAGCGCCGCATTACCGTTGGGCTCAATGTGCGTGGGCGCGATGTAAAAAGCGTGGTGGGCGAAATACAGCAAAAGCTGGAATCGGGTTTTAATTTACCTGCCGGTTATTACGTGACCTATGGTGGGCAATTTGAAAACCTGGTCGAAGCCAACAAACGTTTGTCTGTCGCTTTGCCTATTGCTTTGGGACTGATTTTGGTACTGCTTTATTTTACGTTCAATAGCGCCAGGCAAGCAGCTTTGATTTTCACGGCGATTCCATTGTCGGCTATTGGCGGTGTTTTTGCCTTGTGGCTACGAGGGATGCCATTTAGTATTTCGGCAGGGATTGGATTTATTGCGCTTTTTGGAATCGCGGTACTCAATGGTATTGTGTTGCTGTCGTATTTCAATCAGCTCAAGGCCGAAGGTGTTGAGGATTCGTTGCAGCGCGTCATCACCGGAACCAAAGTCAGGCTGCGTCCGGTGTTGATGACCGCAGCGGTGGCTTCATTGGGTTTTATGCCGATGGCTTTATCTACGAGTGGCGGCGCCGAAGTACAAAAACCGTTGGCTACCGTAGTCATCGGCGGACTCATTACGGCCACGCTACTCACACTGGTGGTGCTCCCGATTTTGTACTTGTTGTCAGAAAAAACAACCCAATTGAAAAAGATGAATTTGAATAAAACGTTGACGGTCTTCCTGCTCCTTGCCAGTGGATTGACTTTCGGACAGATCAAAACCGTGAGCTTGCAGCAAGCGATTGCCATCGCCAAACAAAACAGCACCGAACTCAAGATAGCCGATAAGGAAATCGAGAAGCAGACGCTGCTTAAAAAGACCGCATTTGAGGCCGATCCGTTGCAGGTACAATATCAAGGCGGGCAATTCAACAGTGGCGATTACGACCATAATTTTTCGGTGCAGCAATATTTCCCGATCGGGTCGATGGCTGCCAACCGCAAGCTCCAGGAAGAACTGGCCAAGCTCGCCGCGAAGCGCAAGGCGATTTCTGAATACGAGGTCGAAAAAGCAGTTTCATTGGCTTATTACCAATACCTGTATGGTGTTTCACTGCGAAAGCTCAATAGCGAACTCGCCGAAATCTATACCCGATTTTTAAAAAACGCCGAACTGCGTTTTGAAACCGGTGAAAGCGGCAAGATCGAGGTCATCAGCGCCAAAGCCAAGATGAAGGAAATTGAAACGCGTCAGGCCCAGCTCAATTACGAACTCGAGATTTACGCCAAACAATTGCAGTATTTCCTGCAGACGCAGGAAGCTATCGTGCCCGATGAAACGGTAGCGCTGCAATATGAAATGCCCACTACAGCCGACCAGTCAAAAGAAGACGGTCTTTTAGAAGGTTATTACGAGCAGCAAATTTCGGTCTACCAAAAGGAGGCAGCGACTTTTAGTGCGCGGCGTTTGCCCAAACTGGGATTGGGGTATTTTGCGCAGAGCATCGACACCCAATTCTACTATCAGGGATTTACGGCTGGCGTGCAGTTGCCGTTGTTTGGAGGCTCAAATACCGCGAGGGCCAAAGCGTCACGGCTCAGTGCAGACCAGATTAGGTTTGAATTCGAAAAAGAAAAAATGGCATTGACGTTGCGCAAATCCCAACTGCAAAACGAATATGAAAAACAGAAAAAAGGACTTGCCTATTACCAGAACGAAGGTGCGCAATACGCCGAGCAGATCATAGCAAGCGCGCAGAAAAGTTATGCCAACGGCGACATGGGTTACTGGACCTACATCGGTTTTTTAAACCAGGCCATCGACATCAAGAAACAACATGCAGAAACCCTGAACCAGTATAACCAGAGCGCCATCGGGCTGCAATTTCCATCCATTCCCAATAACTAAGACATGAACAATCAAATGAAATATCCCAATAGTAAAAAAACACTTTTAACCCTGCTGGCTGCAGCCTTGCTTTCATTTTCCTGTAATGAAAAGAAAACCCAGGAACCGGCTGCGCATGAGAATGCAGCCGAAGAAAAGACAGAAGTAGCGCTCACCCGCGACCAATACCAAACCGTAGGCATCCAGACCGGCGTGGTAGAAGACCGTAACCTCAATGCTGTAATCAAGGCCAACGGTTATACGACCGTGCCGCCGCAGAATGCCGCCAATGTGTCGGCGTTGATGAGTGGCGTGGTCAAGGACATTTTTGTTTTAGAAGGAACTTTTGTGAACAAAGGCAAAGTGCTCGCCACAATCCAGAATCTTGAAGTGGTTGAAATCCGGAACGATTACCAATCGGCGATGGCCAATATCGAGTACCTGCAACTCGAGTTCAACCGCCAGAAAACATTGAGCGATGAAAACGTCAACCCAAGGAAAACCTTTCAGGAAGTCAAGTCGAAACTGGCCGTGGAGCGCTCGCGGGCGCAGGCAGCCAAAGCCAAACTGTTGGCATTGCACGTAGATGCTATGGGTAACGGTTCGGTTTTTCCGTTGGTTTCACCAATCAGCGGTTATGTTGGCAAAATCTCAATTTCTAAAGGTGCTTTTGCCGATACGGGTTTGCCGCTCATTGAAGTGGTAGACAACAGCCAGATGCACCTAGACCTCAATGTGTATGAGAAAGATCTCGGCAGCATCGCGGTAGGCCAGGAAGTCGATTTTGTGCTCACAAACCAATCCAACAAGGCCATTAAGGGCAAAATCTTTGGTATCAACAAATCGTTCTCCAACGAAAGTAAAACCGTGGCCGTACATGCGAAAATCAATCCCGAAAGTGCTAAAGGGTTGATCTCTGGGATGTATGTGTCGGCCAACATCAATATCAAAAATGTAACATGTCCCGCTTTGCCCAAAGATGCGGTGGTTAGGAATGGCGATAAATATTTTGTGTTTGTGCTCGATGAAGACCACCAGGAATCGCACGCCCATGAAAACGAAGCGGCGCAAAGAGCAGAAGCCGATGAAGTCCATTTCAAGCCCGTTGAGGTAGTTCCCGGCACCACCGATTTGGGGTATACTGCCGTACAGTTTACGCAAAAAATAAAAGCCGACGCCAAGATTGTTACACAAGGCGCTTTTTACTTATTGTCGGTCATGAAAGGCGGCGGCGCGCACGCACATTAAACCGAGATTTCACAGGAAATAGGTCATGCGATTGGCGTCATAACGGTTGAAATCCAGATTGCTGTTGACAAGGTTCCCGATGACTTTGCGCAACCGATTAAAATCGTAGGGTTTGTTGATGAACACGTCGGCACCTTCAGAAAAAATGGCCGAGGTATCGCGCAAGCGTGAGCCTGAATCATACACGACCAAAGGGCAATCCTTAAACGACTCGTGATCCCTGATTTGGCGTACTTCGTTGCAACAGGCATCGGCGCTGCTGTTGGTGTCCAGGAAAATGATGTCGGTTTTGGTTTGGCTTTGGGTTTCCTCGACGGCTTTGTTCAGCGAATAATAGTAGCCCACATTACATGGTTTTCCCAGTTGCAGAAACGCATTTTTAAACAGGACGCGTGTTTCTATGTCTTCGCCAATGAGCATGAGGTTGAGTGAATGGTCTGGTTTGGGCATACCGGCAGTTTTGGTTTTTAAAAGCTTATTTATTGTTAGACAAAACTATAAATGCTGATGCCCAAAAAATATGATGCTCGTCAAGAACCCCGTTTGTTAAAAAAGTGACGCTTTGAGATTTTTGGATTAAAATCGTTATTTTTGCACGGAGCGCCAGTAAAGGCAATTGAAACATGAAGAATTCAGAACTCCTCCAAGCCATTGTACAAAACGCGATAGACGGCATCATCACCATTGATGCCAAGGGAATCATGCAGCATGTCAACCCTTCGGCCTGCGCGCTTTTTGGATACGAACCACAGGCATTGCTTGGCAAGAATATCTCCATGCTCATGCCGCCGCCCGACAGCCAGCAGCACGACCAGTACCTGCGCCGCTACGACGTAACCCACCAACCACGCATCATTGGCATTGGTAGGGAAGTGACGGGCTTGCGCAACGACGGGACGCGGTTCCCCATGAAATTAGGGGTGAGCGAGGTGAGGTACACCGATAGCGTTTTTTATGTAGGCTTTATCCACGATCTTACCAAACAAAAAGAAGATACAGAAAGGCTTAAGGAATATGCGCTGCATCTTGAAGAGCTCGTTGAAGTGCGTACCCAAACGCTCCACGATACGATCCAGGAACTCGAGACGGCCAAAGAACAGATCAGTATTTCGCTAGAGAATGAAAAGGAACTCAACAGGCTCAAAAGCAGGTTTCTGTCTATGGCTTCGCATGAGTTCCGAACGCCGCTCAGTGCTGTGTTGTTATCGTCCTCGCTGATTGACAAATACGCCGAGCCGTATTGCAGCAATGAGATTATTAAGCATGTGGGGAAAATCAAAAGTTCGGTCGCCGGGCTGACGTTCATCCTCAACAATTTCCTGCAACTTGAAAAGCTCGAGAGCGGCAAGATCGTCGCAGCCTACACCACCTTCGACCTAAGCGAGCTCGCCGAAGAGATTACCGAGGAAATGCAACTACTCGCCAAAGGTGCCCAAGTCATTACCTACACACACAACGGCAATGAAACTGCCGTAACGTTAGACAAGAACCTGCTCAAGAACTCGATAGTGAATTTGATCACCAATGCGGTCAAATATTCGGGTGACAATGCCAAGATAGAATTTACCACCCAAATCGATACCGATACCATTACCATCACCGTAAAGGACAATGGCATCGGTATCCCAAAGGAAGACCAGAAGTATCTTTTCGATGCTTTTTTCAGGGCACACAATACAGGCAGCATTGCCGGAACGGGCTTGGGATTGAACATTGTGGCCCGCCATGTGGCGCTCATGGACGGAAAAATCAGTTTCAACAGCAGCGTAAACAAAGGCACTTTATTCACACTTTTATTCAACCGGATATGACAAAAGTATTGATCATAGAAGACAACAACGACATCCGCGAGAACGTCGTAGAAATCCTGGCACTTTCGGGTTACGAGGTTTTCGAGGCCGACAACGGAAAGGTAGGCGCAGCGCTGGCCATTGCGCACCAACCCGACATAGTCCTTTGCGACATTATGATGCCGGGTATTGATGGTTATGCCGTGTTTGAAATCCTCCATGCCAACGAAACCACCAAGGCCATCCCGTTTATTTTCATCACCGCCAAATCAGAACGGGTAGACGTACGCAAAGGCATGGAAATGGGCGCCGACGATTACCTCACCAAACCTTTTGACGATACCGAACTCATCGCGGCCATAGAAAGCCGCTTGCGAAAAAAGCAAATCCAGCAAGAATTTTACAGTCAATCGCTTGAGCGCATCAGCGCCATGGTTTCTGGAAAAGATGGGCTCGACGCACTCCAACAAGCCCTCGAGGATCGCAAGGTCAGGACCATCAAAAAGAAGCAACCCATTTACAACGAAGGCGACCGCGTCACCGGGATCTGGTTGTTGCTTTCGGGCAAAGTCAAGACCACTAAACTTACCGAGGACGGCCGCGAATTCCTTACCGGCGTTTTCAATCCCGATGAATTCCTGGCTACCAATGCCTTGTTTTCTGATGGGGTATACCTAGACAGCGCGGTGGCGTTAGAGGATTCGCATTTGGTGTTGTTTTCCAATGCGCAGTTTGAGGAATTCATCAACCTGTATCCTGATGTGGCCGAAAAGTTCATTAAGATTTTATCCAACCAGATCCGCGAACGCGAAGAACACCTCATGCAATTGGCCTACAATCCGGTAAGAAAGCGGATTGCCGAGGCGTTACTGAGATTTTACAGGCAGCGCGACAACAGTGACAATAGCGTAAAGGTGAGCCGCAATGATCTCGCTGCAATGACCGGTACGGCACAGGAAACCGTAAGCCGAACCCTAACCGACTTCTGCGATGAAGGCTTGATTGAAAAAGACGGCAATAAGATTTTGGTAGTGAGTGAACAAAAGCTTGAGCGGCTCAGGAATTAGTTTTTTTGTTCTTAACGACCTGCAAGCGGTTGTCAATCTCTTTCACACCTGGTACACCACGAACAATTTTTTCGACGAGTTTTTTCTGGAAAAGTGTAGGAACATTTCCCAGAATGGCTACCGTATGCAAATCGAGACTGATATTGATATTTGATTGGATGAGCTCTTCGCTGTAGATGGCCGCGAGGATGTCTTTCTCGGTCACCGAAGGTTCTGGCTCGGTGGCAGTAGAAATGTTGTTTTGAATCGAACGAATCCCATCGATATAGGCAATGCAATCGGTGGCCAGTAATTTTTGGTATTTCCATTTGAGCGTACCGCCAAGGATAACATACCCTTCGTTTACCGCCACTTCGATATGCTTATGCGAGCTCCCGAAGTTTTTTTCGAATTTTTCGGCGATGGCTTGTGAAATTTGGCTATCGGTATGTTGGCTATCATTTGCAGGTTCTACGACAATCTGGTCGTCGATGCTCTTAATGCCCGACAGTTTCCTGATCGTAGCACACACCAAAGCTTTCTTAAAATAAAGATCCACGCTGCCTGATACCACAAGTTCGTGACCGCGGGTTTGCACCGAAACATGAGCGTTCCGCAAGAGCGGATCGGCTGCTATTTGTTGCGTTACTTTGAACTGTAAGCTTTCGTCGCTGTTCATTGGTAAATGTATTGACCGGCTGATTCGCTACAAAATTCGCGAAGCGACAGGGGCTGGAAAATGATATATATCACACTTTTTGAAACGTTCGACTGATAATGCTAACCATTGACAAAAATTCGGTTCGGTCAGCAAGCGTTGCTTTTCATAGCTGTTTGGGTGTATGGTGCCAACGCTTCAAGGAATCCCGACAGGCTTTCGATTGCTACGTGTTCCATCACGACAATTTTATACCAATGGTTTTTCCCGTTGTGCTGTTGAGGTACCAGATCGTATTGGCTGGCTATCGCTGGCGCAATGTGTGGGGCACGTATCGTGACAATGTTCATGTTGGCCTCCCTGAAATAGGCAATGCCCAGCGCATCGAGCTGTGCACAAAACCAATCGGTGCGCAGCTGTAACACCTTTACTTTTTCAAACCATCCGTGTTGTCCGTAGGCTTTTAGGATCATCCACACGGCAATCACATTGGCACCCGATCGGCTTCCGCTGAGTGTGAGGTCCATACCTTCTACGTACTGGGCTTCTTTGGTGAGTACGTGGTCGATGAGTCCTTTGCGGCAAAGGAAAATGCCGGTACCGTATGGCGCCTGGAGCATTTTGTGCGCATCCACAGCAATCGAGGAAATGTGCGGATTGCCAAAATTGAGTGGATTTTCTGGAGCCAGGAACGGATACACAAATCCGCCATAAGCCGCATCCACGTGGAGGAAAAACGGCTGTTGATTTTTGCTAAACCAGTCGGTATACGTTGAAGGATTGTCTACCGAGCCAAACATCGTCGTCCCCATATTAGCCACCGCAATGAAGTATTTTTTGCCTTGGGCCACCGCATTTTTGAGTTGGTTGTCTAGTGCTGTTGTATCGATGGCGCGGGTATCGAACACTACGGGAACGCTGATCCAGTCTACCATGAGCAGGTTGGCACCTTTGGCAATAGAGTAGTGGGTGTCTTCTGAGGCGACAATGGCAATCTCGTGGAGACTGGCGTGGTGTTGCTTGAGGAAAATGTTGCGGTACATCCAAAGCGCCTGTATGTTGGCCTCTGTACCACCGGCAGCGACATAACCGTCGAATTGGTTGGGTTCGGCTTTAAAAATCGTACAGGCCACCATCTCGAGCACCTCTCGCTCCATGGCTTGCGTGCCCTTGAATGCCGATTCCGAACTCCCGAGCGTGTGGCAACCAATATGGTTTGGGTTAGCGACATAAGCCATAAGTAGCGGCGCGTCCTTGAGGAAAGGAGCCTCGTGAAAAATTTTACCGTCGAGCGCAGACACGGGATAACCCAATGCCTGACCATGGTTGAAGTTCACATTTTCGGCCAATGCGGCTATGATACGCGTTTTGGCTTCTTCGGTACCGATTTTTTTCCAGTAGTCCATAAGCGAGTTTTGGCGCAAAATTGAAATTAATAAATCATTGCGTATATGACTTTAATCATGTTTATGATATTGCTTTCCAGATAATTTTGCATCAAAAATCATCGGCAAAGACAGCAGCAATGAACCCACTACAACAAGCCATTATCGACTTGAAACACAAAAAGAATGCGGTAATCCTGGCGCATTATTACCAAATCGAGGCCATACAGGAAGTGGCCGATTATGTAGGTGACAGTCTCGGCTTGTCACAACAGGCAGCCCAATGTGACGCACCGATTATTGTTTTTGCAGGCGTACATTTCATGGCCGAAACCGCCAAGATCCTCAATCCGGAGAAGAAAGTATTGCTCCCCGATTTGAGCGCCGGTTGTTCCTTGGCCGATTCGTGCCCACCAGATCTTTTTAAGGATTTTTTAGCCGCGCATCCCCATCATGTCGTAGTATCCTATATCAATTGTTCGGCGGCTGTGAAGGCTTTGAGCGACTATGTTTGCACGTCTTCCAACGCGGTAAAGATTGTCGAATCGATTCCTGCGCACAAACCGATTATCTTCGCGCCCGACCGCAACCTTGGGCATTACATCAATACCGTTACGGGCCGCGATATGTTGCTTTGGGATGGTTCGTGCGTGGTGCACGAGGCTTTCTCTTTCGATAAACTCATGGCGCTGCACCGGCAACATCCCGACGCACAGATCATCGCGCATCCGGAATCAGAAACACACCTCTTGAAAGTTGCCGCCTACATTGGTTCTACCGCTGGGATGATCGACCATGTTGCGAAAGATCCGCACCAAAAATTCATCGTAGCCACCGAAGCCGGCATCCTATACAAGATGCAACAACAAGTACCCCACAAAACCCTGATCCCGGCACCTGCCAAAGAAGACAACACTTGTGCGTGTAGCGAATGTGCGTTCATGAAAGTCAATACACTGCAGAAACTCTACGATTGCCTCTGCGATGAAACGCCCGAGATTACCATCGCCGAACCGTTGCGTGAACGTGCCATCGTCCCTATTAACCGCATGCTCGAAATTTCCAGATGACTATGCAAACCCATTACCTGATTATCGGTTCGGGCGTGGCCGGACTGACTTTGGCCATAAAGCTCGCCGAGCGATTTCCCGAACGAAAGATTACCATCGTCACCAAAGCCGGCGAATCCGAATCCAATACGCGTTACGCACAGGGCGGAATTGCCATTGTCACCGATGGTTCTGCAGATTCATACGAAAAGCACATACAAGATACACTGGATTGCGGCGACGGGCTTTGTAACGAAGCGGTGGTGCGCATGGTAGTGCGCGAAGGTCCCCAAAGGCTCAAAGAATTGCTCGATTGGGGTGCTCGGTTTGACCGCGATGCCAAAGGCCAATTTGATTTGGGTAGGGAAGGCGGACACTCTGCAAATAGGGTCGTTCACCATAAGGACCAAACCGGTGCCGAGATTGAACGGGCCATCCTGAGGCAAGTGCATCGGCTCGCGAATGTGCAGTTGCTCGACCATCATTTCGCAATCGATCTGTTTTCGGGCCAGAACCAATGTTTTGGCGCGATGGTTCTCGACACCAAAACCCAAAATATTGCGCTGATACAATCGGCATTTACAATCCTGGCTACAGGCGGAATCGGACAGGCGTATGGGCACACCACCAACCCGGCCATTGCAACCGGAGACGGCATCGCAATGGCGTATCGGGCAGGCGCGCAAATCAGCGATATGGAGTTCATCCAGTTCCATCCGACGGCGTTTTACAACGGGCAAGATGGTGCCGCCTTTTTGATCTCCGAAGCCGTACGGGGTTTTGGGGCACAACTCCGCACCAAGGATGGGCGGTATTTTATGTTGGATTACGACCCGCGCGGCGCATTGGCCTCACGCGATGTCGTGTCGCAGGCCATACACACCGAATTGGGCAAAAGTGACGACGCCTGTGTTTTTTTAGATTGCACCGAGCTTGATACGAAAGCGTTCTGCCGCCATTTTCCTATGATTTACCAGTATTGCCTTGACCACGGAGTTGATATCGCGAAAGATTGGATTCCGGTGCTTCCGGCGCAGCACTATCTTTGCGGCGGCATAGCCGTGGATGTTTGCGGGCGTACCTCGGTAGTGAACCTGCTGGCTTGTGGCGAATGTTCGTATACGGGCTTACATGGCGCGAATCGGCTCGCATCCAATTCGTTGCTCGAGGCATTGGTGTATTCTCAGCAGATTTACGAGTTCTTGTGTGCGGCACCGGCGCCAATTGGCGAACCGATTTATCTGTTGCATTGCAGTCATGCTCAAGAGTCGACGGCGCATCGGGAACAGCTCGAGTCGGTTAAGCGCGGTTTGCAATCGTTGTTGCGTCAAGATGCTGGAATTATCCGCAATGACACCGATTTGAAGCGGGCGGCATTACAACTCGAAGCCTGGCAGACGCTGGTCAGGGAATGGGTGAGCGGTGGGCAAACTTCTGTAGCACTTTATGAATTGTTCAATCTGCTTTTGGTGGCCCATCTTATTGTGCGCCATTCTTTAGCCAGGAAAGAAAATCGCGGTGGTTTTATAAAAACAACCCATCCTAAAACACAAAAGATATGAACATTAGTTGTTTGTGATGAATGTCATATTTTGACTATTTCCTATTAAATAATATTGCAGCACCAGAATGAGCATCGCTTCAATCGGAGCGCAAAATTCAAACCCTTAACCCTATCAATCCCTACTTATGCCAGCATCCCAATACATTACCATCGGAGAGTTTGTATCCCATGACTTCAGGACCACATCTGTCTTTAGCAAATACGGTATCGATTTTTTTTGCGGCGGACACCGAACCATTGAAGAAGTCTGCGATAAAAAATCCATCAATCACGGCCAGCTTTTGGAGGAACTGACAGAAATTATCCTTTCTACCAACACCAACGCCATCGATTTCAATTCCTGGCCGCTGGATTTGCTGGTCGATTATATCTTAAAAAAGCACCACCGTTATGTAGGCGCAAAGATTCCGGCTATCCTAAGCGCGCTCGATAAATTATGCCAGACCCACAGTGGAGAGCACCCCGAATTGCTGGAGATCAAGTCGTTGTTTGAAGGTTGCGCCACCGATTTGCTCGCGCACCTGAAAAAAGAAGAGCATCAGTTATTCCCTGTAATTGCCAAACTAGAAAAGGCAACGCCAGCAGATGGAATCCCTTGTGCGGCTGCTGTTCCAGTTATAGCCGACCCGATTGCTTCGCTGAGACAGGAACACAATCATGAAGCCGTGCGTTTCAGGAAGATCAAGATCCTGACCCACAATTATGCGCCACCGGCAGATTCTTGCAATACCTATCGCATTACTTATTCGATGTTGCAGGATTTTGAGCAGGATTTACAGGAGCACATCCACATTGAAAACAATATCTTGTTTCCCAGGTCTATTAAGTTAGAACAGGAGTTGGTGAAACGCTGTTGCAATTGACTCCATTAATCTCGCAAAGATTTATCCAATTCCTGTAAAGGCTGCTTGGGCCCGAATGGGTACATTTGGGTTTCAAATGCTTGCGACATGATTCACAAACACGGCCTGATTCTAAAGAAACGGGACATCGACTTTGAAATAGAAGGTGTCTTAAATCCCGCGGTTATTGCCGAGAACGGAGACATCCATATCATATATCGCGCGGTGGCGCACGGCAACCATTCTACCCTTGGTTATTGCAGGCTTAGTGACCCGCTGACGATTGCCGAGCGGTATGACCATCCGATTATCGTGCCCGAGTATAACCATGAAAAATATGGAGTCGAAGATCCGCGCATTGTAAAAATAGACGGCGAATATTTCTTGTCGTATTGCGGTTATGACGGAGAAAATGCGTTTGGCTGCGTAGCCACTTCGACCGATAGGAAGAGTTGGAGAAAACACGGCATCATTGTCCCGCAGTTTACCGGCGATGAATTGCGCTCTTTGCTCAAAGGGCAGCAGGACCTCAATATCAAATATTTCCAGCCCAGCACCGGAAGCTCGTACGTTTGGGATAAAAACGTCATCTTTTTCCCCAGGCGAATCAATGGCAAATTGTACTTCCTGCACCGCATCAGGCCAGGTATTCAGATTGCTGCGATAAATGAACTGGCCGACCTCAAGCTACAATTTTGGAGGGATTATTTGACAGATTTGAGTCATCATATCGTTCTGGATCCCAAATACCCGCACGAACTAAGTTATGTGGGGAATGGCGCGCCACCCATAGAAACCCAGCACGGCTGGCTGCTGATTTACCATGGCGTACACGATACAATCAATGGTTATATGTATGTGGCTTGCGCAGCGCTGCTGGACCTTGGAGACCCTCGTAAAGAAGTGGCGCGTTTGCCCTATCCGTTGTTTGTCCCTGACCAGCCGTGGGAGCTAAAAGGCTATGTCAACTACGTGTGTTTTCCTACGGGAACGGTATTGGTTGGGGATGATTTGTACATTTATTACGGTGCCGCCGATGAAGGGATCGCTTGCGCATCGGTAAGCCTCGAGACTTTGTTGGCCGAGTTGCTGGCCAATAAGGTACGGTAAGCCGCGTACATCCTTTGTTGCGGATAGGTCATTTTTTTTACCTTTATGAAACTAAACACCTCACGACCTCTCGCTGCTTATGGATAGCATATTCCTTCTTATTTTTGCCGGTTTTGTGATAGGCACTTTCGGGACACTCATTGGTGCTGGCGGCGGTTTCATACTGGTGCCTTTACTGATCGTTTTCTATCCAAAGCTCTCACCCCAAACCACAACCGCCATCTCGATCGCCGTTGTGGCGGTCAACGCTATCTCTGGCTCAGTTGCCTATGTCAAATCGGGGCGCATCGATTTTAAGGCAGGTGTGGTGTTTGCGCTGTACACGATTCCCGGATCGATTTTGGGCGTGCTCACCGTGCCTTACTTGCCTCAAAAAATTTTCAATTTACTCTTCGGCATTTTGCTGTTGGTGCTATCGGTTTACCTTTTTTATAAAAATCGGACGGCAAGCCAAACGCTCGAAAACCTTCCAGTTGGCAAAGGGCTTAAATACCGTCGGCTTACCGATAAAGCAGGAGTGCTTTATGAATACAGCTACAACCAACGGCACGGCATCTTTATAAGCATACTGGTGGGCTACCTTTCGCCGTTATTGGGCATTGGTGGCGGGATTATTCATGTACCGGCCATGGTTCATTGGTTGCAGTTTCCGGTGTATATTGCCACGGCCACTTCGCACTTCATCCTGGCCGTCATGGCCACGGTTAGTGTTGTGGTAAACGCCATCAACGGCACGTACAACGATCCCGAAATTCAGAAGATGATTGTGTGGCTCGCGGCAGGCGTGGTTCCGGGTGCGCAATTGGGCGCCTATTGGTCACACCGTATCAAGAGCCACGTCATCATTAAGGTTTTGGCGGGTTGCCTGATTTTGGTAGCAGTCAGGATTTTGATGAAAAGCCTGCAAGTTTACTAAGGTTTTACCCCAAGTTTTTTGAGGATGTCTTCCATCAGGCACCATTTTGTAAAAGCAGATTGCAGCAGGTTGGCCCCGACAAAAGCGGTAAACCAAAGCCAATTCTGATTGACATAGATAGCCAGCAAAAGGCTGATGAGGACAAAGCTCCCCGCGACGGCACGTATAATTCTATTGATCATTCTGTAAAGATTTTAACGGACAATATTTAAATGCGGATGATTCGATGCTTCTATATGCAGTATCGCCACATGTACCTGCGAGGGTGACGCCTGCTTGTCATTGAACGCGTCCGAAAGGGCCAATACCTCCTGGGCAATTTCCTTGTTGACGATGGCATAAAAGAGCACCGAGTCTGTCTCATTGTTTTCTTGTGCAAACCAGTTGCCTATGATGGATTCCTGGGCGTCGCCATTATAACCGGTCACGTCGCGGTACGAATATTTTGTAACCGCAGCGCTTTCCAGGAGGTCTTTGATGTCTGGTTCAAATGCTTTGATGGCAGTAATCAGTAGTAATTTCATTTGATTTTTTTTAGAGGATTTATTGTTTTTCCCACTTTTTCCTTTCGGTCACATAGTAAATAATCGGTACCACGAGTAAAGTAAGGATAGTCGATACAATCGCGCCAAAGACCAGCGATATGGCCAATCCCTGAAAGATCGGGTCGAACAGGATAATCGATGCGCCGATAACCACAGCGCCCGTCGTCAATAAAATTGGCGTAGTCCTGACCGCGCCGGCTTCAATGATGGCTTGTTTTAATGGCACACCTTCGTTGAGGCGGATTTCGATGAAGTCTATCAGCAGCACCGAGTTGCGTACCATAACGCCCGCGAGCGCAATCATCCCGATAAATGAAGTCGCGGTAAAAAAGGCGCCCAACAACCAGTGTCCAAAGACAATCCCGATCAGCGACAGCGGAATGGCCATCATCATCACCATCGGCGTCTTGAAATTCTGGAACCAACCCACAATGAGCATGTAGATAATGACAATCACCACCATAAACGCCACACCCAAATCGCGGAATACCTCGAGCGTGATTTGCCACTCGCCATCCCATTTGACGGTAAAGTCGCTTTCGTCTGTAGGCTGCTCCATATACAATTCATTGACCTTATATCCTTTGGGAAGTTTCATTTTTTGGAGTTTTTCATTCATTCCCAAAATGGCATACACGGGACTTTCTAGTGCGCCAGCCATATCGGCCGTGACATACACCACGCGTTTCTGGTCTTTGCGGTAAATGGTTTTTTGCAAAGTGTCGGTTACTACTTTTACCAGGTCTGCAACGGGCACCACATTGCCATGGCTGCCTTTGATCTTGAGGTTTTCAATGTCCTGCAACGTCGTTTTGTCTTTGTCATCCAACGACAATACAATCGCCACATTGTCATTGGCGTTTTCATCGTATAAATTAGACACGGGATATTCCTTCAATAAATAAGTGAGGTTCCCCACGATTTGCTGCGGCGCGATTCCGTTGAGCATGGCTTTTTCTTTGTCTACCTCGAGTTTGTACTCGGTTTGGTCGTCTTCGGTCATCCAATCCACATCCACGATATCCGATGTGGTTTCTAAAATGCCCTTTACCTGATTGGCTACCTTAATCTGCTCTTTATAATTCGGGCCGTAAATCTCAGCCACTAACGTTGACAGTACCGGCGGTCCTGGCGGTACTTCTATCACCTTGACGTTTGCACCGTATTTCCGGGCAATCTTCTGGATTTCGGGACGCACCATTTTGGCAATTCCGTGGCTTTGCAGGTCGCGGTCTTCTTTGTGCAGCAGGTTTACCTGGATATCGGCCATATTGCTGCCGCCACGCAAATCATAATGGCGCACGAGTCCGTTAAAGGTAATAGGAGCGGAGGTACCGATATAGTTCTGGTAATCTACGACTTCTGGAATCGTTGTGAGGTACTGCGCAATTTCCTGCGTGACCGCCGCGGTTCTTTCGAGCGTGGTGCCCTCGGGCATATCGATTACAATCTGAAATTCATTCTTGTTGTCAAACGGTAGCATCTTCACCACCACCGACTGCGTGAAAAACATCACCACCGATCCCACCAAAAGCAAAACGGTAAGCCCTACGAGTAACCTTCTTTTCTTACTGCTCTCGAGCAAAGGGCGCTCGAGTTTGTTGTAGATTTTATAAATCCAACTGGTTTCTAAACCTTGTTCTTTTTTATGTTCCTGCGTTTCTTTTTCCTGAAGCAGGTGGTAACCCAAATATGGCGTTACGGTCAAAGCCACAAACAACGAAAGCAGCATGGCAATCGACGCGCCAATCGGCATGGGGCTCATATACGGCCCCATCATCCCCGATACAAACGCCATCGGTAAAATGGCGGCGATTACCGTAAAGGTTGCCAAAATGGTAGGATTTCCCACTTCGTTGATCGCGTAAATGGCCGCTTGCTTGAACGGCAATCGCTTCATCTTGAAATGCCGGTGCATGTTCTCGGCGATGATGATGCTGTCATCCACAACAATACCCACGACAAAAACCAAGGCAAAAAGTGTGATGCGGTTCAAGGTGTAACCCAACAGATAGTAAGCAAACAAGGTCAAGGCAAAAGTCAACGGCACCGAGAAAAATACCACCAATCCGCCGCGCCAACCCATCGCCAAGATCACAAGGAAAGTCACTGCAATAATGGCAATTCCCAGGTGCAGCAAGAGTTCGCCTACCTTGTCCGATGCCGTTTCGCCATAATTTCGGGTCACTTCTACATGAACGTCATTGGGTATGAGCGTTTTCTTGAGTTGATCTACCCGCTCAAGGATTTTCTCAGAGATTTTCATCGCGTCGGCGCCCTTGACTTTACCAATGGCAATGGTCACTGCCGGATATTCTGATGGTGCATGCTGATGTGCTACATTGGCTTTCCCAAAACCAAAAGAGACATAACTGCCCACCGACGATGGCCCGTCTACCACAGAGGCCACCTGTTTCAAATATACGGGCATATTGGCGTTGACACCTACTACCAGTCGCTCTACGTCTTCGGCAGATTTGAGGAATTGACCCGTCGTTACCAAATATTCTTTGTCCTGATTCACAAAACCACCCGATTGCGAACTGCTGTTCCCAGCCTGGATCATCTGCATAATCCCCATCGCATCCACACCATTTTCGGCCATACGGTCTTTGTCAAGAACCACTTTGAGCTGTCGGTTGCGGCCGCCAATTTCGCGGGTAATGGCCACATCCTTGACCTTCTCGATTTCGGAGGTGACTTCTTCCGCCAACTGTCGCAAGGCGTAATCATCCTGGGTTTCGCTCCAAAGCGTAAGCCCCAGCATAGGCACATCGTCTATCGCGCGGGTTTTCACGATGGGTTTGTAAACGCCTGTAGGGAACATATTTTCGTGTTTGGCGAGTTCGTCGTAGAGTTTCACATATGATCGCTCTACATCCTGGCCTACGTAAAACTGTACAATGAGCATCGCCTGCCCGTTCATGGCCATGCTGTGTACGTGCTCGACACCTTTGATATTCGAGAGGATTTTCTCTAGCGGCTTCACCACGCGGCTCTCCACTTCTGTGGGACTTGCCCCGGGATAACCCACCATGACATCGGCCATGGGTACGTTGATTTGCGGCTCTTCCTCGCGCGGGATCAAAAATGAACTGTAAACCCCAATGATCATGAGCGCCACCATGAGTAAAATGGTGAGCTTGGAGTTGATGAAAAAATGGGCAATTTTACCCGATATACCTTCTTGCATGATGTTGTTTTTTTGTTGTTAGGCGTGCCCTTTCACAGCGGCCAGCGCAGCTGCTGGCTCCTCGCTAAAACAGTCCACTAGGCTTTTTCTTTACGCTCGGCCTGGGTCGGGCTTTGCTTTGCCAGTTCAGCTTTTAGCATCGGGTTGGCTGTATCTTTTGTTGCACAAAAGGATGTCGCCGTTAATGAAATTCATCGAATTCCTATGATGAAATAATATCCGATGAGATAATCCCTCCCGCGGGCATTGGTTTAATTAATTACAATGGGGTTCAAGAACTTTGTTTATTCGACTTTCACTTTTGCTCCGTTATACAATTTGCTGTCGGCCCAGACAATATACGGCTCGTTGGCAGCCAAACCTGACAACACTTCTACCTGGTCTCCCATGGTTTTCCCTAGGCGCAGCCATCTTAAAATGGCAGTATTTCCCGAACCAATGGTGTAGATTCCGGTGAGTTGCCCTTTGCTAACCAGAGCACTTTTTGGTACCATCACGGTAGCCGTCGCAGTAGTTGTTTTCGCCCCGGCCACCGGGAATTGCACATTGACAAACATCCCAGATAAAACCGTGGCCGGGGTTTTCTCAAGATTCACCTTCACGAGGAATTGTCCGCCGGTATTTCTGGCCGAAAGGCTCACTTCTGCAACTTTCCCCGCAAGAGATTCTCCAGTCGATTTGACGAGCACTTTGGCAGCCATACCGCTTTTAATCTGCGTGATGTCGTTTTCGGCAACCATGGCCGTAACCTGCAATCGCGAGGCACCTTCTATACTGAGCAGCGGCATTCCGGGATTGGCCATGTCGCCTTCCTTTACAAAAGTATTGGTGACCACGCCGGCAAAAGGTGCGGTGATATTGGCATAAGAGAATTGCGCCTGTACTTCATTGCGCATTTGTTTGGCGCCCTCCAAAGCTGCCCTGGCCATTTCGTAGCGCGAGGTCATGTCGTCGAGTTCTTTTTGCGAGGCACTTTGCTGGGCAAACAACGCCACAAAACGGTCGTAGTCTTTTTTGGTGTTGTTGTAAGCCGCATTGGCCTGTAACACCGATGCGTCTACCTGCGCTTTTTTGGCCTGCAGATCGCTGTTGTTGATGCTTACCAATGGCTGTCCTGCCGCTACTTTTTGTCCTACCTTAACATTGACCTTGGTTACATAGCCCATCATACGGGTGCTGATGTTGGCGCTGTTTTCGGCTTCTATTTTTCCGCTGGCCATAACAAAAGGATTTTGGTTCGGGCCGGCAACACCGCTGAGCTTTACGGCAACCGCAGGACTGTCTTTTGGGGTTTCTTTTTTGTCTTTTGCACACGACACCGCTAAAATGGATGCGAGCGTTAAGGCGATTGTCAATCTCTTTTTCATCGTTATTTCGTTAAAAATTGTAAGTATGCTTTGGTCAGGTTGTATTCATAAACGGCTTGCAACTGTTCGAGTTCCTTTTGGATGACCTGGATTTCCGAGGCCAGCAAGTCGGTGGTTTTTTCAAGCCCTTGGGCGAATCGGTTTTGGCGGATTCTGTAGGCTTCCTGCGATTGGTCGAAAGCGCGTTGTGACAACGCCACTTTGTTTTCGGCATCTTTGAGCTGTCGGTTGGTTTTGTTCCATTCCAGTTGGCTTTGCGCTTTGTATTGCTGGGTTTCGAGCGATGATTTTAAGAACTCGGCTTTGGCCTTGCCCGATTTCCCAATCGATTGATAACCGTCAAACAGGCTCCAGGACAATTGCGCGCCCACGAGATAACCTTTGGCCGCGGTACCAAAAAGATTCCGGTCATAGAGTTCGTAGCTCCCAAAGGCGTTGAGGCGTGGCAGGAAATTCATCTTGGCCGATTGCAGCATTTTCTGGTAGGCTGCGGTTGATTTGGCCATGGCTTGCAGGTCTTTGCGATTGTCTGATAAGGTTTCGGTTGTAATTTCGGGGTCAATGCGGTTGGCCAGTCCTTCGTCGGGTTTGAACACTTTTCCTTTAGCGTCTTCATTGATCAAAAACGCAAGGTAATCCGAGGCGTTCTGTACATTGCTTTTGGCGTATTGCAGTTGATTGGCGAGGTCGTTGACCCGAACTTCCACATTCAAAACGTCGGTTTTCTGCAAAATGCCTTGGTTGAAATAGTTTTGTACCAATTTCAAATTGGCTTTCCCGGTGGTATTGGCTTGCTCTAAAACCTTTACGGCCCGATAGGCCAATTGCAGTTGCATGAACGCTTTGCTGGCTTCGAGTTCCAGGTATTCTGCCGATCGCAGGTTTTGCAATTCAAACGCCTGCATCTTAGCACGCGCTGCCTGTCTGGCGTATAAGCCATCTAAGTTGATTAAAGGCTGTAGCACCTCAATCTTTGTGGCAAAATTTTGCGTCTGTGCCGGATCGTTCAACAAAGCCGGATTAAAGTCAGACTGGGTCAGGATTTCCTGGTTCAATTTAGAGCCAAACGCCATAAGCGGATTGGTGGTAACCATCGCAGTAGCCGAGGCCGTAACCGATGGCAGGAAGATAGAATGGGTTTGACGGTAATCGGCTTTCGCGGCCTCAAAACCCTGTCCCGAAATCTTAAGCTGCAGGTTTCCCGATGCCGCTTTTTGCAAAAGGTCTTTCTTAGACAGCGCAATCGTGTCTTGGGAAAAGCCAACCACAGGTAAGGCAATCAACGAGACAAAAATGGTATTCTTTAACTGTTTCATCATGATATTTAGAAATGATGAAGCAAAGGTATTGCTGCATGGCCAGCCAGTCAGTAACTAATGTCACACAACAAAAAAATGCCCGCTATAGCAGGCATTTTGGGCAAAAAGGCGAAAGAGCTTTTTAGGTTTGTTGTACAATGATTGTGGTTGTCATGGTGACTTTAGACTTCACCGAGTTCGAGATCAGACAAGCTGCTTCTGATTTTTGCAGTACCCGCTGGGCGCGTTCACGGTCTTTCTCGTCGGTGATGGTGACGGTGGGTTCCAGGACAATCTCGCTCATCATGAATTTCCCTTCGACGGTTTCAAGTTTACCGTGGGCTTTGCAACTAAAGTGGGTAAAGGCCAGCTTAGAATTTTCGGCCACCGATAGAAAAGTAGTCATCAAACAACTACTCACCGCAGCGGTAAATAAATGTTCGGGCGACCAGATTCCCGGCATGCCCTGCGGGAATTCGGGAGGCGTAGCTACTTCGATAGTTGTGCCGCGGTGCAGCAGGAGTTCGGGCGATGACAAACTGCCTTTTCTTTGGGTGTCCCAGTCAAGGTCAACATGATATAAATGCGGTTCCATAAGTTTGAAGGTTTATAGGTTCAATGGTATGGATAAAGGTAGCATCCCAAACCTGGAGAGAAAGTGATATTTGTCACGCAAGTTATATTTGCATAAAAAAAGCGCCCGGTTGTCCTGGCGCTTTTTAATCCGAAAAAGGAGTTGGTTATTTTTTAGCACAACATCCTGCTTTTTTTTCTTTCGAGCAAGATTTCATCTCGTCTTTCGAGCAAGATTTTTCGGTCTTTGATTTTTCTTTCTTTTTAGGGGTTTCCTGTGCGTTGGCAGGCATTGAGAACAAGAAGGCAGCGATTGCCATCATCGAAATTGCTTTTTTCATGGGTTTGTTTTGATTAATGTTCATTTTTATCCTTAGGCTGTTTTTTATTGAATTCAAGCTTGTAAATCAGCCAGCCAAAACCGATTACGAGGTGCAATATAACAATACCGAATAAAATTTTGTCCATTTTGTTTTATTTTTTAGGTTGCTGCGTTTGGCAGTTCGGGCCAGGTGCTCTTCTCGAGTATCACCGCGACGATTTCCATCTTAGACAAAACGCCCGATTGCCGCCAAAGCTGCTTGCCATTCTGGAACAGCATCATGGTAGGCACGCCTTTTACGCGGTAATGGATCGCCACCGCCTGGTTCTTGTCTACGTCTATTTTGATAATAGACACACGATCGCCAAGCTTGTCCTTAACTTCTTTTAAAATCGGGCCCAACATTTGGCAAGGGCCGCACCAGGTGGCGTAAAAGTCCACCAATACTGGTTTTTCTGAATGGATGAGGTCATCAAAAGTTTCGTCCATGATGGTTAGTTTTTTGTTTCTATCAGGTATTTTTTATCGTAGGCGAGTATTTGCCTTAGCGATTCTATCGGAATTTCGCGGCTGCTCACCAATAGCAGTTCTTTAAAATCGGTACTGATGCTGCAATTGAGTACGCCCTCGACAGTCATGAATTGGCCAACAATCGTCTTGCTGCAATTACTACAGGTAATCCCATCGATGGCATAAAGTGCTACGTTGATGCTGTCATCTTTCTGCAGTTCAATAAACAACTCGTTTCCGGCTCTTTTCTCAACCGACTCCTGGCAAGGTTCCACTCGATTGAATGTAAACGCAGCTTTGAAAAGGTTTTCGTATTCGGCGCGGCTTCCTCCAAAGGGAGGCCCGTCTTCAAACTCTCGATCAAACAGCAAGCCCGAGAGGATCCCGTTGTTGTTTAACAAGCGGTACATTTTGTTTGCATATCGCTGGCGCATGAATGGCGGTAGCGCGCAAAAAAAGGTCTGTTCAATAATCAGATCATATTGGCCTTGATGGTCAAAGAAATCACCGGGAACAATCTTGATCCGGTCGTTACCCTCAAATTTTTCCTGCAGTTTCTCTACGAGCAACGGCGCAATGTCAATCACGGTAACGTTGGTAAAACCCTGATCCATCAAGTAGGCCGCCTCATGGGCATTGCCGCAACCCGGAATCAGGATGCTGATGGTTTTGGAGGGGAGTTGGTCGATGTAGCGTTTGATCGCCGGAGCAACTTCACCCAAATCCCAACCCGTGGTGTTGGAGGCATATTGTTGGTTCCAGTAGTTTTGGTCAATAGGATTGTCGCAAGTCACGACACAACATTTTTCTTCTTGCATACCGTTTTGTATTAGGGTTTGATACGGCAATTGATTCATCAGCCGAATTTGCCTACCGCACAGCTAAAATACGATTTTGCCTGACAAGCCATGGTGTTATTTCCTTTTTCGGGATAGCCGATTTGAGTGAGTTTGGCTACCAGTTCAGGTCGGAGCGCATCACCCACAATAACAATGATTCCGTTCTCTACGTTGACTTTGACCGAGTCGACACCCTCGACTTTAAGCAGCGCTTTCTCGATACTGTTGGCGCAACCGCCGCATTTGATGTTTTCTACTTCTATCTGGTACATTATCGTTTGATTTTGCAGGTGTTGATGTTGAAAATCGCATAGAGCGAACAAAAACTGAGAAAAGAGGTGAGCAGAAAGACCACTGCGAGAATTCCCAAAACAAGGGCTAATGTGCCGCTGATTAGGTTGGTGAAATACAATACGCCAACCAGGACCGCAACGAGAATTCTGATACTTTTGTCTGTAGAACCCATATTTTTTTTCATAATTGTTTTTTTTTTGGTTACTACTGTTTTTTTTCGGTTTGCCCGATGTTTGAATCGGGGTTGGCTTTGAGAATAGCCTTAGGCGGGATTTGAGTCCCTGTTTACAATACTTTACTTTGACAGACAAAGTCTGTTTGGGGCAGGTTGGTTTGCGCGATAGCATTGAATCCGCCTTCTATTTCGGTGAAATTCCGATACCCACGCGAGAGCAGTATCGATGCCGCGATCATGCTGCGGTAACCGGCTGCGCAATGTAGATAGTAATGCGTTGCCGGATTAAGGTCTCTGATCCAATCGTTGATATACGCAAGCGGTTTGCTATAAGCTTCACCTAGGTGAGACGCGCGGTATTCGCTTTCTTTGCGTACATCGATGACCACATCTTCCCCGATGGTGACTGCTTCGGCAAATTGTTCGGCGCTGATCCTATTGATGGTTTCGGTTTCATAGCCTGCGTTTTTCCAGGCATCGAAGCCGCCGTCGAGATAGCCTACCAAATTGTCAAAACCTACACGGCTTAAGCGGGTGATGGTTTCTTCTTCAAAACCGGGAACGACCACCAGTGCAATGGCCTGATTGACATCGCCTATGAGCGCTCCCACCCATGGGGCAAAATCACCATCGATTCCTATATTGATGGATTGCGGGATGAACCCTTTGTAAAATACGCTGTGCGGACGCGTGTCAAGGATGAGCGCGCCGGTTTGGGACACGACCGTTTCAAACGCCGCTACCGGTATTTTTTGCATCCCGTTGTGGAGCACTTTTTCAAAACTCACAATCCCCGATTTGTTCATGGCGACGTTCATCCCAAAATAGGCTGGTGGCGGTAGGAGCCCGTCGGTGACTTCCTGTATGAATTCGGCTTCGCTCATATTTTGGCGCAGTGCGTAGTTGGATTTTTTTTGCTCGCCAATCGTAGAGATGGTTTCCTTGCTCATGTTTTTGCCACAGGCGCTTCCGGCTCCGTGCGCGGGATACACAATCACCTCATCGGGCAGGGTCATGATTTTGGTGCGAAGCGAATTGTAGAGTATGGCAGCGAGTTCTTCTTTGGTTTTGGATGCAGCTTTCTGTGCCAGGTCGGGTCTCCCAACATCGCCTATGAAGAGCGTGTCGCCCGAGAAAATGGCGTGGCTTTTCCCGTTTTCATCCAATAGTAAGAAAGTGCTGCTTTCCATGGTGTGTCCCGGCGTGTGGAGTACTTTGATTTTTACTTTCCCGAGGGTAAATTCCTGGCCGTCGGTTGCCGAAGTATGCGGAAAATCAGCTACAGCATTGGGCCCATAGACGATTTCGGCGCCAGTTTGCTGGTGCAGGTCTAAATGGCCTGAGACAAAATCGGCGTGGAAATGCGTTTCAAAAATGTATTTCAGTGATACGTTATCGCGCTCGAGCCGCTCGAGGTAAGGCGCTGTTTCACGCAAGGGATCAACAATCGCGGCCTCGCCGCCTGAGGTGATGTAGTAGGCACCCTGAGCGAGGCATCCGGTATAGATTTGTTCGATTTTCATGTTTGCTGTATTTTATTCGAACGTAAATTTAACGCAAGCATTTTTTTCAAAAACTGACATCTGTCATCTTTTACCCAAAACGATACTACTTTTTTGCCGCATGCGCCACACCCATTTCCTTGGGTTGGTGGTATTTGTCATCATCGTGGAAAAACCACGAAAGCCAAAGCATTCGGGACCATCGCATGAAAAAAGGTTGCAGGAGCACCAGTAGGACGATGTTTGAGATGAGCCAGTAAAAAATCCGTCCATCCTTAAGCCCAATGCCTGTGGTGGCAATCCAGGCCACAAAAGTGATGAAAGAAAATCCCACCGTAAGAGCGTAGCTCACATAACCCGTACCGTGATAAAATCCGGGTTCGAGTTGGGTGCGCTGTTCGCAAACCGGGCAGTGCTCGACCATTTTATTGTTAGAACCCAGTTGGTACCATTTGTGGGTAAACATATCGCCTTTGTGGCAGCGTGGGCATTTTTCTGATAAGATGCTTCTGGTATACTTGAACATAGCTGTTATTTTTTTGGTAAAATTACCATCGATTGACAGCGTAGACGGTGACATTTGTTACACAGTGCAAAAAAACTTTGGCTAGTCCCGTTTGCTGGTGTCGACGGTCATATTTGGTAGGGAATCGTGTAGCCAAATATTTCGTGACCGGTCTGAAAGATTCCCGGCACAATCCTACACCAAGAGCTGATAATTCAATACCTTAGCAATACATCTGCAACCTCCAATGACAGTAAATAACTATGACATCAACGGCTTGACCAATGAGCAGGTAGATAAGGCCCGCCGCGAATTTGGGGAAAACAGCTTGCGCTACAAAAAGCGACACAGCTTTGCCGGGAAGGTAAAAGAAACCCTTAAAGAGCCGATGGTGGTGTTATTACTGGTGACCGCCGCGATTTATTTTGCCAGCGGTAAAACCGGCGACGCGCTTTTCCTGACGGTCGCGATATTTTTTGTGGTAGCCATTTCGTTGTACCAGGATTCTCGCAGCCGAAATGCACTCGAGAAACTCAAAGACCTCACGCAACCCCACTGCAAAGTCATCCGCGAAGGCGAGATCCGCGAAATTCCCAGTAGCGAAATTGTTTTGGGCGACAGCCTGATGGTAGAAGAAGGAATGGCCATCGCCGCCGATGCTACGATTGTTCACGCCAACGACTTCTCGGTAAACGAGTCGATCCTTACCGGAGAATCCCTGCCGGTTGCCAAAGACCAATCGCACGAAGCGCCGTTTATTTACCTGGGCAGTTCGGTGGCGAGCGGACTGGCCATTGCTACG
>JAKQJQ010000152.1 GCA_029561105.1 Bacteroidota bacterium
AATACATTGCCGAAAACGACGGCCTAATCGGCGTTGTCGGTGTCAATTACATTTATGATCCAACTGCCAGTATGGAGCCCTATCTGGACAAGGTCAATGTGCTTAGTGTTAAAGCCAACGATGGTAAGTATTATAGTCCTACGCAAAATGACATAGCCGAGGGCAAATATCCTTTGGCACGTCGTTTGTACTCGGTAAATTGTCAGGGATATTCGGGCCTAGGAATGGGGTTTGCCGCATTCGTTACCGGAGAAGTCGGACAAAGAATCATATTAAAATCAGGACTCGTTCCTATCCGTGTTCCTTCTAGAAAAATTGTAGTCAGGAACGCTATCGAAAATAAAAAAAACAATTAAATACCATACCATGAAGAAGTTGAAAATCTTTAGTTTTGCCTTGCTGGCAACAGCCACCGTAAGCAAAGCACAGGATATCGAACAGGCACGAAAGGCCATAGACGCCGAGCAGTACGAAAAAGCAAAATCAATGCTAAAATCAATAGTGCAGGCAAAACCTGCCAACGGAAGAGCTGCCTTCCTTTTGGGGAACATCTACCTCAAACAAAACATAGAAGACTCAGCCAAAATATATTTCCAGAAAGGTTTATCAGGCGCCGAAGCCGGTAAACTCAACTACATCGGCTTGGGACAGATAGAACTTGACCAGAACAATGTTTCGGCTGCACAATCCAATTTTGCACTCGCTACCAAAGACGTCAAGAAAAAAGATACAGAAGAGTACATAGCGGTAGCCAAAGCTTACATGAACGCTGACAAACCCGATTACAAAGCGGCTCTCGCTTCACTAGAAAAAGCAAAAGCTGCCAATCCGACAGATGCTAACGTTCAAATGACTTTGGGTGACGCCTATTACGGTGACAAAAACCAAAATGATGCTTATGCTTCGTATCGCAACGCTTTCCAGACCGACGCGTCACTGATTAGGGCCAAAATGCAATTGGGCGTTTTGCTCAAAGGCGCCAAAGCCTACACCGAAGCGGTGAAAGCACTCAACGACGTCGCTACGACCAACCCGAATTACGGTCCCGTATACAGGGAGCTCGCAGAAACCTATTATTATTGGGGTAACAATGAGCCAAAAAAATACACAGAGTACATCCAGAAAGCGTTGAGTTATTATGAGAAATACATGACACTGACAGATTACTCGCTCGCGTCGCGTATGCGCCATGCCGACTTTTTGATCCTCGCAAAGGATTACAAGGCATTAGAAGTTGAGGCCAACAAAATGAAAGAGCTAGACAAAGTCAATCCAAGGATTTTGCGTTATTTGGGTTACTCGGCTTACGAAAACGGAAACACCGACGTGGCCATGAAATCCATCCAGGACTTCATTTCCAATCCGGCCAACAAGGTAA
>JAKQJQ010000157.1 GCA_029561105.1 Bacteroidota bacterium
AAACAAAAAATCCTTGCCGAAAACGGCAAGGATTTGTCGGGGTGGCAGGATTCGAACCTGCGGCCTCCTGCTCCCAAAGCAGGCGCGATAACCGGGCTACGCTACACCCCGAAGCGGCAGCAAAGATATAATTATTTTTGGCTTCACCAAGCAATTGCTGCAAATAAAAAGACTGTTCATAAAATTTGCCTGTTTGTGAATACTTCGATAACCAAAACCAATAAAAGACTAACCGGATTTAGCGAAATATCACTTACTTTTGGCGCAGAATTTACACCCAATATCATGTCAGCAATAGAAAAAGTAAAATGTTTGATTATCGGCTCAGGACCTGCAGGTTATACTGCAGCCATTTATGCAGCCAGAGCCAATATGTTTCCTGTACTCTATCAGGGGACGCAACCCGGTGGGCAGCTCACCACCACTAACGAAGTAGAAAATTTCCCAGGTTACGTAGACGGCGTGACAGGGCCGGAAATGATGGTACAGCTCATGGAACAAGCCAAACGCTTCGGAACCGATGTGCGCGACGGTTGGGCCACCAAAGTCGATTTTAGCGGTCCCATCCACAAAGTCTGGATCAACGATAGCGTAGAAATCCACTGTGAAACGGTGATTATTTCAACGGGCGCGTCAGCCAAATATCTGGGCTTACCCTCAGAACAGCACTACCTCAATATGGGCGGTGGCGTGTCGGCCTGTGCGGTCTGTGACGGATTTTTCTACCGCAACCAGGAAGTAGTTATCGTAGGTGCCGGAGATTCGGCCTGCGAAGAAGCCCACTACCTTTCCAAACTCTGCAAGAAAGTTACCATGCTCGTGCGCTCCGACAAATTCCGAGCCTCCAAAATCATGGAAGAACGCGTGCGCAAAACAGAAAACATCAACATCTTAATGCACCACGAAACCGAGGAAGTCCTTGGTGACGGGCAAGTGGTTACGTCGGTAAAAGCCAGGAACCGCGCCACCGGCGAAATCACAGAAATTCCCGCCACCGGATTTTTTGTTGCCATTGGCCACAAACCCAATACCGATATCTTCAAGGATTACCTCCAACTCGACGAAACCGGTTACATCATCAACATAGCCGGTACTTCAAAAACCAACGTGCCCGGTGTTTTCGTAGGCGGAGACGCTGCAGATCATGTATACCGCCAGGCGATTACCGCTGCGGGAACGGGTTGTATGGCGGCTTTGGATGCCGAGCGGTATTTGGCAGCGATGGAGTAGACACGCTTCGCTTTAGACAGATCCGAATAAATGAGAAAGGCCTGACTATTATAGTCAGGACTTTTTTTATAACGGGTTTTTTCTAAAGGCGCAGCCGCGTCTATTTCAAACTTTTCTTCAACAAAGCCGCATTTTCTGCAAACTTCCTCAAATCTACGCGCAAAGTTTCACCATACAACTGGATTTCTGATTTCCCAGTCGCATCTATCGTAGCCTTGTTGCTCACCTGGATGCTGCAAGTGGTGTAGCCTTCCACGACGATTTCGGCGTTTTTGGCGGTGAGGTTTTTCCCGGTAAAATTGCTGTTGTTGTCGAGCCTTAGTTTGAGGTCGATCACGTCGCCTTCTACTACGGCAGTCGATTTCTGGTACATATCGAACTTCATTAGCGGCGTTGAAATCAAGGCCTTGAGTTGGGCGTTCTTACTAAGCTCTATGGTCGTTTCATCCGATTTGAGGTTGAGCTCGGATTTACACTTATCATTGGCCATCAGCGTAAATTTCCTTGAGTTGACGTTGGCGAAAAACTTAGACGAATCGAATCCCTTGAACGTAAAATCGCCCAGGTTGATGTCGGCCAGCGCGGTAATGTTCGCCTCGTTCTTGGCCATCACCATTCTTAGGTTGTCTGTATAAGTGATGCGGATGCTGAATTTTTTGGCGCCGGTCACCTGCTTGGTAGCGGCCAACCGCAAGATTTTTGCCTTGAGGTCTATTTCGATGGCGTCGTGCAGGTTGTCATCTGCTTCTATTTCAAGACCACTCTGGTCGCCTTTGATAAGGAAAATCTCGAGGTTGTCTTCTATTTCAAGCGTTTCAAAATCCCCGATTTCCTTTTGGGAGATCGTCACAATTTTCGAACCTTTGACTTTTTCTTTCTGTTGGGCCAATGCCATCGAGGTGAAGAGTACCACGGCCAGCAGTATGTTAATTTTTCTCATGTGGTTAGATTGAAGTTGGGCAAATATACAAAGCGTTGTTTTAAAACAAATCGGGCCGTTAACATTTGTTGCGGTTTTTCTGCTTTTGAGATTGTTCGGGAATGTGTAGATTACCGTAGGGGAAGGGGCCGATACGTCCCTGGCAAAAATAGATGAACCGCAAATGTAGAAAATCTGGATTTTTTCCTAAAACTTAATTATAGGAGTTTAAAAAAACAAAATAGGTACCTGCTATCGTATCCTGTCGAATGGAATCTAAAAAAAACATCCCGGACTCGCGGGATGTTTTAGATTACTCTTCTACTTGTTTGATGTTGTCTTCGGGCACACGGTCAATTAGGTAATTGTACGGATCCACACCAGCCTGATAAGGCAGTTCCTTGGTGCGAAAAGTAAACACATTGTCCTTTTTGATGACCTTGACACGTTTGCGCAACAATACCTTGCCGAGTTTGGCATCGCCCGTTGGTTTGGCAAAAATACCCACATCCACGTAATCGGAAATTGGGATTTTGGTTTCTGAACCAATAGAATCACAACGGAATTTTTCGAAACTTGCTTTTATCTTCACCTCATATTCACCGCCGACTTTCTTATACTTCGCCTCGAGCGCGCGGTTGTTGAAAATCGTGATGGTCTCAAACATATCGTGGATCAGGTATTGCAAACTGTCGGGCGTGACTTTCCTGAACTCGGCCACCGCAGCATTAGCCGTAGGATAAGGCGGGCTTTTGTACGCATAGGTATCAATCAGATTCTTGAGCGCGGTGTTCACGTTTCGCTCACCCACCATTTCCTTGAGGTAGTACATAACAACACTCGCTTTCTGGTAATGGATGTATTGCTGGCTTTCTGTTTTCATCAGCGGGCGTTCGGCTTCGGTTTCAAAGCGGCGTCCCGAGAGGTATTCGTCCATTTCATATTCAAGAAATTTTTTCATCTTGTCCCTGCCATATTCCTTCTCCATGACCATAAGTGCCGAGTATTGGGCAAACCCCTCGCTCATCATCTCGCTGCCCTGCATGTTCGCGCCGCAAACCTGGTGCGCCCAATATTGGTGCCCCATTTCGTGCGCGACGATGTAAAATACCATATCAATGTCGTCCTGTTTCACGGCGCGCAAATCGGTGATGAAACCCACACTTTCGCTGTAAGGCATTGTGCCCGGGAAAGCCTGCGCGAAATCCTCATAACGCGGGAATTCGATGATGCGGCACTGCTTGTGGTAATACGGTCCGAAATTTTTGGTGTAATAATCGAGCGATTTCTGCATACTGTTCAGCATATTGGGTACATTGTACGCATGCTGCTTGTCGTAATACACCTCCAGGTCGATGCCTTTCCATTTGCGTCTCGCCACTTCATATTTGGCCGAAATGAACGAATAGAAATTGAGTGCCTTTTTGTCAAGTTTGTAGTTGAAGTATTTGCGGCCTCCCTGATTCCAGCTTTTCACGAGTGAACCTGGCGCAATGGCAATCTGGTCTGGCGTGGTGCTAATGGTAGTGGTCACTTCTACATAATCGGAATCATTGGAGATATACGGGTTAGATCTTGCCGCCGCATTATGGTCATCGAGTTTGGGCTTGCGCTCGCGCTTGGGCAACTTGAGTTTTGCGCGTTTGTTCTTGCTGCTGATTTCGTAATCGGTGTTGTACCCAAAGCTCGGCATGATGTCGGTATTGTTGAAGAACGTCCCGTTTTGGGTGAGTTGCGCAAACGAAACCTCGTTCTCGAATCCGGGACTTTCCTTGTGTAGCCTCACGTTGATTTTAATCGAATCGCCTGCGAGCAACGGTCGCTCTAAAGTGTAAATCCTATAAAGCAGCTCGGTGTCGTTGGTCTTGATTTTGGCACCGGGAATGTTGATTTTGATGCTGTCGGTGAGCAACGGCATCGTGAAATGCAGTTCAGTGATCGGTTGGCCCGAGATATTTCTCGCCCAAGCGTCGACATTGGTTTTCACACTGCGGCTTTCGGGAAAAATATCAATCTTATAATCGAGTTTGTAAAACCGCGGTTGGGTAAGGTGCTCGTACTTTTTGTATTTCTTCTCGTAAGCCACCTGGATGTCTTCGGACTCCTTAGCACTATCATAGGTGTTGAGAATTTTGGTATTGTAGTAAACAAAACCGCCACAGACCACAAAAGCCACTAGGCTCAGTGTGAGCGCCAATTTCTTTTTCCCGAAGTCGGTCTTGGCCTTCGTCCAGCGGTATTTAAACTGTTCTTCCTTGCC
Source organism: Bacteroidota bacterium (assembly GCA_029561105.1). Taxonomy (GTDB): domain Bacteria; phylum Bacteroidota; class Bacteroidia; order Flavobacteriales; family Flavobacteriaceae; genus Flavobacterium. Next base: position 4,410 of record JAKQJQ010000157.1, read on the forward strand.
ACGGATGTAAAATGCCGTAATCACCAAACACAGGATCAAACAGAACAAACTCCAATACAAACCAAACCATAACGTTCCCGGTACAAACGGGCCATAACCGTTCATGTCAGAGTATTCTATTTGCGGCAGGAAGCCAAACGCGAGCATATTGCTACTGATTTCGAGCAAACCCCAAATGAATCCGTTCACGACAATAAAGGCGATAAACGCAAACCACGCAATGTACCGGTTGTTGATCAGGTAATGGAACAGCAGCGAAAGCACCGTTAGGAAAATCAATTTCGTCAAGCGGATGCCGAACAATCCTTTCACATAAACATCAATTTCATAACGCGAGTAGCCGTAAAGCGTCTGGGTGATGACGCCCAGCAGCATCGATACGAAAAACACCAGCGCAATCGCCGCAACCACCGCAATCAGTTTGGAGGTAAACAGCATCCCCGATGGTATGGGTGTTGCGTCCTGGATCTCGTTGATTTTGGCATCGCGTTCTTTCCAGACCAGTACGCCGGTGTAAAACGCAATGAATCCGTAAAGGAAAATCGCATAGGCATCCACGATATTGTCTACGATAAGGTAAGTCACCGGATATCTTGTGGTGCCAAAAGCACTCGTGAAGGTGGCGAAGTTGACAATGAGAATGATCAGCCCGATACTCATGATGATGATGTACACCGGGTTTTTGATGATAGACTTGGTCTCGAATTTTACAAG
>JAKQJQ010000166.1 GCA_029561105.1 Bacteroidota bacterium
GTCCAATTCCCCTTATCGCACTGATTAATTATGCTTTTACTTTTTGATGAATTTTGCGGTGAATCCGTCGGCCGAGCGCAGCAGGTACAATCCGCTAGAGAGCGCGCCAATGTCTATCTTTGAGGCGATGCCATTATTGGGTTTCAGGCGTTGTTCGCTAACGATTTTGCCTTGAATGTCTATAATGGTAAACTCGTGTACGCTTGAGTCGTCACCGTTTTTAAGAATGTTGATTTCGTTACCGGCTATAGTTGGCCAAATGGTAAATGGCGCTTGATCAAAGGCTTGGGTTCGCAACTGGTTTGGATTGACTTTTAAATCATCAATGGTCAGGCTACTGCCAAAAGCAGGCACAGAACCTTCGGGCGCCATAGAAAATTCAATATGGACAAAGGCCGGTGCACCTTCTATTCCAGTCAACACCAGTGGAGTAGAGGCATAGGTATAAACTTCTGCAGGCTCAGAGATTGATATTTTGGCAAGACCAATACTTTGACTGTCGGCATTGAACAACTCTAGGGTTGCTTCGGCCACATCATTGGCGGCCGGGGCAAATTTATACCAAAACGACAAGAATTGGATGTCTGTGTCGGCGCCAACAGGAATCCCGGCGTTCCAACCCGTAGCTGTTTCTGATATTTCGCTGTTAAAAAGCGACACCTTTCCGGGGATCACGGCATTGGTGGTGATATTAAAGGCGTTGCGAATCAGCATCGCTTTTTCGCCCGAATGCGCGTCGGCGACCGAGCTGCAAAACATCCCCAACAATTGGTCGCCAAAGGTAATCTCGTGGGCGTGGCTTTCGCCGGTTTCCAGGTCAATCCATACCGGAAAGGAAAACGGTTGTCCCCAATCTGCAACATTCTCGCCACCATAGCCCAATGCGTTTTCAAAGCCGCTGTTTGGGATTTGCGCGTGCAAACCCGCGGCTGCGAAAAGTAACAAGAAGTAGATTTTTTTCATAACATCAAATTTAAGAGTTCGGTTCATTTTTCATAGCAATTGTTACAGCCAAAAGTATACATTAACCTGTTTGGAGCCATAAAAAGTAGGTAGACAAAAGGTGTACAACTGCTTATTTTGCGGTGGAAATCAGGTGTACATCGGGATTTTAAATAGAGAGGATGAAGTCGGTCAGGTTCTCCTCACTGGCCAATTGTAATTTTTTCCTGAGCCGATACCGCGCCGTTTACACACTGTCGGGCGAGATGTTCAGAATCGAGGCCATTTCTTTAATCGACAAATTGAGTTTGATCAGCGCGCAGATTTTAAGGTCATTCGAACTGATATCAGGATATTTCTGCTTGAGCCGCGTGTAGAAATTCTTGTTCAGACTTTCAAAATACTTGTCAAAATCATTCCAGCTTTGGTCTTGGGATAAATGCTTATTGACCATTCTGAGCAGTTTTTGTTCGGCTACGTTGTCCTTTTCTATCGTCGACTTGATCTCATCGAGTAATTCATTTTTCTGCAACATCTGGAAGGTGATCGCGTTGAGCTGATTCTCTTTGTGCTCCAAGTCATTCAGGAATTGTTGCTCTTTGAGCTGTTTCTGGTTTTCCAGTGCCTGTACGAGTTCTTCTTTGGTTTTGAGCAGTTGCCGGTCTTTTTTATTGATTCGTTTCAAGAACAGGTACGCCAGCGCGAAGAGCAACACCAACACAATCAATCCGATTACCAATATCAGGTTCATGAGCCGCGAAATCTCACGTTCTTTAGTCAGCAGTTTGAGTTTGCGGTCTTTCTCCGATACGTCGAATTGCACCTCGAGGCTCTTGACAATCTGTTCGCGCTCGAGCGAGTAAAATTGGTCTTTCAATGCTAGCAGATCGGTTTGCAGTGCGCTCACTTCGGCAAAATCGGCTTGCCTGGTCTTGAGCGCAATCAACGCGTCGAGCGTTTTTGCTTCAAACACTTTGTCGCTAAGGTTTTGCGCTATTTTTCGCGCTTTCCTGAAATGCATTTCGGCTTCGTCCTCGTTTCGGTCCATTTCCAGTTGCCATTTCCCTAACGCCACCATTGCCGATACCCGCGCCTGTTGGTTTTGGGTAGCGTCGGCCAACGCAAGCTCCTTGTTCAGGTAACGCAAACTGTTAGTCCGGTCGGCCCGTTGTTGCCAGAACTGCGCCATTTTGAGATAAGCACTGGGCAGGTAAGCCGTGTTTTTTGACCGTATAAATGCGTCCACGGCGCGCTGCGAGTAGTATTCAGGCGAGTCCTGCTGTTTTTCAATCTGATGCAAACTTCCTAAGCTGGCGTAGGCAAGACCCAAGGTTCCCGAACTGTCTGGTTGGTTTTTCAAAACGGCTATGACCTCATGGCTCAGTTGCTTGGCCTGCGCGTATTTTTTCTGTCGACTGTAAATGGTGCTAATGAGTTGCAAACATCTGGCCCGTCCAACCCTCGCTTTTTGAACATTGGTCTGCTCCAGTTTTTGGTATTCGCTTAATGATTGCGTAGCGAATTGTAGGCCTTTTTCAAGGCTCGATCCAAACGAACAAATCCCCAAATAGAGCAATGATTCGGCTTTTTCTGAGGTGTTGCGCTGTTTTTCTGCCTGTTCGTGTGCCGCCCAAAAATAACGAAAAGCGTCATCGTCGTTGTCTTTTACCAGCGCTTCCCAACCTTTTTTCAGGAGCGCATTGCCCGACGTTTGCCCGTACGTGGCAACAATAAAAGACAACAATAGCAAAAGGAGCAACTTCTTAAGCATCTGGCAATTTTAATCAAAACTAGTCAATTGATGCCGAATTTTGTAATGGGTTGCGTTTTTTGGGCGTTGCCTTCGGCCGGGCTGTACGCTTTATCTTTTGCAGGGCCGGCAAACTCGCCGGCTGTTTCGCTAAAGCGAGACGTGAATTAATGCCTCAGGTTTGAACCGGCAAAAGGATACCGCTGCCATCCCTAACGCAGGAATTGTGCGCAGTTGGAGTTTGGTGGGTAGCTAAATCACTGTCTCTTGAAAATTGGATTTCGATGAAAAACGCTGTTGCATGTCGTTTTTTCGGGAGAATTCAAAAGTCTTGGTTCTGGATTAGCTG
>JAKQJQ010000167.1 GCA_029561105.1 Bacteroidota bacterium
TAGAGCGTATCTCAAAACTGTCTGAGTAAAATAATAATACAAGCAAGCCTTAAAAAAGCTTCAAAGTTGGCTTGATAGTACTCATATCGCACAATACAACGGCGAAAATTCTGAATCCAGGCAAAGAGTCTTTCAATTTTCCACCTTTTTTTATATCGACGCAGTTTTCGACCATCCTGAGTTCGTTTTTTCTTTCGATTAGAGCGGTGAGGCGCAATCATTTCCACGCCATATTCTTCCAAAAGATACTCGTCCAACGGATCAGAATCATAGGCACGATCACCAATGAGCTTTTCAGGAAGCACTTCCAGGAAGCGTGCTTCTAAAGTTTGCTCGACCAAAGTTACTTCGTGGGGACTAGCAGCATGCGTATCGATGGCGATTGGAAGACCAGCAGCGTCTGCAATGGCCATGATCTTGGTCCCCTTGCCCCGCTTAGTTTTTCCAACGCCTGGACCCCTTTTTTTGACGGCGCAAACGAACCATCGATAAAGCATTCCTGAACATCTATTTGACCTCGCTCTAGTAAATCTTCGGCCAGGGTTTGCAAAGCCAAGCTAAAAACCCCTTCCTCGGTCCATTCTTGAAAATGGCGATGGCAGGTTTGATAGGGAGGATAACGACGAGGCATATCCTTCCAGGGCGCGCCCGTTCGTAAAACCCACAATATCCCATTCAACACCTGACGCGCATCCTGACGAGGACGACCCGTGCCAGCATAGGGCTTTTCATATATTGGTTCTAGTTTTGCCCATTGGATATCTGTTAAGTCCATCTTTTTGGCCCTAAATATCTCATTTATCAACCATTATGTCAACCCTGAGTTTTGAGATACGCTCTATTCAAGTAAAGGTACTTTCATTGATTATGATAATCATGTCCAAACATTTTTCAATGACAAAGACCCAAAGCTAATCAACCAATTAAAGGAGAACGTCTCAAATCTTGATTTCTACGAGAAACTTAAATACAAACCGATAATCTTAAATGATTCTGCCAATTTTGAAATGCTTAAAAAAGCATTTGAGGAAAATACACCTGCTTTAACTTTCATTGACCCTCTTGGATATGGTTTTACACAAAAAATGCTCATGTTCGCGATAAAGAATTGGGGGTCTGATTTATTCATGCTATTCAACTTTAATAGGATTCGGGCAGCTATAAAAAATAGCAAGGTAGAACAAAATATGGTTGAAATATTTGGAGATTACTTCCCAAAAATTCAGGAATACTACGATAAAGAATCTTCACCACAAAAAAGAGAACTGTTTATAATTGAAACCTTTCAAAGTATTTTTGAAGACAAAGGGTTTATGACCTTGAAATTCAAAGTCAATTTTCCAGATAGAGACCAAACCAGCCATTATTTATTCTTTATCTCTAAAGTTAAATTAGCTATAACAAGAGCAAAAGAGATTATGTCAAAGTATAGTGAATACCAGGTAGATGGAATACCTCATTTTGGGGCGAATTTAAATATGCTACCTGTTCTGAACCCTGATTTCAATATACATTCAATAAATAAATTAGCAAGTTTAATTTATCAAAACAAGCAAGAATATGAGGGCATTACTATTGAAGATATATACCTTGCTCATAACCATAAAACCAATTATATAAAACCGAATTACAAAGATGCAATCAAAAAACTAATGGATGATAATCATGTTGTGTTGATTGATAAAATGGGAAAAGAAACAATTAGAATTACCTATACCGCAAAAGTAAAATTTAAATAAAATGGCTCAATCTTCAATAGAATGGACTGAAATGACTTGGAATCCAACCACCGGTTGTGACAAAATTTCAGCAGGGTGTAAATTCTGTTATGCCGAAATTATGTCAAAGCGTTTACAAGCAATGGGGGTTGAGAAATACAAGAATAATTTTGAAATAAGTATTCACGAAAATGAATTGGAAACCCCTTACACTTGGAAAAAATCCAAGGTTGTTTTTGTCAATTCAATGAGCGACTTATTCCATAAAAACGTTCCAATTGAGTTTATAAAAAAGGTGTTCAAAGTCATGAAAGATAATCCGCAACACGTTTTTCAGGTTTTGACCAAGAGAGCTGACGTTTTAAAGTATTACGACAGTGAAGGTTGGTTAGAATGGACACATAACATTTGGATGGGCGTATCGGTAGAGAACAATGAAGTAACAAAAAGAATTGACCTTTTACAAGAAACAGGGGCAAGAGTAAAATTCCTTTCTTGCGAACCTTTGATCGGGGCGATACCGAACATGAACCTAAAAGGGATTGATTGGGTAATTGTAGGCGGAGAGAGTGGAAGAAAACCAAGACCAATGAAAGAAGAATGGGTAGCAGACATTAAAAATCAATGTTTAGATGCTAACGTTGCGTTCTTTTTCAAACAATGGGGAGGGACAAATAAAAAGAAAACTGGACGACTTTTGGAAGGCAAGACTTGGGATGAAATGCCAGAAATTGAACTGCATAAAAATGTGTGAAAAAGAAAGTAGAGCGATACCCAATATGGCCGCCGTGGAAAGTAAAAACATCATCCCACAAATCACCTCAACCCTTGAAGAAATTCAAAAGGTCAATGAGTTGATGCGTTTCCATCAGTCATTTGAAGAACCAAATGAACATGCCCTACAAAATTTCATCCGCTTGAGAAGTGATTTTTTGCAGCAGCTTGATGATTTAATGAAGGAACTTAATCTTGAGGTAAAGTGGCGAGAAGCGGCCTAATTTTCATAATTTATTTATTTACTGATTTCCTGCAAATACAAACATGAGTCATCCCGAATTTTGAGCCAAGCAAAAAAAGAGGCAAAGGGATATAGCTGATCTGAGTCTGTAGAGCGGTATCGAAGCATTTCGGTACCGCTCTCCTGTTCTATGGCACCATCGCTGGATGATGATCATAGCGGCAGCTTTCCATTTTCGGATTAGCTGTAACAAAAAATCATAGACTAAAGCGACGATAGAGAGGAGTTTGAGTCTGTTTTCCCAGAACCACAACCGGGGAGATTCCATCGCTAATTCTGATTTTCCAAAGCGGAAAGCCTGTTCGATGTCCCAGCGTTGAAAGTAGCTGAAGCAGATTTCCCAGGCGTGTGCTTGATTTTGAACGGGTAGGGAAGAGAGCAAATACATGGGGCTATTAAAGTTTTTTTTGTCGCGAACGATGACCAGAGTTAAGTCCTGCTGGGGGTGATCTGGATGTTGTACAGATGCCCAAGCGATGCTGATGCGTTTGATTTTCTTACGTTCTTTATCTTGGACTAATCGACTATACTGAGGCCGAAAGGATCTGGCCAAAAGGTGAGTTTTCTTTTCCCCTTTCAAGTCATGGACTAAGAGATGGTTCTTTTTCCAACGAACGACAAAATCTTGTTGAAACTTAAAGAACCACTCAAGCATTTGGCTATTGGCATAGCCCCGATCCAGGATATGGAGCGCAGTTCGCCCAAGTTCCAGACTTATTTTTTTGAGCATGCGATAGATCAGATTGGTACCCACTTCTTTGAACTTTCCTCGGGTCGTCCACCAACTCATTTGGCACACACTGGGAGTAGAGCCTAAGGCAGACAACATCACGGCTGTCCATTCAAACCCAGGAACACAAATCCGACTCATGGGCGGGCGGTAAAAGCCTTTCTTCATTTTGGTCAAGCGCTTGCCTTTACTACTGAACACGCTACATAAACCCTCTGCAAACCAACTTTCTGGTTTTTCGATTCGACTATCATCCCATAGCAACAAGGCTCGTTTTCCTGCTTTCTGCAGTTCTTCGATTCGTGCTTTGCTTCGTTCAAACAGAAAATCATCAATTAAATCTGCTTTCCATTTTTTGCTCCGCAATAAATTACTGATCCGTTTGGTACCCGCTGGTGAATGGTCAAAACCCTTGATGTATCCACCTAATTCACTCAATAATAAACCCATCGACCGGTTCCGAAAACTTAGGATTGTTACAAACAAATCGTAAAAAGTGCGCACTAGACGTTTATCGATCAACTCATCCAACTTGAGCTGGATCAGCCTCAGATAAATATCCGCTTGGCCAAGAATAAAAATTGATCCCTTTTGATTTTTTGACCCTTTCTCTGTATTTTGCAATAATGTTTTATACATGACGCCTCCTGTTTTTTGGTGTGGTGAGATACCCAAATTTACAGGAGGTTATTTTTTTGCGGAAATAAAAATCCCGAATTTTTGCCTAAGCAAAAATTCGGGATGACTCATGTTCAACTTCTCAACCAATTTTTATTTGCCCGCCTTCACCAATCTTCCCGCAAATACCTTCCCCTCGGTGCTCAACTTAAACAAGTACACACCCGGCGTCCAGGCCTCGACTTGCAGGCTACTGTTGTACCGATTTACTTGTTTTTGAACCACCAGGCGACCAGCCGCGTCGAACACACTCAGGATCCCTTCTTCATCCCCCAGGCCAGGGATCGATACCCAATCCTTGGCTGGATTAGGCGTTAAACTGAGTGCTTTGGTTGACAGTGGTTCGCGAACCGGCGTCGCCTGTCCGCTGCGGAATGACGTGCTGTATAAACTCAAACCTCCCCGGGCGTTACCCACCACCATATCCAAAAAACCATCCCCGTTGATGTCGGCCAAATCTGCTTTGGTACGGCCGCCCAGGCGCATGCCGCCCAGGTTGGCATCACTCATGTGAAAAGTGCCACTGAGGTTGTTGTCGATGTTATCGTACAGCCTCAATTCCCCCTTTTCGGTACCCAGCAAGAGTTGCAAACTTTGATTTTGTTTAAAAAATAAAGGAGCGCTGTACCCGATAAAGTTGCCTTCCGCGGTACCATCTACCTTACCCAGGCGTTGGATGTTGGGCAAGGCATTGTCCTGAGGCGTAAATGCCGCTTTTTGGAGTGTACCCGTATTTTGGAAGTAACTCAGGTTGCCCCGGCGATTGCCCAGTACGAGATCGGGTAATTTATCACCATTGATGTCCATGATTTGTGGCACGGCCCCTTGCCCAATGTCAATGCCCATGTATTTTTCTTGCCAGGCACCAAACTGCATGGGTTTTCCGGAGCCGGCAATGTTTTCGGCGTAATACAATTGACCAAATTCGGCACCCACAACGATATCGAGATCGCCATCTCCATCCATGTCACCAAAAGTAGGTGCCAAGGCGAAATTTTCACGATTGTACTGGTTCATACCCAACCAGTCACGATTGACGATGCGGTAGCGGGGGACTTGCCGGGAACCTACATTTTGCAGCAAGGTCAGCCCAATCGAACGTTGTCCCTGCGGCAAAAATCGCGCGCCATTGCCCACCACCAAATCCATCAGGCCATCGGCGTTGAAGTCTACAAAGCTGGGATAAGCGCCCGTGCCCAGATCAATCATGTCTCTGACCAAAAAATCGTCTTGTTTGAATTTGAACTCTGGATTTTGTTTGCTGCCGTTGTTTTCGTACACCCATAGCACATCTACATCTTCTGACCCATTGTTTTCATTGGGGGCCACCAATACCTCTTTTTTACCATCGGCGTTGATGTCGATCATAAATACCGCCGGAAAAATGGGCAGATCTACCCCTTTGTCGTTGCCAGGGAAACGTGGATCCTGCTTGTTGAACCAGGCCTGGGCACAAGTTCCCCCATTGGTCAGCAAGTTGATGTTGTTGAATGATACGTCGCCGATAAACAAATCAAGATCGCCATCGCTGTCTACATCGGTGGTAGTCAGGGTTGAACCCGCGTGCCGGTAGTCTACCGAGGGATTATTCGCTCCCGTTTGAAAACACTTCCCTGGTGCGGACGACAAACTCATGTTGGCACTCAGTCCATCTTCATAAACCCCTCCCCAGCAGTTGCTTTGCAGTTTGAAAATCATGCTGTCACGGCCATACCCTTTTTCCACCGAGAGGTTTTGGTACCATTCAATATACCCTCCTGATAAATTGAAGGTAATGACGTCCAAATCGGAATCACAATCGACATCATCGAAGGCCGGAATGTCGATCCGGCTGATGTAGACCTGTGCCTTACCCCCCGAATTCAAGGGAAAATAGGCCAAATTGAAGGGACCTTTGAAGGGAAACCGTTTAAAGGCCAGCTTATTCCCTTGCCAATACCCGGTGTAGGCTGTCAGGCCATCAATTCCAGGGATATCCGAATACGCAATGATGTCACTGATGCCATCGCCGTTGTAGTCGCGCAGCATACTCCACTCGGTCAAGGCTGGAAAATTGGCCACTAGCTCGGGCGCAAAAACATACTGATTGTTTTTGCGCACATAGGCCAGGTGCAAGTGCACCGCGCGGTCAAAAACGTACAAGTCCAGGAGCCCATCGTTGTTGAGATCGGCTTCCGAGAGTTGAGGACAGTTGAGCCCACCACCCCAGGGATTAGAAAGTACACCGGTTTCGGCTTCTACTTCAATGGCAAGGGGGGTAAAAGTTTGAGCAAAAGCAGTTTGTAGCAACAGCAACAATACCCAAGTCAGGCAAAACTCGATCCTCTTCATCATAATCTGTGTTGTTTAGAACGGTATCCTTCCTGATAACGCAGGAAGATGGTTTAGCGTTTACAAAAGTGATGCCAAAGAGGATAAGGCAGGTAAAAAATTAAAAAAAAATTTAACATATGGGCACAGTGACCTTAGCTTGCGTTTTTTCATTCATTTCTATTCGGGGCGGCAACAAAAAAAGAAATACGCCTCGAAACCATCGCTGATCATTTATTCATTACCGCACTTCTTGGAATTTTGAGCATTATTTTGCTCTTTACACTCAATTTTTTGAACTAAAATGTGAACCTAAAACCAACATCATGTCGCCATTTGCTATTATCGGGATCATCATCGTTGTACTTTTATCCGGCCTGCGGATTGCTCAGGAATACCAGCGCGCCATTATCTTCAGACTGGGCCGCTTCCAGGGAATAAAGGGCCCCGGCTTGTATTGGCTCATTCCGCTCATTGAAAGGCAACAAAAGGTAGACATCCGTACCAAAACTGTCGACCTGGAGCAACAAGAAACCATCACCAAAGACAGTGTGACCATCAAAGTGAACGCAGTACTTTGGTTCAAAATCACCAATCCGGAAGACGCCATCATCAAGGTAGCCGATTACAACAAGGCCGTTTACCAGTTTTCGGTAACCGCCCTGCGCAACATCATCGGTCAGCACACGCTTGACGAAGTACTGCGCGAAAGGGAACAAATCAACGGAACCCTGCAAAAAATTGTCGATGCGGCCACCGAACCTTGGGGCATCAAAATTGAAATGGTGGAGATGAAGGATGTGGAAATTCCCGAAGGGATGCAAAGAGCCATGGCCAGAGAAGCCGAAGCCATTCGTGAAAAAAGAGCCCGCATTGTCAAAGCCGAAGCAGAATTAGAGGCTTCCATCAAATTGACCCAGGGTGCCAAAGAGATGGAAGGCAGTACCATCGCCTTAGAATTGAGACGCATGCAGATGCTTGCTGAAATTGGCATCGACAACAACACGACCACCATTGTCATGATCCCTTCAGACTTTATGCATGCGGCGAGAAGTGTGGCGGAATTGGTAGTAAATAAGAAAATAGAGGGTAATTTGTAAGCGGTGTTACTTCACCACCACCGTCCCCAACTCCCCAGCCAATTGATTGCGCATGGCTTTCAACTTCTGATCCAATTTGAGTAGCGGCAAGATTTGATCCATGTCTTGAGGGTTCAGTGTTTTCATTTTGGCGTGGTTATCAGCAATGATCCGACCCAATTTGCGGAGCTTTAGCCGCTTCACGGCCTGTTCAGCATCCAGGTTGTAATTGTCTTCTGGCTTGCGCTGATTGAGGAATACTTCGTGTTTTATCTCCCAGTTTTCACTGAATTCATAAGGGCTGGTCAGCACGGTAGCCGCCAATTGGCGCACTTCGGGATCGGCGTGGTTGATGAAGTATTGCACCGAAATGTCTTGCCCTTGATTGACTCTTTGCAGGATATCGATCACTACTTTTTTATACAAAGCGCTGTCAAAATAATCAATTACATCTTCAATGTTGATCCAGACGTAATGGGCCACAGTAGTGTTGTGTTTTTGATCAAACCACTCTCCTCCCGCGCTGATGAGGATGCGGGCAATGTCTTTTTCCTGAAACTCATCGCCTACGCTGAGTTCCGTTTCGGGCATAACGGGGTTGGTCTGGTATCGGGGTTCCTCATTTGGAAAAGAACCATCCGTCTCGGGCGGACTAATGCCTTCCAGCGCCTGGTGTTTTTCCAGGTCACGGCGCAATAGTTTGTTGATCTCAAAAATCATTCGGCCCTCATCTACGCCCAACACCTGGCGGGTTACTTTGACGTATTCGTCACGGCGCAGTGGATTCTTGATCTTGGAAATGGTATTCGCAATCTGGCCCAATACGCCAGCCCGGCGCGTAGGGTCATCGCCAGCCTCTTTGAGCAGAAGTTCGGTTTCAAACTGGACAATGTCTTTACCCTTTTCTTTGAGGTACAACAAAAAGGCTTCCGAGCCTACTTTTTGGATGTACGAATCGGGGTCTTCACCATCGGGCAAAAGTACCAGCCGTACGTTCATGTCTTCGGCCAGCGCCAGGTCTAATCCCCGCAGGGCCGCTTTGATCCCTGCAGCATCGCCGTCGTAAATGATTTTGATGTTGTTGGTAAAACGTTTGATCAAGCGGATTTGGTCGGGAGTCAGGGCCGTGCCCGAAGAAGCCACCACGTTTTCAATGCCCGCCTGGTGCAGGGAGATCACATCGGTATACCCTTCCACCAACAAACATTCGTCAAACTGGCGGATGGCTTTTTTGGCGAAAAAAATGCCGTAAAGGACTTTACTCTTGTAATAAATCTCCGTTTCCGGCGAGTTGATGTATTTGGGCTGTTTGGGGTCTTTGGCCATGATCCGCCCGGCAAAAGCGATCACTTTGCCCGTCAGGTTGTGGATGGAAAACATGACCCGATCGCGGAAAAAATCGCGTTCGTACTGGGTCACGAGGCCCAGTTTTTTCAGCAACTCGGCGTTGTACCCGCGTAGTTTGCCCGCGCGCAACAAGGCATCCATGTCGTTTTGGGCAAATCCCAGGCCGAACTTTTTGAGGGTCTCTTCGCGAAAGCCCCGTTGTTTGAAATACGACAAACCAATACTGCGTCCTTTATCTGTATCGAACAATTGGGTTTGGAAAAATTCCTGGGCAAACTGGTTGACCAGGTACAAGCTGTCGATGGCTTGTTGCTCCTGGCGCTGCTGATCCGAGGATTCAGTTTCCTCCAGTTCGATGCGGTACTTGCGGGCCAGGTACTTCACCGCTTCGGGATACGAGAGCTGCTCATGCTCCATCACGAAGGTGATCGGGTCCCCCGCTTTGCCACAACCAAAACACTTGAAGATATTCCGCGCTGGATTGACGTTGAAGGAGGGCGATTTTTCGTTGTGAAACGGGCATAGGCCGCTGTAGTTGGCCCCACGTCGTTTGAGGTTCACAAAATCGCCGACTACTTCTTCTATTTTCGCGGCGTCGTTGACTTCCTGGATGGACTTTGGTAAAATCAAGCTTGGATTGTTTTGATACACATGATACGCCAATTTTCAGATTTATTGAGGAATTATTCAAGCATTGTGGTGAGCGCAAACGAAGTTTGTGCATTATTTTGTGAAAATTTGTGGAATTTGTGGCTAAATTTTTGTTACAAATTCCGCCGTAGGCGATGCTTAACTTTTAATGCTGACCATGTCCCTGATATCCCTTAACACGCTGCCCATCGGTGACAGTACCCTCACCCTCGACCTCCAGCCCCGCCACCTTTACGAAATCACCGGCCCCAACGGCTCGGGCAAATCTTACCTGGCCAGGCTGCTCTGTGGTAAAGTGTTCAACAAAAACAACATCACCCGCAACCTGAGCCTCACCGAGATTTCCTATACTGATTTCACCGCCGATGGTTCAGTTTTTCAATATTCCAGTTCGTATTATCAGGAGCGCTACCAAAGCGGTGCACGAGTAGAATCCATCAAGGTCATTGATTTTTTGAAATTACAGCAAGCCGATCCAGGTCGTGTTGATTATGCGCAACTGATTTTGCCCCCCAGGTTGCTGGAGCGAGAATTGATCGAACTTTCCAGTGGTGAAACCCGCAAGGTGCTGATTGCCAAAACCCTGCTCAAACCCGCCCAAGTGTACATTCTCGACAACCCTTTCACGGGTTTGGATGCCCAATCGGCTCGCGAGTTGTCCGACTTTTTGCGGCATTTCCACGCCCGGAGTGGCTGTTGTTTGGTGGTGCTGACCGTCAAACCGCATTTTGAGGCGGCGGCGGATGTGACAAACATTACCTTAAAGCCTTATTTATCGCGCAGCGGTTCGGCTTCTGGTCTTTCCATGCCCGCGTTTGCCGTACCGACAGCTCCTTTTGAACGGGTATTTGACATCCAAGATGCCCAAATCCAGGCTGGCGGAAAAACCCTGCTCCGCAATGTCAACTGGTGCATCCGCAAGGGTGAAAAATGGTTATTGCAAGGCCCCAATGGCTCAGGCAAAACCACCCTGACCAGCTTGATGTACGCCGACAACCCCAATGCTTATGCCCAGAATCTGGTGGTTTTTGACAAAAAACGTGGATCAGGAGAAAGCATCTGGCAGATCAAGGCCCGCATTGGATTCGTCTCTCCTGAAATTCAAAATTACTGGCCCCAAAGTGCCCGGGTGATCGATGTAGTGCGCTCGGGGCTAAGTGGCACACAGGTATTGGTACGCCCCGTCAAAGCGGCTGAACATGCACACATCGAGGCTCTGTTGTTGGCGTTAGGACTTGCTCCTTTTGCGCAGCTGAATTTGGGACAGTTGTCGGCAGGAGAAAAAAAATTGGTGATGATCGCAAGGGCACTGGCGCTCAATCCTCCGGTACTGATTCTGGATGAACCGTTCCAGGGTTTGGATGCGGAAAAAACGACAATGGTGCAGCAGTTATTTACCCATTTGGCTGGGCCTGAGCGGACCCTTTTACAAATCGCCCATGAAGAATCGGAGATTTTGGATTGCATTGAAAAAAGAGCGGAGATAGTACATGGGTATTTATCTATTCATCCCTAAGAATATCGGCGTTTATCCGCATTTTGGTCTATTGGTCGCCAAAACCACAATATCTAAATACTTGCAGGGTATTTTTACGAAAATTCCATAGGGAAACCTCTTTGATCCGCTCTCAGGTTTTTTTATGAGAATTTGATATTGTTCAAGGGAGGGTTGATTCCTCCCTTCTCAAACCCCTTAATCAACATGCAGATAAGTGCTCACGATCAATGTTGATGTTTCATGTTGGGGTTTTTCAATTGAAAGTGATTATGATTCATATGGTCGGGCTGCCTTTTTATGAGGCAGCCCTTTTTATTCTGTTCAGCATTTTACAAGACCACATCGGATTCATTTTATTATCTTGTGCAGCTTTAAAAATTAGTATCAGAAAATAGATTTTAACATTCAAACAATGTCTAAAAACACCAGCCTTTTCCAACTTGCTGTCATTGTCAGTGCACTGGGATTTTTTGTAGACGTTTACGATTTG
>JAKQJQ010000170.1 GCA_029561105.1 Bacteroidota bacterium
GGGAAATTCAGTTGACATTAAACAGTATTCTTTCAGCTCGAGAATGCTTTGCCCGCTTCATCGATTGGTATAATAACGAGCATCGGCATTCGGGTATCGGTTAGGTCACCCCGCACGAGAAACACAGTGGAGCCGATATCCTTATCTTTGAACGACGACAAATAACTCTGGATGCTACCGCCGCTGTGCACCCTGAGCGCTTCGTTCGTGGATCCCGAACGGTTATGCTGAAGCGGGAAGTCAGGCTCAATAAGGCATCCTAACGTATATCAAAGATCAGGAAGATTCAGGTGTTAACTATATTGACAGATTCCGGCTCCTTTTGCTCAGACTTTTGAACCCAATAGCAGGCCCATTTGGTTTTTTTGTTGCCAAAATGGCACTTTTCAATCAAGAACTGTATAAAACCGCTTTTATTATAGTGTGACGACATAAAAGCCCCCTTGTCCTTTATGTAACTGCGCCATGAGCCATGAAGCTAACCGGCGTTGCGCTTTGCCTAATTGCTCTCTTGAAGGAAAGTCCTTTAGGTCAGTACTAAAGACCGATTGAAACGAAGCAGGTAAGAAGCATAAGCACGAAAGCACAGCAGCTGCTTTATTGCTTATCACGCTTCTATCAAATATGACGCAGAGAAACTTATTCACGCTTCAAAACAGCCTAACAATTCTTGCGCGAAGCTTATCGCGCTTTTATTCTTTCTGAATTTTATGATTGTTTTCTTATAGGGTTTTCTGAGGTAGAATATTTATGCCGTTTCCAACAATCGAAACTTCAACATAGGAGAAGAATAATAAATGTCATTTAGCACGAAACTGATCAACCTTCTCAAAACCGATCCGCGCTTCGTGGACGATGAAGGCGAACTGGTCCTTGCCGCCGTGCAAGACCGCGCCTGGAAGATTGACCATGGCCTTGTGAAGTTGCTCCTTTCAGACAAGGAAATCAAAGCCAAATTTTTTGACGAAATCGAAGAGCATTGGATTTTCAATATCAATACCTTCATTGACTACATCTCCCAAAAGAATTTTCTGGACAACTCCTACACCCGTTTTCGCAACCGCATCGGCTTGACCATTGGCGGCAAATACCTGCGTGAGCGCGGCGAGGTTGCGCTGGCCTGGCCGTACAAGGATTGCGTGCTGGAAGGCGGGCAGACGAAGGAAGAAGAAAAGCGCAAAGAGATTTTCTTCAACGAAGTGCTGGCGCAGGATGAAATCAACCGCCTGCTTGACCCCAAAGTGCTGACGAACTTCACGCGTTACACGGCTAACGGCAAAGAGAAGGTGACGGATTTTAAACGCGACGAGAACGGGGTAATTCGTGAAAATCTGATTATAAAAGGCAACAACCTGCTTGCCCTGCACACGCTCAAAACGCAGTTTCGCGGGCAGATCAAGTTAATCTATATTGATCCTCCATATAACATCGAAGGCGATAGTTTTGGCTACAACGACAGTTTTAATCATTCAACGTGGCTTACCTTTATGAAAAACCGGTTGGATGCCGCAAGAGACCTTATGAGACCCGATGGCATCATTTTTATTCATATTGGTGACCAGGAAATGCACTATTTGAAACTCGTAGCGGATGATGTGTTTGGTAGAGACAATTTTATCGCTACCGTTCCGAGAAAGACACGAAGCGGAAAGAGCGACGTACCTTACAAACTGTCGCAAGACTTTGACTGGATGTTGATGTACACAAAAGGCGCATCAAAAAATGATGAGTTGTTTCAGCGGACAGTCGAACGCAAGTATTACAAAACGCCAGATTTTCCAAATGACGAGTGGAGATTAAGCGATCTTACAAAGCAAACGACAATTGAAGAAAGACCAAAATCCAATTTCACATTAATAAATCCAAGAAATGGTCAAAGATTCTTGGTCAACCCCAATCGTAGTTGGGCTATTACACTTGATACTGTAGACGATTACCTTCGTAAGAAGAAAATAGTCTTTCCAGGCGATTATGATTTCTTGGACATGGAACGTCCTGCCATGCGAGTATTTAAATCCGAAGAAATAGAAAGAAAAGGTGATGATTTTGACAAATCTTACGTTTCGTCCGATTTTCTTAATCAGGCAATGGACGAGTTACTGAAAAGCATGATCAACAAAAAAGGCACTGACGAGATTGTGGAACTATTTGGGAAGAAAGCATTTGCATATCCCAAGAATGAACTGCTCATGCAACGCATTATTGAGTACACAACCAGAGAAGGCGACATCGTTCTGGATTTTCATCTCGGCTCTGGCACCACCGCCGCCGTCGCCCACAAAATGGGCAGGCAATACATCGGCATCGAGCAAATGGATTACATCGAAGCCATCCCCGTCGAACGCTTGAAAAAAGTCATCGCAGGTGAACAGGGCGGCATCTCCAAATCCGTCAACTGGCAGGGCGGCGGTGACTTCGTCTACTGCGAACTGATGAAATACAACGAAGCCTTCATGGAGCGCATCCAGGCCGCCAAGTCCAGCGAAGAACTCGTGCAAATCTGGCGCGAGATGGCAGAAGACTCGTTCCTGAACTGGTACGTCAATCCCGCCATGCCTGAAGAAGCTGTCAAAGATTTCATCGCCTTGGGCAAGGAACCCAACGGGCTGGAAAAGCAAAAACATCTTCTGGCGGAATTACTCGACAAAAACCAGTTGTATGTGAATCTCACAGAAATCGACGATGCGCAATTCAAAGTTAGCGCAGAAGACAAGGCCTTGAACAAGGCGTTCTATGGAGAAGCGTACCATGCCTGAGCAATTTCTTTACGAACGTCTTGACGCAGCGTCCAGTATGGGCTTTCTCAAAAGGGAAGTCCCCGACAGTGTGGCGCAAAATCTAAACCCCAAATACGAACTGCGCCCGTACCAAATCGAAGCCTTTGCCCGCTTTTTTCATTGCTACAAAAACGACTTCCCGGGCAAAGCCTATCCCCTGCACCTTCTTTTCAACATGGCGACAGGGAGCGGCAAGACGCTCATCATGGCGGGGCTGATCCTCTATCTCTACGAGCAGGGCTACCGCAATTTCCTGTTCTTTGTCAATTCCACCAACATTATCGAAAAGACCAAAGATAACTTTCTCAACCCCGCCAGCATAAAGTATCTGTTCAATACAGACATTCATATCGGAAATCGCCGCGTGCTCGTCACCTCCGTCGAGAACTTTGAAGCAGTCAATCCCAACGACATCAACATCTGCTTTACCACCATTCAAAAACTCCACTCCGACCTGACCAGCGAGAAGGAAAACGCCCTCACCTTTGAAGACTTTCGCAAGCATCGCGTCGTCTTGATTGCCGATGAAGCCCATCACATGAACGTCAAGACCAAGGCGCAGGGCGAATTGTTCGAGAGTTGGGAAAACACCGTCGAGTGCATCTTCACACAGAACGAAGACAACCTGCTGCTGGAGTTCACCGCCACCCACGACTACGCAACGCCCGCGATGGTGGAGAAATACCACAACAAGGTTATCATACGCTACGACCTGCTTCAATTCCGCAACGACGGTTTTTCAAAGGATATCGTCATCGTTCAATCGGATTTTGACCAGCGGGAGCGCATCCTGCAAGCTCTGATTTTGAGCCAGTACAAGCAGGAAGTGGCAGCGAAATACCGCATCAATCTCAAGCCCGTGATTTTGTTCAAAGCCCAGCGCACCATCGCGCAATCACAGGAAAACAAAGCCGAATTTCACAAACTCATTGAGGGTCTTACGGCACAGCATGTCGGCCGCATCCGCAAGTCAAATATTCCGCTTGTTCAGCGCGCTTTTCGATTCTTCGATGAGAACGGCATCAGCAATGAGCAACTGGTCAAGCGACTGAAGCAGGAATTTCACCCTGATTTTTGTCTGTCGGTGAACGATGAAGGGGAAAAAGAACGCTACCAGATTCTGGTCAACACGCTGGAAGATAGAACCAACCGTATCCGCGCCATTTTCGCCGTGCAGAAACTCAGCGAAGGCTGGGATGTGCTGAACCTGTTTGATATTGTCCGCTGTTACGAAACACGCGACTCGGGCAAGGGAAAAATCGGCACAACCACGATGTCCGAAGCGCAACTTATCGGGCGCGGGGCGCGTTACTTCCCGTTTGCTTTA
>JAKQJQ010000188.1 GCA_029561105.1 Bacteroidota bacterium
TGGAAATACTTTAACCTATTTTGTAACAAACCCTTTTAAATCAAAAAAAAAATATTTTGATTACAAGCATTAATCAACAATTACATTAGTCCGACGTTAAAAAAACTACATGAACCGGTAGCCTAATGAAACCTGGAAAACAGAACTTCTGAGTGTGTAAGTCTGTGTCGTGAAAAAATAATTTGGATTGGATGGTGAATACGACGCCGGAGTACGCGCATCGATGTCGTTGAGACCAAAATAATAATGCAATTGCGCAAATACTTTGTCGCTAAAATCATAAGTCGCTCCAAAATTTAAACCTATATCCAGCGGCTTGATGGTTTTGGGATATGGCTGAAGTGTTGTCCCGTTGAGTCGGTAACCGGCTTTGAGCGCATCCTGAGTATAGGTCTGGTTTTGTGCAGGGTTCTCAGTGTTTGTAATCTCGGTTTTGATTTCACCGCTAATCGCGTAGCCAAATTGCGGACCGCCTTCAATGCTTAGTTGTTCTAGTACCTGGTATTTGAGGAAAACTGGCAAATTAATATAATTCAGGCTGTAGGTGTTGCGCGTTTCCCGATAAGAAAAGTTCCCGTTCCCATCATTTTGTAGATTTGACGAATCTGTAATCAATCCTTGTGTAGAGAAAAGCAATTCGCCCGCAAGCGCCAATTTAGAAGCTTCGCCAAGCGGATACTCGGCGCGCAACCCCGCATGGAAACCTATTTTTTGCTTCGCCGCTTCGCCAGTTCCGTACGACCCTTTGAGCGTAGCTACATTCATCCCGATTTTACCGCCTAACCTAAGCTGTGCGAATCCGGTGGTGGTTGCGCAGCTGCACAACAATGCCAAAAGTATTGTTCTTGTTTTCATTTGATTTGATTTTTGATATAAACAATATTAAGATTTTAATACAAAAGAAACCTTATTTCTCTGTAGCTTTTTTACCTGAAAAATGTGTTTGGAGGATGAAATCGGTGAAAACTTCGGCGCCTTTGCGGTTCATGTGACCGCAGGTGGCAAACAAACTGTCGGCCAAAACAGCGCCGCTGTAATCGTACAATTCGGGATTGTGCTTCTGGAGTTGTTTAAAATATCCACGATCAACGATGTTGTCACAAAATGGCGCTTCAAAAGCAATCAGTTTGACCCGGCGGGTTTTGCAGATCTGTTTGATTTCTTCGTAATAGCGGTTGTGCTTTACGATCTTTTTGGGCAAATATGATGGTGCTCCCCGATGCAACACGCCATCCAGACCCCAAAACCCTTTGGTTTTTATCAAATTATTTTGCTTTTTCAGTATTGTGAATGCAACTTCCCTAAAACCAATCTTCGTATCGTAGATCATGTATCGGTAAAACGGAACACGCCGTTCGGCAAACAGGTTGCTTTGTTCGGCTTTCGCATAATGATCGTAAACCACTTCATTTTGCCGCAGATAAGGCAATGCATAAGCCCGGATGCCTGTAGCGGGCGTTGTAGTCTGAAAGTTGGTATCTGCTTGCAGCAGGATGGTGTTGGCCGTATTTCCTTTGTCAAAAAAGAGTTTTAGCTGCAACGCATTCTCACAAAGATTGGCACCACTCATCGCAATATTGTAGGTTTTGAGGCCTTGCCTTTCGAACCTTTCGGGTATCAGATGGTTCTCTGCCCTTGACGAGCCCACAATAATAACATCGTAATGCTGCGCCGCGCCATTGACAAGTAGCTGTACCTTGTTGCGCACAATCGACTTAGAATAAATAGCGGTGTAAATGCCATCGAAGGCGAACATCAACAAGAGTGTTGCAGCAACGTAAATACCGATATGGATTAAAAACCGCCTCATATTAAAACTGAAAATAGATAAAATCGCCTGCATTAGAAAAGGCCCCGAAAACGAGGATTGTCGCGATGATTAACAATGCTTTGCCCATTTTGAATTTTCCGAAAACCGGATGCTCGTGTTCCCGCGACAACCATTCGACCGGCAAGAATACCAACAACAATAACGGCAGTAACTCCACCGTGTAACGTTCGATATCAAGGTATTGTACTTTGCCCGAAAAATCGAAAGCCAATATTTTTTTGATGTATAGAAAAGCATCGGTAACCGTAGCCGACCTAAAGAAAATCCACGCAAAAACCGTCATCGCAAAAGTAACGATGATGCCGCCGAGTTCCCTGAGGGTTGGGAACAATCGCCCTTTTGCGACAATTTCAATATTTGTGCGATTCTTGCCCGAAATTAAAAGCGGTAGGAAATACAGAGCATTGAGCGCGCCCCAGGCAATAAAGGTCCAGTTGGCCCCATGCCAGAATCCGCTGACGAGGAAAATAATAAAGGTATTCCTAATTTTGGCCGGCATCCCGCCTTTGCTTCCGCCGAGTGGAATGTACAGATAGTCGCGAAACCAAGTAGAAAGTGAAATGTGCCAACGGCGCCAGAACTCTGCAATATCCCTTGAAAAATAGGGATAGTTGAAATTCCTGAGCAAATCGATACCAAACAATTTTGAGGTACCAAGCGCGATATCCGAATAGCCCGAAAAATCACCATAAATCTGGAAGGCAAAATAAAAGGCGCCCAGCAAAAGCGTCGCCGAATTCATGCTTTCGTACTGGCCAAAAATACTATTGGCATACTGCGCACAGCTGTCGGCAATCACAAGTTTTTTAAACAATCCCCACAGGATCTGGTAAAATCCGTCGATGGCTTTGTTGTAATTGAATGTGCGTTTTTGTTTGACCTGAGGCAACAAATGGGTGGCGCGTTCTATAGGCCCGGCGACAAGCAGCGGGAAATAGCTAACAAACAGTGAATAGTCAATGAGATTTCTTTCGGGTGCGATGCGGCCTTTATAAATATCGATTACATAAGACAATCCGTGGAAAGTGTAAAACGAAATTCCCACCGGCAAGATGACTTTTAAAGTCCAAACATTGACCTGTATGCCCAACGCCGACAAAGACTCGGCGAATGAAGTTGCAAAAAAATCATAGTATTTAAAAACACCCAGAAAACCAAGGTTAATGCACACGCTGAGCCAAAACCAAAACTTTTTATTCGCTGCAGTTTTAGATTCGTACATCTTAATTCCGGTAAGATAGTCGAGCCCAATAGAGAAAATCAGCAAGAACAGGAAGCGCCAATCCCAACAGGCATAAAAGTAATAACTACCCGCCAAAAGCAACAAATTCTGGTGTCTAAGCTTTTTGTTGGCCACGAACCAATACAGCACGAAAACAACCGGGAGAAAAATGGCGAAATTTAAGGAGTTAAAAAGCATCGGTGCGTTAAATGATATTGGCGTCTTTCATGAATCTTCACATCCACAAACGTTCAAAAATAACCCAATCTTTTGATAAAAAAAATTTCAAGTCGGCCCATGCGCATTTCATCCAAAAAAAGTCCCATTTTCATGAGGCTTTGTATCTGTTGAATGTGTAACCCGGCGAAGCCTGGAAAACAGAATTCTTGTTGTTGAACTTGCGGCCAGAAGCCGAATCGGGGCGACTATCCACCTCGGTCAATCCTAAATTGTAACGCGCTTGAATACTTAGTTTTTTGGTGATACTGAAAGATGCGCCAAAATTCACACCGGCGTCAAACCGCTTCATCGTATTGGTATAGCTGTACGTAACGCCGTTAGAGACGAAGATACCATCTAGCCCCTGATGGTAAGGTTTTGGTTTTGCGAGGGATCGGCCGAATTGGTGTAGGTTATTTTCGAGTTGCTCCCAATCGCATAGCCAAACTGTGGCCCAACCTCTATCCCCAGTTTTTGATCACATAGTACCGAAACATCATTGGCACATTGAGATAAGTCAATTTCAGGTCTTGGGTTTCTCTTTCAGAAACGATGATCGATCCATCCAAAGTAACCTGGTTCATTTCCTGGTCAATGCCTTGTCGCGAAACCAACAATTCGGGAACAAACGAAAATTTTGATTTCCCAAACGGAATCTCAGCAAACAAACCCGCATGGATGCCCACTTTAGGTGTGACTGTGGTGCCAGACAAGAATGTCCCCGAAAAGGTCGCCACGTTCAAACCGGCTTTTGCGCCAAATTTTACATTGCCTTGAGAGTGTACCGCTGCTGCAATACCTAAGATGGCAACCAACGAAAGTAATTTTTTTGTATTCATCAGAATGGCATAAAAAAATAATGCCCCATTTTCATGAGGCATTATCTGTTGTATTATTGGATATTTTATTATTGGATCGAGTCTACTTTGGCCATCACTTCGGCTTCGGTTCCTTCAATGTTCATCACTTCTGTTTTGCCATTGATGGTCGTGGTAACGGTAGCTTTTACTTTTCCGTCAGCGTTGGTTTTCTCAATCATTACTTTTTTAGAAACTTCTTGTTTCACTTCGCCTTGCGCAGCCACCATATGCTCGCAGGTAGTGTTGGTGCATCCTTTAGCGATACACTCTTCTTTGGTCATCGAAGTGCATTTACCTTCGGCCACACAACACGTTGCAGCAGCACCTTCGGCCATCGTGTGTGTTCCACTACCCAAGATAGGAGCAATCACCAATCCAATCAAACAAGTCAATTTAATCAGGATGTTCATCGACGGACCTGAAGTATCCTTAAACGGATCTCCAACGGTATCTCCGGTAACGGCTGCTTTGTGCGCGTCTGATCCTTTGTAGGTCATTTCTCCGTTGATCATCACACCTGCCTCGAAAGACTTCTTAGCGTTGTCCCAGGCACCACCGGCGTTGTTCTGGAACACGGCCCAAAGCACACCAGAAACGGTAACTCCAGCCATATATCCACCCAACATCTCTGCAATCAATTGGTTGTTGTCTCCGTAAACCAGTTTACCCAAAATAACAATCGCAATAGGGAAACCAATGGTAAGGATTCCTGGCAACATCATTTCGCGCAAAGCCGCTTTGGTAGAAATCTCTACACATTTCCCGTATTCTGGACGACCTGAACCTTCCATGATTCCTGGAATTTCCTTGAACTGTCGACGCACTTCGTACACCATGTCCATGGCTGCTTTACCTACAGAATTCATGGCCAAAGCCGAGAATACAACGGGAATCATTCCTCCTACGAACAACATCGCCAAAACCGGAGCTTTGAAAATATTGATTCCGTCGATGCCTGTAAAGGTTACATAAGCCGCGAACAAAGCCAGGGAAGTCAAGGCAGCAGATGCGATAGCGAAACCTTTTCCTGTTGCAGCAGTGGTGTTACCAACAGAATCTAAAATATCTGTACGCGTACGTACTTCCTTAGGCAATTCGCTCATTTCGGCGATTCCCCCGGCGTTGTCAGAAATTGGTCCGAAAGCATCGATAGCCAACTGCATCGCTGTAGTGGCCATCATGGCAGAAGCGGCCAAAGCTACTCCATAGAAACCGGCCAAAGCGTAAGAGGCCCAGATGGCACCACCAAATAATAATACGGTTGGAAATGTAGAAATCATACCAGTCGCCAAACCAGCGATTACGTTGGTTCCCGCGCCGGTTGAAGATTTTTGTACGATTGCCAAAACCGGCTTCGTACCCAAACCTGTATAATATTCGGTTACCGAAGAAATCGCTCCGCCAACAATCAAACCGATGATCGTCGCGTAAAACACTCTCATTGAAGAGATGTCTTGCAAACCTTCACCAAAGAACTCCATTTTCATGGTAGTTGGCAACATATATTGTACTAGGAAGAAACAAGCGATAGCAGTCAAAACAATAGAAACCCAGTTCCCGATGTTCAACGCTTTTTGTACTTGTGCTTCTTTAGCGCTGTCGTCTGTAATTTTAACGAGCATGGTTCCGATGATGGAGAACAAAATCCCAAAACCGGCAATCGCCATAGGCAATAAGATAGGTCCGATTCCGCCAAAAGCGTCTTCGATTTTCCCACCCATATCTTTAATCACATAGTTTCCGAGTACCATCGCAGCCAAAACAGTCGCTACATACGAACCGAACAAATCGGCACCCATTCCCGCAACGTCACCTACGTTATCACCCACGTTGTCGGCAATCGTAGCTGGGTTACGTGGATCATCCTCAGGAATTCCGGCTTCTACTTTACCAACAAGGTCAGCACCTACGTCGGCAGCTTTGGTATAAATACCACCACCTACACGTGCGAACAATGCGATTGATTCCGCGCCAAGCGAGAAACCGGCTAAGGTTTCAAGAACAACGGTCATTCCTTCAGTATCTGTCCAGACACCGCCCATAAAAGCGTGGAAGAAAATGATGAAAAATGCGGTCAGTCCTAAAACTGCGAGACCGGCAACACCCAATCCCATTACTGTTCCACCTCCGAAAGAAACTTTCAAGGCTTGCGGCAAGCTAGAACGCGCTGCCTGCGTGGTTCTTACATTGGTTTTGGTTGCGATTTTCATTCCCATGTTTCCAGCCAAAGCCGAAAACACCGCACCAAAAATAAATGCAATCACTATCATTAAATGTGTTTTAACGCCAGGGATAAAAGTGATCCCAGCCAAAACAGCACTTGCAATTACAACGAAAATTGCCAATAATCTGTATTCTGCTTTTAGGAAAGCCAAAGCGCCTTCGTAGATGTAATCAGAAATCTCTTTCATCTTACCGTCGCCGGCATCTTGTTTCAAAACCCAGGCTCTTTTTGCTGCCATAAAAAGCAGTCCTATTAATGCCATTACTATCGGCACGTAAATCATCATTGATTCCATAAATAAATGTTTGTTATAAATATTTTATCGGCTGCAAAAGTAATAAAATGATGTTAAAAAAAAAGAATAAACGCGCCTAAGTTTAATTTTATTCCGTTCGCCTTTTCAGGCTCGGGTCAAAGTCGTTAAGTTGCTGAGTTTGAAACCAAATAAATTACAGCTCGTAACTGATTTTGCGGTTGCGCTTCTGCAAATAATGGTGCCACAATAAGTAAGTTGCATAGGAACGGTAAGGAGCCCAGTTTTCTGAAAGCTTCGCCATCTCTTCTTTCGTATGGATGTCCAACAATTCTTTGATTGTATTGACCACCGCAATGTCACCGAGTGGCATGATATCCGGCGCTTCAAGCGAAAACATCAAATAAATATCAATGGTCCAATGCCCGATGCCTTTGAGCACTATGAGTTCAGAGCGAACCGTTTCGGCAGGTTTGTAGGGCAAACTTTCGAGATTGATTTCTTTGTTAATAATAGCCATAGCAAGTCCTTTGATGTAAGCCGTCTTTTGTCGGCTCACTCCCAATTCACGAAAAGCTTCATCGCTTAATCGCGATAATGATTCCGGCAACAGATCAGGGGCTTTTACCTTAATTTTATTGAAGGTCGCCTTGGCCGAATCAATCGAGACCTGCTGTTCTAAAATGAACAATACTAGAGTGGCGAAACCTTGCGGGCGCTTTGGGATGGTGGGGAATCCCAATCGGGTGATGATGTCGTTGAAGATGGGTTCCTTGGAAAGGAAATCGAAAGCTTGTTTCATTTTTTTATTTTTTTGAAGCTATTCCCGCTTTACGCTGCAATCTTTTACAACTCCGCTGCGCTGCGTCGCAAAAGGATTTCCACTGCACACGAGCGAAGCGAACTGACCGAACACAAAATTTAAAATTATTATTTTGTGAGGTAATCGGGGCTATGCTGCCGCAAGCCTACTTTTGCCTCGCCGCAAAAGTAGCAAAAAGGCGGTCGGCACATAAGATTTGCTAAAAATCAAATTCGTTCGCTAAAGCAAATTATTGCCACCACGCCACCTGGCTCCTTCGCTAAAACAGTTCACAGAACTGTTTT
>JAKQJQ010000216.1 GCA_029561105.1 Bacteroidota bacterium
CGTACTTATAGCTAATATCTAGGTCATTCGCGATTTCCTTAACTGTTTTGACTTTGTGAAAGTGCGCGATGTATTGGGTTGTGAGTAGGCGTGTTAGTGACATATTTTCGGTTTAAAAAACCCGCTTTTGACGGCGGGTTGGTTAGGTTAGATTAGAATGGCAAATCGGTTTCTTCTTCCTCAGTGAATTCCTCAGTTGAAGCCCCGGACGTGTCGTTGTTCGCTCTTTCAAAGATTTTCAAATTCGCAAGGAACGGCAATTTGTCGCCGATTTCTTTTGCGGCTTCCTTATCCATCGACTTGTAAATGTCCGACGGCAATTTTTGCTTTACAAAGCCGTAGTTTTCATTGGTGTCCTTTTCTTCACGAACACAAATGTCGGTCTGCATATAAACTGCGCCTTCCTTTTCTGATAGGTAGTTTTCTGCGATTGGAATTACAAGGCATTTCGCGCCTTTTTTGGTTGTGATAAACCCGTGGGTTAATTTTGTCAATGCAAAACTCGTTGCATAGAATTTTTTACCGTCTGCCATTGTTATTTAAAATTTAATTGTTACTGATGATTTTCGTGGCGTTGTTGACACCTTCGGCACTTCTATACCTCCGGTGTCTAAAACCTCCTGTTTTTGCGCTAGTTTTAGCAATTCTACCCTAGCGTCTAAATCGGCTTTCAATTGAACGTAAACCGGATCGTCTGCATAGTTCAAAGTATTGCCTCCGTTCACAGGTGTAAACTCAACGCCAAAGATTTGTGTTTTTTCTAAAGGCAAGTGATTTCGCATTTCTGTTGCGGCTGCGGCAACTACTTCATTAAGTCGAAATAGATTGGCCGCGAATTGCAATTTGTCAACATTCCCTTCATCAATCATTGATTTAACAAGATTGGTTCCTGCATCAACAGCCTGTTTTTTGGTGAAGTCCTGCGCGTACATTGTCGCCATTTCTTCGGCTCTCATTTCAAAAAATTGTAGCTTTCCCATTACTCGGCATTTTTTGTGGTTTCCGCATCAAAACCCGCTTTCAACTTTTTAACGAACTCAGCCCATTCTTTTTGCTCAGGCTTGGTGAGTGCTTTGTAAGCCGCCGCCAGTTCATCGTTGTTAGTGGCTGCGAGTAGTTGTGCGCGGATTTCTTCAATGCGTTCTGCGTTAGGCTCGACAACTACCGTATGAGTAACGTCAATAGTTTCCGGTTGCGGTGCGCTATCGTTTGCCATTTCTTCTGGCGTGTAAACCGGCCCCGCGAAAACGTCAGGACAAAACCACTTTACGCCATTTGAGATTGCTCGGGCGAAAAGCATATTTTTAGGGAACTTATCGAGGTTCTTGGTTTGTGCTTTTTTCGCATCCTCAAGATTGAAAGAGCTGTTGCCAATCATTGATTTACCTTGATAAAAATCAATTGAGCAATTTTTGTCTGACATTTCGACTACCTTGTAATCGTACTTTCCGCTGCCCTTTACGCGGCTTGCAATAAGCCCAGCGCCAATGGTCGGCTTGCCTTGAATAATGTGTATTCCTGACATTGCGGCAAATGGTGGGATTCCGATTTCCTGCCCTGCCTGGATTTTAACGAATGCTTGCCCCATTTGCTTGGCATCGGTAAACATTCCGCTTTCGGCAAACTGCGTCGCCATTGTCATAATTTCGCTAATCGGCATTACCTGAATAGCATTTACTTGGTTTTCCATAATTTTAATATTTAAATTGGGTTTAATTCTTTGGTTCAACAATTTCAAATTCTACATTCATTTCACTAATCGGCCTGAAAAAATTCGGGTCGGTTATTACGATTCGTTTGGCAGCTACCATTGATTTGGATTCGATTACCAGCAGCGCGT
>JAKQJQ010000235.1 GCA_029561105.1 Bacteroidota bacterium
CACCCAATGTGGTCAGTGCCGATAATTCGCTTGGCGTACGCATCGTCACCGAGCCGTTCTGTTTTAAACTCATGGAGCGCATGAAAAAACCGCTGGTTTCTACTTCGGCCAATATTTCTGGTCAACCCACACCCAAATCATTCAAAGAAATTAGTCCCGAAATTGTAAATGGTGTAGACT
Organism: Bacteroidota bacterium; assembly: GCA_029561105.1. GTDB lineage: Bacteria > Bacteroidota > Bacteroidia > Flavobacteriales > Flavobacteriaceae > Flavobacterium. The sequence goes on from JAKQJQ010000235.1 coordinate 181, forward strand.
ATGTCGTAAATTTGCAGCGCGAAAAAACCGCCGGAAAACCCTCTACGATCATCAAACTCACGAAGGATTCGCAGGTGAAGATTATTAGGAAATAGAATTTAGGCTATGCTATAAGCTTTAAGTCGTTAGCTGTAAGCCAACCCATAAATACATATTTGTGTTCGATAAAAACTACAGTTCCGCATTAAATCATAAAATATTCGAAGTCGTTTCTAGAGCTTCCCGAGAACTCAACGTGGATTCATACGTCATTGGCGGATTTGTTCGCGATTTGATCCTGCAACGCGACGCTAAAAAAGACATCGACATTGTAGCGGTAGGCAGCGGAATCGCGCTCGCGCTCAAGGTTTCTGAACTGTTGCCCAAGAAACCCAAAGTCCAGGTTTTTAAAAATTACGGGACAGCCATGTTGCGTTTTGGTGACACCGATATCGAGTTCGTTGGTGCAAGAAAAGAAAGCTACCAGTCTGATTCGCGCAACCCACTCGTAGAAGACGGCACACTGCAGGACGACCAAAACCGACGCGATTTTACAATCAACGCACTGGCTTTGTCTTTGAATCCTGATAATTACGGCGATCTGCTCGATCCGTTCAATGGCATTGAGGACTTAGCCAACAAAACCATCAAAACACCTTTAAATCCTGATATTACTTATTCTGACGATCCTTTGCGGATGTTGCGCGCGATTCGTTTTGCGAGTCAATTGGGTTTTGAGATTGAGCGAGAATCGTTGGAATCGATTTCCCGGAACAAAGACCGCATCAAGATCATTTCTGGCGAGCGTATCGTGGAAGAACTCAATAAAATCCTTGCTACCGACAAGCCATCGACGGGATTTTTACTGTTGTACCAAACCAGCCTGCTTGAACTGATATTGCCCGAGCTGACCGCCCTTAACCAGGTCGAGGAAATAGAAGGCCACACGCACAAGAACAACTTTTACCACACGCTCGAAGTGGTAGACAATATCGCGCCGAACACCGATGATGTCTGGTTGCGTTGGGCGGCATTGCTGCACGATATTGGCAAGGCGCCCACCAAAAAATTCAACAAGAAACAAGGCTGGACCTTTCATGGCCACGAGTTCCTGGGCGGAAAGATGGTCAAGAAAATCTTTGAACGCTTGCACCTGCCGCTCAACCAGAAGATGAAATTTGTACAGAAGATGGTGATGATGAGTTCGCGCCCGATAGTATTGTCACAGGATTTGGTGACCGATTCTGCTGTTCGGCGGTTGGTTTTTGACGCGGGCGAAGACGTAGAAAACCTGATGATTTTATGCGAGGCCGACATCACGACCAAAAACCCCATGAAATTCAGGAAATACCACCACAATTTTGAAATTGTGCGCCGCAAGATCGTGGAGGTTGAAGAACGCGACCATGTGCGCAACTTTCAGCCGCCAATAACCGGTGAGGAAATCATGGCGATTTTTAACCTGCCGCCGTCACGCGAAATCGGGATTTTAAAGGACGCGATCAAAGAAGCAATCCTGGAAGGCGAAATACCCAATGAATACGATGCGGCATACCATTTTATGATGGAACTCGCTACAAAGATGAAGCTCAAAAAAGCCGAATAGCAATACCCGATTACAAGCATAGCCCCGATAGCAGCGGCGTCCTTTTGCGGCGTTTACAGAGCAAAAGACACAGCGGATAGCGGGACCAAACACCGAATAGAAACCATAATTTCTGCTCCTGAAATGGAAAACCCAAACAAACCTGTCATTATCTGGCTGCTCAGCGGCTGCGTTTTAGTATTCATCATGGTCGTGGTGGGCGGCATCACAAGGCTTACCAACTCTGGGCTGTCTATGACCGACTGGCATTTGGTGACCGATACATTCCCTCCGCTTTCTGAGCAAAAATGGACAGAAGCGTTTGACGCGTACAAGCAATTTCCCGAATACCAGAAAATCAACATCCACAATGATTTTACGTTAGACGACTACAAGTTCATTTACTTCTGGGAATGGTTTCACCGTTTGATTGGGCGCGTGATTGGGCTAGTATTTATTGTCCCGTTTGTTTATTTCCTTTGGAAGAAGAAAATTGACAAGGCTACTTTGAAAAAATGCTGGATCTTACTGGGAATGGGCGCCTTACAAGGTTTCTTTGGCTGGTTTATGGTGAAAAGCGGCTTGGTAGACCGCCCGGATGTGAGCCATTTCAGGCTGGCGTTGCACCTTACCTTTGCTTTTGTAACCTTTGCCTACACTTTGTGGGTGGCGCTAGACCTCATCTACCCCAAGCGCGAAACGGTAATCCTGCCTTTGAAGAAACTAGCGCGGTATACGCTGGCGATCCTGTTGGTCCAAATCATTTACGGCGGATTTGTAGCTGGATTGAATGCCGGTTTGGTACACAACCATTGGCCGCTCATGAGCGACGGGCAATTCATTCACGACAGTGTTTTCCTGGAACAAAAGAACTGGCTATTGAGTTTCACCGAAGGCAAAAGCGGGGTACAATTTATACACCGAACCTTGGCTTATTTTGTAGTGGGGATGATCTTGCTATTGTTTGTTAAAAGCAAAAATCACGACTTGCGCCAGGAACAAAAAAATGGGCTGCTCGCACTTTTGGTTTTGGTGTTCCTGCAATTTGGCTTGGGTGTTTTTACGTTGCTTTATGCGGTTCCGGTTTGGCTTGGTCTTACCCATCAGGTGATGGCTTTCTTTTTGTTGACGGCGATGACTTTTACGCTGCATCGGTTGTCAAAATAGGCTAAAAACGGCTCATAGAAATAATCTATAAGAAATATTTAATGTTTTAATTTCGAGTCATTTAAAAACCATTACATGACTTCATTATTGAAATTAAAAATCAACCGAGCCAGTTTTTAAAGTCGGATACTTTTTCGCGGCTTACGATCACCTCATCGTCTTTATAAGTGGGTAAAATGACCTTTAATCGCGAGTTGCTGTAGAGCACGATTTCCTTGATGGCTTGCAGCGGAACGATGAATTTCCTGCTGACTCTGAAGAATTTTTTAGGGTCCAATTCGTGCTCTAAAACTTCGAGTGTCGACTCGATCAGGTAATCGCGGTTGTCTGAAGTGTGCAAATAGGTACCTTTGTTTTCACTAAAAAAACATTCGATTTCTGAGATGGAAATCACCTTGAGGTGTTGCCCTATTTTTACGGTAAAACGCTGCTTGTAAACTTTCTCAAACGGGTTGGAGAGCATGCGCCGGATTTCCTCGAAATCGAGTTGCAGTGATTCTTGTTTGGGCAGCCGTTGTTTGAATTTGGTAACGGCGGTTTCAAGGTCGTCCTCATCTATGGGCTTGAGCAGGTAATCGACGCTATTGAGTTTGAAAGCCCGGAGCGCATACTCATCATAAGCCGTTGTGAAGATGATGGCACTTTTGATGTCTATGGACTCGAAAATCTCGAAAGACAAGCCATCGGATAGCTGGATGTCAAGGAAAATTAGATCAGGATGTTCGTTTTCTAAAAACCAGCCTTTGGCTTCCTGAACCGAATGCAGCATGGTGCTTACGGTAACACCGAGTTTCTCGAGCTTGCGGCCGAGTAACCTGGCAGCGGGTTTTTCATCTTCTATGATAATGGTGGTCATGGTCAATTGGGTTGGTTGGTGGCAAATGTAGCAATCAAATGCTAAACGGTTTGGGTCGGAACGAGATTGACCGAAGTGTCTATTCCCATTTCTCTTCGCGTTGGTTTTTCATCAACTGCGCGATTTTGCGCTGCTCCCAGTTGCTCCCAAACAGGAAATTCGAGTTAAAAACAGACAAGCCGTGCCCAACCAAACCCACGCCCCAGAACAAGGCAGTAGAAAAGGTCTGCCATCGCCAAAACTCTTGGCCCTCACTGGAATTTTCGATCCAATTTACGGCAATCAACAGCGCATTGACCAAGACATATATGAACAAATGCACGTAGAACGCCTTGATGCGTTTCATGCGACGGTAAGCACTCACGTAATTTGGGTCGGGGTTGTTGCGCAGTAGTTCTTCTTCCTCAAAATTGTATTTGCTATATTTTCTCATGATCGACAGGTTATTTGTAGTGGCCTTTTTGTTGCTTTTCTTTCTCCATGATCTCGCGGATTTTTTGTTGTTCCCAATCCTGACCCAGGAACGGCATATAATTGAACACTTTCATGCCGTGGATTATCACACCGATTCCCCAACCGATCATGGGCCAATAAAACCACAAGTGCCCCGGTGAAGTAACCAGGTTGAGTACCAATAACCCGATATTGACCACAATGTAAGAAGCCAGGTTACCGTAAAATCCCTTGATCTCCTCCACCCGCTTTTTCGCCTTGAAATAGCGCTCTTCGCTTTGATAGTTGCTTTCCATTATTTCCAGATTTGCTTTTGTTCTTTATTCTGTGTGAGTTCTTTTATTTTTCGTGCCTCCCATTTTTTACCAAAAACCACAGAGACTACTAAAACCTTAACGATATCCATTACGACAATCACGGTCCAGATCACCATAATGAAAGTATTGATGTCTCCAACGGGCCTGAAAAACTGAACACCATAGTATCGTTTAGCGATGTAAATCGCAACACCGACGGCATAAATGCAAAGATGGATGTAAAGATTGCGCACCGCTTTTACCCTTTTGCGCACAAGATCTTCGGCTTGTTTGCGCTCGAAATTCTCTATTGTTTCCATTACGACCATTTTTTATCCGGATCTTCGCGGTTCATGATTTCCTGTATCTTTCTGTCTTCCCAGCGCGAACCGTAACCAAAAACCTTAAAGGCGTGCATGGCCACCCCAAATCCCCAACCGCCGGCAGAAAACCAGAACCATTGAAATTCGGGCGTATACCGAAGGTTAATGAACACTAAAAGCGGCACGACGGTGCAGTAAGACAATAAGTTACCATAGAATCCCTTGAGTTCCTCTACCCTTTTTTTGGCGCGGTAATAGGCCGTATCTTCGTTATAATCGGTTGGATTTTCCATGACGGTAATCTGCTTGGTTAGGATCGGTATTTTGACTGTAAAACTTTGCGTCGTTTCTTCAATGAGCACTTTGCGGTGCGTGATGATGCCGTAACGGTTAACGATGTTTTGCAACCCTACGCCTTTTCGGTCTTGTAAAACGTCTTTTTTCTGCAAATCGTTCTGTATGGCCAGGTAATCGCCCTCGATAAAAATGCGGATGTGCAGCGGCCGTTGCTCACTTACCACATTGTGCTTTACCGTATTTTCAAGTAGTAACTGCAACGAAAGCGGCACTACTTTGGCATCGGGATTTCCAATGGTTTCGGGCAGTTCGTAGAAAAGACTGTTCTCGAAACGCATTTTGAGCAAGTTCATGTACGTGCGGGCAAACGACAGTTCTTCTGTTACCGATACGAGTTCCTTGTCTTTTTGTTCCAATACGTAACGATAGATTTTAGACAATGACGTAGTGAATCGCTGAGCATTTTCAGGGTTTTCCTCAATCAGCGAACTCAACACATTGAGGCTGTTGAACAGAAAATGTGGATCGATCTGGTTCTTGAGCGTCTCGAATTTTGCGTTGGCCGTACCGGCAATAATCTTCTGTTGTTTGACTTTGTTTTCCTGATACGCCTTGTAAAAGTAGAACGAGTAGAATGACAACGTAATGAAAAACATCAGTAAAGTGGCCACGATATAGTTCGAGGCGGTTTCCTGAGCAAGGAAGGTAGCAAACGGACGCTGTTCGACCACTACATCCTCAAAAACCCGCAACAAGAATATGACCGCCAATGAAACCACAAACGAACTTAAAAATCCCCACAACAGCCGTTTCTTTGAAAAACGATCCTTTTCAAAAACCCGGTCGAGCCACCTGAATAAAGCCATGTTCACAAAAAGTAAAGCGAACGTATACAAAGCAGTATATCCAAAATTGATGAGCAGGAACTGATTGAAGGCAATGACGTGTCCGCCCAGAAAACTCAGGAATTGCAGCACCACAAAAATGGCACAGCTCAGGATAACGCCGAGGGTAAAATCCCTGATGGTAAATTTCATAGTTTTCTATTTAGTCGAAAGTCAAAAGTCGAAAGTCAAAAGTTGAGAACACAATCCCGAACGCGTTATGGCAACCTGAACAGCAGTACGATATCTTTCAGCGAAGCAGTCTTGCTTCTTACTTCTTACACTCTTTCTGCACTTCTAAAGCGCGCTCCAATCCCCATTTTGGAGAGAACGGCGTTTCTGGTTTAAATTTCTCGAACAATGCTATGGCGCGGTCAACTTCGGCGCACATGGGCTTGATATCGGTCCCAAAAAATTTCGCCCCGCCGATTTCATATTCGGCTTTGCCATACACGGCACGCGGATTCTCTGGAGCGATAGCCAATGCTTTGTCATACATTTCCATCACCTTGGGTGAAAGTTTCATGCCGTTGGTCATGGGGTCGAACGCCACCCAACCCGTATAAATCAAAGCTTGCATCACCAATATTTCTGCGTTGTTGGGATCCTTGACCATTTCTACGTCGAGGGCATCCTGAGCTTTGGTGAGCAATGCACTTACCTGTTCTTTGTCTTTGGTCATGAACGACGTGGTGGTATTTACCAAGGCCACGTAGTAGTTGGGCAACCAACTTCCTTTCTCGGCCGCAGCGATGCGTTCAAACAGCGCCGAAGCTTCGGCGCTTTTGCCTTCTTTCCAGAGTGCAAAGGCTTTGTTCATACCTTCTTCGAATTTGCCTTGGGCTTGGATAACGCCCGACACGAGTACGATTGCTAGTAAGATAATTTTCTTCATTTGAGTTTGATTTTTAGTTAGTTATTGATGTTTATTTTTACGATTGAATTGGATTGGATTGCAAATTTCGCATCCGAGTACGCCGGTGGCCCCATAAATCCCTTGGCGCCGTTTGAAGAAGCGTAAGGTTCGCTGGGAATACCCATCATATTTTTGTCAAGCACACCGTTACCATTTTTGTCGTGGTAGATAGAAACCGCATACTCGCCTTTTTCAAGACCTTCAAAAATCGCCTTGGCTTTACCATCTTTGATTGCTACGACCATGGACTTGATCGGGGTTTTGAGGAAGTTGCTTTCAGAATTGTACAAACCCACTTTGGCTTTCCCGTCGTTGCTGCCAAAACCAGCCATCTCTACGGTGAGTTTTACGTTCTGAGCCTGTGCGAATCCAGCCATTGAAAGGATTGCGATAAGGATTAATTTTTTCATATCTAAGGTTTTGAAATTTGATGATTCAAAAGTAAGCGGGTAATCTGCGATTTGAAATTGTTCGTTACCGAACTGTTGATTTTGATGGATGAATTGAAACGGGTGAGTCGAAAGTTAAAAGTCGAAAGTCGCACGGCTCATTAGACAGTCATCAATTCTCTTTTCCTTTTCTCTTTCCATTTTCGCTTTCCACTTTCGACTTTCCACTTTCGACTTTTCTCTATAAATTATTCAACTGATTGTCCTTCTTATTATCACTAATCGTCCAAAAGAACCCAACAAAAAAGAAACGGTCGGCTGTGGGAATGATCTCGCGGCGGTTGTAGGTCCCGAGTGCATCGGGGCTGTTTGCATATTGATAACCAAACACATTTTGGGTGCCCAGCACGTTAGACATCGAGAAATACAGGATTTTCTGCTGCGAGAGCAAATACGCCCAACTAAAGCTCAAGCTGTTGTAGGTTTTGGTTTTGCCGTTCATGAATTGCGACGGATTGTTTTGCGACACATTTGGGTTATCGTAAGGCCTTCCAGAACTGAAACTGTTGGTCAGGCCGAGTTGCGATTTCCAATCCTGTATCCAATATTTGGTCACCACAGACAAGGTATGATCGGCCACAAAGCTTGGCGTTACAGCGGTAGGATAATTTCTGTAATTCCTTTTTGTATCGATGTACGAGTACGAAACCCAATACTCCAGATTTTTGATATTGTATCCGTCACGCCAGAACAAATCCAATCCTTGCGCATATCCGTAACCATTGTTAGAGAAAAAAGACGCATTGTTCACATCAGTACTGTTGAACTTCACCAAATTGTCGTAATCCTTGTAATAGGCTTCGGCGCGAAAGGTTTGCCTGTTCTTGTTGTATTGGAAGTTAAGGATGTAATGCGCCGCATTTTCGCTTTCAAACTGATGAAACCTTGAAAACTTGATATAATCGGCCCTTGGCAATTGCGAAAAAGTTCCGTAAGCGAGTGAAAACTGGCTGTACTTGGCCACTTTATAGGCGAGTGAAATCCTTGGTGAAACGCTGGTTTCATTGAGCAAGTCACTGTTCGAGGCACGCAGGCCAACCTTGGCTGCGAATTTCTTGGAAAACATCAAATCGCCTTCGGTATAAAAGGCTGCGATATTAGAATCATAACCGTTTCTTCTGATAATTCCGGGATTCGGGTCGAAGGTTTCATTGTAACTGGTGATGAAATAATCGGCGCCGAATGACCATTTGAAACGATCAGATAAACTTTTGCGCAATTTGAGTTTGAGGTGCGCGGCGTTTTCTGTGTTCTCTACATCGTCCCGGTCTATCTCAATGGCATTGTGGCCGTTACCATAACTAAGCCCGGCAGTCAATTGCCAGCTGCCAAAATTGCCTTTGTAAGAAGAATTGAGGTAAAAATTGTTGTTGTCGAGGTTCAGACGCACCTTTCTGGGATACGTATTGATGTCGTCCTGATTGATGTCGAACTGCGCGGCATCAAAAGCAGCGTACAATTTAAAGGTGCCGTTTTCAAAATTGTAGCGGTACACCGATTCTCCAGAAAGCGACTGGTACGGCTTGTTCCAATCTACATTCTGCGGGATCACCGCCTGGTACGGCGCAAGATTGATATAGGAAGTGTTGAGGCTGAGCGAACTTTTTTTCCATTTCTGGGTGTGTCCCAAACCCAAGCCTACGGTCATCAGGGCAATATCGGTCTTATTTTGATTGGGATCGTCTTCAGTGTTCAAAAGCAATACACTCGAAAGCGCTTCTCCGTACTCGGCCGAGTAACCGCCGGTTGAAAAGGAAATCCCGCTGAACAAAAACGGCGAAAAACGCCCACGGGTAGGAAGGTTGTTGGTCTGGGCGCCATAAGGTTGCGCTACGCGGATTCCGTCTACAAAAGTTTGGGTTTCATCGGCTTCACCGCCACGTACAAACAGCCGCCCGTCTTCGCCCACACTTTGGGTTCCGGGTAAGGTCTGGAGCGCCGCGACGATGTCTCCGGCCGAACCTGCCGTGGTGACAATATCCAAAGGTTTCAGGACCGATACGCGCGCCTTGTCGCCCGAATTCATTGTACCGGCGGTTACTTCTACCGCATCAAGCGAATTGACGCTTTCACGCATTTTGATGGTTCTGTCCTTAAAATCGGCCACATCGATCAAGGTTTTGGAGGTTTCGAAAATGAGGAAACTCACCACCAACGTCTGGTTGCCTGTCTCTGTCGTGGTAAAAGAAAACCTTCCGTCCTCATCGCTCGATCCACCGTCATAAGTACCGTCGAGGTAAACATTGGCACCGGCTACGGGTTTGTTTTTTTGGTCTACCACGATGCCCGAAATCGTGTTTTGCGAAAAAATTGCCGCAGTCGACAAAAAGAATAGTAAGGTAAAGATTGTTTTCATGAAGTGTTTTGATTGATTTTGTTAGGCAAATGTATTTCGCAGGCTAAAACTATAAAATATTTAGCAACCCAACTGTGGAATTTTACGGATGAGTTGTAAAACATCACTCATTAATAATTATTTTTGATTTTAAACCAATCCCTTATGAAACATATTCTATTCCTCCTCGCCGTGTTTTGCTGTTGCCAAATAGCTTTTTCACAAGAAACCACTTTTGATGAAGCGCTGGCCAAATCGGTCGGTGCCGATGAATACGGCATGAAAAAATATGTCTTCTGCTTGCTAAAGACCGGTAGCAATACCACTGCCAGCAAAGAGGAAACTACTGTTGCATTCCAGGGACACATGGCCAATATCAATCGACTCGCCAAGGAAGGTAAACTCGTCGTAGCCGGACCATTCATGGCCAACAGCAAAAATTACCGCGGTATTTTTGTGTTCAATGTGGATACTGTTGAGGCAGCCCAGGCACTTGTCGATTCGGATCCGGCGGTGAAAGCCAAATTGCTCGAGGCCGACCTAACGGTTTGGTACGCTACGGCCGCGCTTATGGAAACACTTAAAGTGCACGACAAAATCGCAAAAACCAAGTTTTAATATCCAAACAGGAAAAGGCATCCGTCAACCTATGGCTACCGCGAATGCATCAATGCAAATGGTCATCCCCCGACGCAAATGCGATTTGATTATAAAAACCAACTACAATGAATACCAAAGACATCGATTTGATCAACGTGCTGCTCATTATTATTTCATTGGCACTTGCGTTCAATGTGCCGTTCGGGTTGTTTATTTTCTCGTACGTTTTACTGGGGCCGCTGCATTACCTGACCGAAATTAATTGGCTCAGGGAAAAAAGCTATTTTGTAAAGAACAAGCAATGGATTTGGATACTGGTGGGTTTCGGTTTATTGATATCATTACCGTTCTTCTTTAATGCTAAAGAATTCACCGGCGAGAAACCCGCAGGTTTTATTGTCGACTTTAGCCAATTCCTGCAAGGATACAGTGACGAGATCTTACTGGTTTCATTGCTGTTTGCAGTGGGTCTGATCCATTTCAAAAACCGATACCATCTGCTGTTATTTTTTGTGGCAAGCATAGTGATTGCCATTCCGTTGTTGTATTACCTGCCCATGTTCGCAATCGCGGTGCTTTTTTTCTTACCAACGGTGGTACATGTTTATTGCTTTACGCTTTTGTTCATGCTTTACGGAACCATGCAATCCAGAAACAAGGCTGGCGTAGTAGCCATCGTACTGCTTATTTTGGCACCCGTCATTATCGCTATGAGCCATATTGAACCCAGCGAATATTTCACGATGCGCGACTACACCAAGACATCTTACATAGACAGCGGATTCGGCGCGGTGAATCTCAAGGCAGTAGCATTTTTAGGTGGTACCGGCGAATTCAACATTTTTTCACAGATTGCAATCAAAGTGCAGATATTTTTGGCTTTTGCCTACACTTATCATTACCTGAACTGGTTTTCAAAAACGTCGGTAATCGGTTGGAACAAAAACCTGTCCCGATCTAAATCTAAAACTATTCTTTTTATTTGGTTGGCAAGCGTAGCCTTGTACCTCTATAATTTCAAGGTGGGCTTTATTGTGTTGAGTTCTTTGAGTCTGATGCACGTTTTTCTTGAATTTCCGCTTAACGTGACCTCAATCAAGGGGATTTTA
>JAKQJQ010000268.1 GCA_029561105.1 Bacteroidota bacterium
GTAAGGAAGGCGGCGTGATGATCCGGATTTTCAATGACAAACCCGAACAGGTGATTTCGTTTTCGCGCAGTATGAAAGACGACCAGGTAATTTCAATTATCAATTACAGTGCGGCGAGCGCCGTTGTTAAGCTTGATTCGAAATATCAAAAGGGGAAATTCAAGGAGCTTTTTACCGGAAAGGAAATGGAACTCAAAGGTGACGACACTTTCACTTTAGAACCTTGGAAGTATTTGGTTTTGGTAAAATGATTTCATTGTGACGCGAAGACGCGCGAAATTCACAACACAGATTCCACAAATTACACAGATTTTTTGAGTTACAATCTGTGTAATTTGTGGAATCTGTGTTGTGAAATTTCGCGCATCTTCGCGTCACAATTAAATCATTTTACCAAAACCAAATATTTCCAAGGTTCTAAAGTGAAAGTGTCGTTGCCTTTAAGTTCTATTTCTTTTCCGGTAAAAAGTTCCTTGAATTTGCCTTTCTGGTATTTCGAATCAAGCTTAACAACGGCGCTCGCCGCACTGTAATTGATGATTGAAATGACCTGGTCGTCTTTCATACTGCGCGAAAATGAAATCACCTGTTCGGGTTTGTCATTGAAAATCCGGATCATCACGCCGCCTTCCTTACCGTTCCACAACGCGTGGTTTTGGTGCTTGAGATCGAAGAGTTTCTTGAACAAGGCTTCATAAGGCATTTTACTCCAATCAATCAAATCCTTGTCGAAGAATTTCAGCGAGCGGTCAAGCCCTGCTTCCTGTCCGCCGTAAACAAGTGGCATCCCATTGACCGTGCCGCACAATACCATCGAAGCCTGCAATCCGTCACCGAAATTCTCGATCTGGTTCTTGTTCCAGGAATTCATGTCGTGGTTGTCGGTAAAAGTCATGCGATAGCCGTCGCGCGGAAATGTACTTACATCGTGCGCCATATATTCTATGAGTCCGCCCAACGGTTTGTGGTCTCGCGTTACGGCAGCCATTTTTTCCCAAAGTGTCCACGAATAGGTCATGTCGAAAGCATGCACGTGCAAATCACGCGACTCCCATTCGCCGAGCATAAATACCGGTTTCACGGCATCCATTTCGGCGCGGGCATTGTCCCAGAAATCGGTTGGGATAAAGCCTGCCGTGTCGCAGCGGTAGCCGTCAATGTCGAAGTTCTTGACCCAATACACGAGCGCATCGGTCATGTACTTGCGCAGTTCGGGGTTGTCGTAATCAAAGTCGATGACGTCATCCCAATCGTACCAAGGCGTAGGCTGGAAGTGGCCTTCGGGCGTTTTAGAATACCAATCGGGATGTTCCTTGGCCAGCGGGTTGTCCCAGGACGAATGGTTGCCCACCCAATCCACGATAATGTACATGCCCATGCTGTGGATTTTATCCACAAGGTGCTTGAAATCTTCCTTCGTACCAAATTCAGGGTTGATGCCGTAGTAATCCTTAACAGAGTAGTAGCTGCCGAGTGTTCCTTTTCGCTTTTCCACGCCAATCGGGTGGATCGGCATGAGCCAAATGATGTCGATGCCCATCGCCTTGATGCGTGGCAAGTGCGCCTCGAATGCCTTGAATGTTCCTTCTGGAGTGAACTGGCGGATGTTGGCTTCGTAGATCGTGGCGTTTTTGCTCCAGTCGGGATGCTTGACCTCTACATATTCCTTCGGCTGGTATTTGGAAAGGTCGCCTGATTGGCCCGAATCGGCTGTTTTTTTGTCTGCCGAATTGCAACCAACAAGCGATATCAATAATAGGAGCGCGGTGGTTTTCTGAATGGTATTCATCAATCTTTGTTTTATAAATGGACAATTGCGATTTTCTGCACCTGGACATTGTTATGATTCCGGGTCACTTTGCGCACCTAAATCTGTCGAGAGCAAACAAACGTTGATTGCCAGTGCGATTGCCGATGCTGGATTTCATTACCGATTTTCGCACCAATGCGCCGATATCTAAGGTTTGTTTCCTAATGTCTGGCGGCAATTTTTTTTAAAGATATAAAATTAGCGTACAAAAAAATCCGCTTGTTGTTACAAACGGATTTTTAACAGGTGTTCCTTATTTCTTTTTTTGATCCGGAGGCGCGGCTTTGGCATCCATCATTTCCATGAGTTTCATGCCTAAGAGCCCGCTGATTCCGCCTTCGGATCCATTGGTTCCGGTGATGAGTACTTCGGGGATTACCTTAATTTGTCCTTTGCCAATTTCCTCGGTGATTTTGTATTTGGTAAAGTTGTCGCCACCCATCGCAGAAACCTGCAATTCATAAGCTTCGGCAGTCGATTTACCGATGGCCATGATTTTTTCGGCTTCGGCAAGACCGGTTTTAGAAATGCGTTCGGCTTCGGCGCTTGCGTTCATTTTGGTGGCTTCGGCCTGTGCACCTGCGCGGGCTTTGGTAGCCTCGGCTTCTGCGTTGGCGCGCATCTTGGTCGCTTCGGCTTCGGCATTTACATTGAGTTTGAGGCTCGTGGCATCACCTTCGGCTTTTTTAACCGTAGCGTCGGCGGTGCGTTGCGCGATTTCGACACTTTGGGAAGCTTTTACGATTTCTTTCTGCATATCGGCAATTGCGGTTTCTTTTTCTACGCCTTGGCGTTGTTCCTGCGCCATTTTTTGCGTCTGGTAAGTCTTTTGTTCCTCTTCTGCGATCTTTCTGTCGGTAAGCGTTTTCATGAGCGAGTCTGGCGGAACGATATCGCCAATCAAGGTATCCACGGCGTTCACGTTGTATTCGTCAAGGACTTCGCGGATGTGGTTCTTGGCCGATTCCTGGCGTTCCTTACGCGTACTTAAAAACGAGATCACATCACTGTCCTGCGCCGAGTTCCTGAAATAGTTGCCGATGGTAGGCTCTAGCACCTGCGACACCAGGTTGGTCATGCTGCCGAAACGCGCAATAACTTTTGGCGCTTCGTTGGCCGGAACGTGGATGATTTGCGCCACGTCAAGGTTGAATGGGAAACCATCTTTAGACCGAACCGTAATGGTAGACAGGTTTTTGTCGAGGTCGTGCGATTCGCTTCTGGCGTTGGCCCAGTTCAATACCAGGTTGGTAGTGGGAACGGCTTCGAGTTTGGTTGTGTATTTGTTGAGCGCGTATTTTCCGGGACCCAGCGGTTCCATCCAAACGCCGCGTTGGCCTTTAGAGACGATGTTTCCGTGTTTGAAAGTGTCTCCGGTGACGTCTTTGCCGTCTTCCCCGATGTACGAAATCACAACGCCTACGTAACCAATCGGTACATCGGTCATCGGATTCTGCTCGATTTGGATACCCCAGGTATTGATGTAGTATGACCCGGCGAGCATGACTTGCGGCTGTAATCCGCGGTTTCCGCCTTTGTCGAGGAATTCGTCGAAATCCTGGAAATTGTTATGTCCTTCAATATACTTTCCGGCGATTTGCCCAATCGGAATCGGTTCGCCGTCGAGCGCGGTCACAATCCCAATCATGTTCTCGTATATCTTGACCTGGTCGGCGACGATGATTTCAAATAAGAAGGTGTTGATGCGGTATGAACCCGTGGTAATGAACGCACTTTGCCGACCCTTTTGCCCGCCGTTGTCAAGGAAAGCCGTTGCATCCTGGAAATTGTCGCTGGCTACCTTACGCGCCAGGATGCGTCCGGTGGGGATTTCCTTGCCGTCCTTACTGAGCACGAGCCCGATTTTGCCTTCCGGGATAATCGTAAATGCGGTCATATCGACACTGTATTGCCAGATCCACATCATCCAGTACAATCCCGGCGCGAGCGTCTGCGCCTGGAAGCCGGCTTCGCCTTTGGTGGCGATAATGCGGCCATCGGGAAGCGATCGATCCGAGCCGAATAAAACGAATTTTTTGGTCACCAGACCAATCTTGTCTTCGGGAACGATCACCATTCCAAAAAAAACGCGAAGTACGAATTTGTAAAATACAATACCCACCAAAATGGGGAATATCCACCAGTAATCTGATAAAAATGTTGTCATAATTTGCTTGTTTAGAGCGACAAATCTACTGTGGTTTTAACAAGCATTTTTAAAAATTAACAATAGAATTTTTGGGGTGCTGAATCGTAAAAAAGCGTTTGTTTTAAGGCACTAAATAAACTACGAGTGACAAAATTTTAGATGAAACCAACTATGGCCGGTATTTTTGATTTTAACATAATTAAATCGATTGGTCATAGCGCAAAAAAAATCCGCCTGCTTACACAAACGGATAGTTTAAAGTTTAAGTCGAAAGTCGAAAGTCAAAAGTCGAAAGTCAAAAGTGAGACATCGAAATTCAATTTTCTTAAATCTATAGATGGATTACTTCGCCATACGCATCAGCAACCGCTTCCATCACAGCCTCGCTCATCGTTGGGTGTGGGTGGATTGCTTTGAGGATTTCATGTCCGGTAGTTTCGAGTTTGCGCGCTACTACTGCCTCGGCAATCATATCGGTTACGCCGGCACCAATCATGTGGCAGCCAAGCCATTCGCCGTATTTGGCATCGAAAATAACTTTTACAAAACCGTCGGGTGTTCCTGCCGCTTTTGCTTTTCCTGAAGCCGTAAAAGGAAATTTCCCGATTTTAAGTTCGTAGCCTTTTTCTTTGGCTTGTTTTTCGGTCAAACCAACCGATGCAATTTCTGGAGTGGCATAGGTACAACCCGGAACGTTTCCGTAATCAATTGGTTCTACGTGTAAGCCTGCGATTTTCTCGACGCACAAAATGCCTTCGGCCGAAGCCACGTGCGCCAAAGCCTGTCCCGGAGTGACATCGCCAATAGCGTAATAACCCGGAATATTGGTTTGCATATAAGGATTCACGAGGATTTTGTCGCGATCTACCGCGATGCCCACTTCTTCGAGCCCAATATTTTCAATGTTGGTTTTGATGCCTACCGCCGAAAGTAAAATCTCGGCCTCGAGCGTTTCTTCGCCTTTGGCGGTTTTCACGGTAGCTTTAACACCAGTGCCAGAAGTGTCGATTTTTTCGACCGAGGCATTGGTCATGATTTTGACGCCCGCTTTTTTCATCGAACGCTCCATTTGTTTGGAGATGTCCTCATCTTCTACCGGAACAATATTGGGCATGAATTCTACAATGGTCACATCGGTTCCCATAGCGTTGTAAAAGTGCGCGAACTCTACGCCAATCGCGCCCGAACCTACGACGATCATCGATTTGGGTTGCGTGGGCAAATTCATCGCCTGGCGGTAACCGATTACCTTTTTCCCGTCTTGCGGCAAGTTGGGTAATTCGCGCGAACGTGCGCCGGTTGCAATGATGATATGATCTGCCGAATATTCGGTGGTGGTGCCGTCGGCGGCTTTCACGTCTAGTTTTTTTCCTGGTTTGAGTTTTCCGGTACCTTCGATCACGTCGATCTTGTTCTTTTTCATCAGGAACTGGATGCCTTTGCTCATGCCATCAGCCACACCGCGAGAACGCGAAATGACTGCGCCGAAATCTTTGTCGAATGAGGGAACGGTCAATCCGTAGTCGGAAGCGTGCTTGAGGTAATCAAAAACCTGCGCCGACTTGAGTAGCGCTTTGGTTGGGATGCAACCCCAGTTGAGACAAATCCCTCCGAGGTTTTCACGCTCGATGATGGCCGTTTTCATACCCAGTTGCGAGGCGCGTATGGCAGCTACATATCCGCCCGGCCCACTTCCTAAAACTATTAAATCGTATTTCATTTTTTAGATTATATTTTTAATTGGAAAAAGATGTAATTGCTTTGCCTGTTCGCTACGCTCGGGTCGCCAAAAGGCTCATTTCATATTTAAATAAGTGTCTTTGTGATTTTTCAGTTAGCGAAATTAAACATAATTTCTCAAATTTTGGGGTTGTCGGCAACCAAAAACTGAGAGTAATACAAATTGCGGTAGTAGCCGTCGG
>JAKQJQ010000274.1 GCA_029561105.1 Bacteroidota bacterium
ATGGATTGCTTGTGAAATGAACGTGTTATTTTAGCTAGAATTTAACCAAACCTTTTTTGATGCTCTGGAAGCCTTATAGATAAAGGCTTCCGGAGCATTATTTTTTTCTCGGAGCGATTTACGCTTGTTTGAAATATAAAATCAGTTGCCTACGTAACCAAAAGGCCACCAACAAGGCTAGCACGCAACCAGTCACATCTGCAGCCAAGTCATCTAAACCAGCATGACGGCCAGGCACAAAAAGCTGATGAATTTCGTCAGCACCTCCCAGCGAAATCACTATGATGCCAAGTAGTGGCAATGGCAGTTTGATAAAAGCTATCGCGCCAAGTAAGGTGAGTGTAGCAAAAAAGCAGAAATGCGCGACTTTGTCCCAAGGCGGGGTAAATAGGTGCCCCGAGGCCGGTTGGTGGCCGCCAATAAATAGCAATGCCAGCATGATAAAAAAGCCACAGCCAGCTAAAATACGAAGAGGCCTTTCTTTAATAGGCATTGTCTTGGCCTTTGATGATGACCCACAGCGTTTTTAGCATAATGTAAATGTCGAGCCGCGGGCTCCAATTGCGCAGATAATCAATATCGTACTCAATGCGTGTTTGCATTTTGTCTAAGGTTTCGGTTTCGCCGCGAAAACCACTTACTTGGGCCCAACCTGTGATGCCTGGTTTGACTTTGTGGCGAATCATATAGCCTTTAATGAGTTTGCGGTACATTTCATTATGTCCCACCGCGTGCGGGCGTGGGCCAACAATGCTCATCGAGCCTTGAATGACATTAAAGAATTGCGGCAATTCATCCAGTGAGGTTTTGCGTAAAAATGCGCCAAAAGGCGTTATGCGCGCATCGTCTTTGGTGGCCTGCACCACGTCAACACCATCTTCGCATGTCGTCATTGAGCGAAATTTATAGACGTTAATTTGTTTACCATCTAAGCCATAGCGGCGTTGCTTAAAAATAATGGGGCCGGGTGAGCTTAACTTTACGCCAAAGGCAATCGCCAATAATAA
>JAKQJQ010000277.1 GCA_029561105.1 Bacteroidota bacterium
GAGCAACCTCTTCAAAAAGACGGTCCTCAATGAAACCGAGCTCGCCAAAGAGTACATCGATAAAACACCCAATTGGGACACCGAGCGCATCGCAGAAATCGACACCATCATTTTAAAGATGGCCATCTGCGAGTTCCTCAAATTCCCATCGATTCCCGTAAAAGTAACCATCAACGAATACCTCGAAGTCGCCAAAGAATATTCGACGCCCAAAAGCAGCATCTTTATCAACGGAATCCTAGACAACCTGGTCAAGGAATTCCAAAACGACAAAAAAATCCTCAAAACGGGTAGGGGATTGCTTTAACCTAAAACAGAAACATGAAAAAAGCGTTATTTTTATTTATAGTCACTTTGGCAATGTTTTCGTGCAAAGACGAAGACAAACCCGCAACCAACGGCGTATTGCCCGTCATGACCTTTACAGAACAGCAATATGATTTCGGGACCATCACCCAAGGCGAGCAGGTAGAGCACGATTTTGTATTCAAAAACACCGGCGCCACCGAGCTTTACATCTCCAATGCCGTAGGTTCTTGCGGTTGCACGGTTCCTGAGTTTCCACGCGAGCCGATTGCTGCGGGCGCAACGGGCACCATCAAAGTAAAATTCAATTCAGCCGGTAAAACCGGATACCAAACCAAAACAGTCACCCTGACCACCAATACCCAAAGCCGTCAGGAAATACTCACCATCAAAGCACAAATCACAACAGCCGGATAACGGCATAACAATTAAATACCTATGGGAGATTATAGCATTTATATCCAATTCGGACTCATGGCAGTAGTGATCTATATTTTCATGATCCGTCCGCAACAGAAAAAAGCCAAAAACGAGAGACAGTTCGAGTCTGAACTTAAAGCCGGTGACCGCATCGTCACCAAAAGCGGTATCCATGGCAAGATTGCCGAACTCGCAGAAACGACTGTCGTCATCGAGACCATGTCGGGCAAACTCAAAATGGAGCGTTCTGCCATTTCAATGGAACTTAGCGCTGCTTTGAATAAAAAAGCT
>JAKQJQ010000305.1 GCA_029561105.1 Bacteroidota bacterium
CAAATACGGATGCCCGAGTTTGTGATTGGCTGCACTGATTTCATACATGTATCGGATGTGCCGCAACAATTCCTTCCAACCAAAAAACAGTGAATGTTTGGGGTCATAGATATGTGTGGGCTCGCTCGCGGCGCCATTGAGTTCAACGACGGCAAAATTTTTCCCCTCTTCAAGATCGGCCAAAGTGTGGTACATCAAATCGAGGCGGCCAAAATGAAAACCGTTTACCTGAAGGCACATTTCATCGATGACTTGCGTGAGCTTGGGTGTGATCCAATGGCTGCAGTCAATGAACTTGGCTCCGCGGATGTGGTTGCCATAAGGCACGAGGTTGGCTTGCTCGCCACTGGGCAATACCGCATCGAGTTGCTGCCCGTATTCGCGTCGGAGCGCTTGGAGTTGCATTTCGTGCCGCGGGTCTTTTTTGAGCAATTGCGCCAGGGTAGAGACACCGTCGCCAGTGACAATCAGAAATTCCTTGGCCACAATCCCGGTGATGCGGCCTTGCTTTTCATTCGGATACCTAACGTAGAACACGCCTATTTCATTGGCATAAGGAATCAAATCCTGTACGAGGTAATCGAAATCGGCTTTCTCGCTGTAGTGCTGAAGTTCTTTCGTGTTGTGGATTTTCTTTACGGCCGATCCGCGCAAACCAATGTCGGGCTTGACAATCAACGGAAAGCTGATTTTAGCCTCGGCAATAGCCTTTAAAACCGAATCGATTGGAGTTCCTGCCTTGATCAACTCTGTTTTGGGATAATACCGCTGCGGAATCAAATTGTAAATGCTCTTCTTGGACTCCATGATGAAACCACCATTTTTGATTGTCGGGTTGACCGCATTGAAGAAAAAGATTGACCGCGCACGCAAGGCGTAATAGCCCCACAAAAAATAGACAGGAATGTACACCACGTAAAACGGCCAATATTCCCAATGGGTCAGTTTATGGAAAAATAGTCTCAAGTTTAAACGATCGTAAAGGTTTGTTCGGATTTTTGGTGGTCGAGCAAATCGTGGTGCACCAACGCCACCTTATTTCTTTCAAGGACAACTTGTGTAATACTGAGTGTCTTGAGCTTATCGTCGCGGTTGATGACCAAGCCATGCTGTTGGTCGTCATTTTCGGTATAACGGTGAAAATCGAACATTTCGGTCTCGGTCACCTGCGGTTTGGTTTCCAGGAAATGATAAAACCAACCGGCCCGTTGTTCGCGAACTGCTTCGGGATATAGTGTCGATGAAGACCACACATAATTGCGCGTGACGGCCAGCGCCGTGGTTTCTTTTTGCACACCATCCCAACGCAACTGGAACAATTTGGCCTGCTCGTAAAGCACTAGTGTGAACGGTTCGATTTTATCCAGATCGATCTTCTCCCAAGTTTGCAAAGGTGATTCATTGCTGATCAAATCGAGTACTACAAGCCCGCGGCTTTTGCGATACGGTGGTTCCCAATGGTGTTTTTGAGCAGCACCATTGAGCAGCACCAGTACGTTGGCATTTTCGGCTACGGCAAACCAGGTTCCTCCGGCACGTGGATCTTTCGGGAACACGAGGTTCTTGCCGTTGACCCGATAGTTTTTGGGTGGTATCGCCGGGCGCAACACTTCCTCGTCACGGTTAGAAGTGAGGATGGTTTTATCGCCGCAGCGCACGAAACTTACTGTGCACATTGGTTGCGGTATTCAATGGTAGAGCGCGCTACGCCAAAATGGTCACTCACCTGCAAACCGTTGTGACCCACCAAAGCTACTTTGATTAATGCCTGATGGTGGATGCAATGCTCGAGGTTGTAAAGCAGTTCGCGAAAATAATTGCTTTCGATGCGGATGGGCTCGCCATCGACGCGTTGTTGCAACTCTAATTTTTTGTTGGGCCTGTCGATAGAATCGAGCACGCCAACGATGGCCATTATTGCCAATTGGGTTTGGGTCTGAACTCGGGTGTCGCGTTTGCGCAGGTCATAATTGACGATGCCGCTATCGTATTGGTTGAGCAGGCATTGGTACATTTCTATTATGTGCCGCGTATGTTCGCCAATTGTGGCATTGCTGAGTTGCAGGCAAGGTTTGGAATAGTCCGCGTCGGGTAATTGACGCAATACGCCAATCAATTCATTCAGGCTGTGATGGATTGTAGGTAATAACATTTAAAATTTCAATTTAATTAAATTGGGGAGTCTTTGCCTGTTTTGGAACAGCAGAAAGATACAACAAAAAAATGTTACCGTGGCCAAAACAAATAAGGTTCCGCCGTCATTTGCTACTTCGATACCCAAAACAAACAGGTGCGAAAGGATAGCGCCCAGCATGGTTCCGGCTCCTATCAGTGCCCCAAAAACAGTGGTTCTTGGAATCAGCACAAGGATGGCGGTGATGAGTTCTATGACGCCAGACCCGATGCGCCCGTAGGGTTCGGCACCCATTTTTGTGAAGATGTAAACGCTTTCGGGGGCGGCGGTAAACTTAAAAAACAGGGTTTGCAAAAGGATGATGGCCACTGCGAGCCTGGCCATCCAGAGGAGTGTGTTTTGCATGAGGCTTATTTTATGAATTTTTTCCAGTTGGCATCGGCTTTGGCTTTGAGCGTTGCTTCTTGTTTGTTCCAGCTTTTGAGCGTGTTGTTGAAAAAAGCATTGTAGAATAAGTATAATTTGCCATCGACGATTTTAAAAGTTTCGGGATTGATTTCGACTTTTTCTCCGCTGGATCCCATCGCGTAGGCGCACCAACCACCATACTGCGGTTCATAGTTTGTTGGGTTTTTGGTAAAAGCTTCTTTGTTTGCCGTAGTCGAAAAATAATAAACTACACCTTGATGAATCGCCGAAAGTTCTTTCTTTCCCTGCTCTGGCTTGCCTTTGAAATAAGTAACCGGATCGTATCCCATGATGGCGACTTTCCCGTCCAGGTTAAATTGCTCGATGCGTTTGCTTTGGTTTTGTGCCCATGTGACCGTCATGGTAAAGACGACCAATAAACCGATGATTTGTTTTTTCATTGTCAAAAAATTTTAAGATTAATTTCTTTGGCAAAGGTAAAGGGGCGTCCGGCGGGCAATTGTCGGCTACTTTACATTAGGTACGAAAAAACCTGAACTAGAGTTTGTTCAGGTCGGCAATGATGATTTCCTTGCGGTTGTAAATAATGGTTCCCGATGCCTCCATTTCGCTGAGCAGTTGGGTAGCCGTTTGGCGTGAAGTACAGATAATCTGGGCGATGTCATTCTGGGTAAGGTAGTTTTCTATGGTCACGCGATCGCCTTCGCGTTTGCCTTCATTTTCGCCCCAATCGATAAGGAATTGCCGCAAACGGGTTTTGGCATCCTTAGAAACGAGGTTGGCATAATTGTTTTTGATGCGTTTCATCTTTAATCCCACGAACTTGGTATACGAAAGCGCCAGGCTTGGGTTTCGCAATAGCAAATCTTCAAAGTCCGACATCAGGAAACTGCAGATTGACACCTCATCGGTAAGTACTTTTGCATATTCATTGACCTGGGCGTCTTTTTCGAGTGTCAATTCGCCAAACAAATCGCCTTTCTGGATGATGTCCTTAATGGTTTCGTTGCCGTCGTCATCCACCGAAACGATTTTGATGCTGCCTCTTTTGAGCAGAAAAATCCGAGGCACTTCTGAAGCCGAGAAATAAATAATTTCCCCTTTTTTGGCTTTCTTGAACCCAACTATGATGCACAATTGCTTGATCTGGGAAAAGCTCAGTGCACGGAACAGCTTATGGTCACGGAGATACCAATATTTGAGTTCTTCATACATGAAATAAAAGTAAAAAAAAGAGCTGCTTCATCGGCGTTTTCGAACCAATCTTTTTTTTGTGAAAAGATACAGATTTTCTACAACGCGGAAATATATGGATTTCGTAGGGACCGCAGCAACCCCTCCCCAGAGACAATCTACAAATCCTAACCGACAAGTCATGGCAGAAATACTACCTCAAATGTTAACTGTCAACCAATAAAAAAGTCCCGGTAAAAACCCAGGACTATCATTTGTACGCTAACAATATTAGTCTTTCAGGATACTCCTCGAAATCACAATTTTCTGAATCTCCGAAGTTCCCTCGTAAATCTGCGTAATTTTAGCATCGCGCATCATTCGTTCAACGTGGTATTCGGCCACGTATCCGTTTCCGCCGTGAATTTGCACCGCTTCGACCGTGGTATCCATTGCTACTTGCGAGGCATACAATTTGGCCATAGCTCCCGATTCAGAAATATCCAGTCCTTGGTCTTTCTCTGAAGCTGCCTTGAGGCAAAGCAATCTGGCCGCCATGATGTTCACATGCATATCGGCAAGCTTGAATGCAATGGCCTGGTGTTTCGATATTTCCTTGCCAAAAGCCTTGCGTTCCTTTGAATATTTGAGTGCCAGCTCGTAAGCACCGGTAGCAATTCCCAATGCCTGAGAAGCAATCCCGATACGACCGCCGTTGAGAACAGCCATGGCAAAATTGAACCCGAAACCATCAGCTCCGATACGATTTTCCTTTGGAACTTTTACGTCGGTGAACATCAGCGAATGCGTGTCTGATCCCCGGATACCCATTTTCTTTTCCTTTGGCCCTATTTCAAAACCGGCCCAGCCTTTCTCTACGATAAACGCGTTGATGCCTTTGTGTCCTTTTTCTATATCAGTCTGAGCGATGACAATATAAGTGGATGCCGTCGCGCCATTGGTGATCCAGTTTTTTGTGCCGTTCATGAGGTAATGGTCGCCTTTGTCAATCGCGGTTGTTTTTTGCGAAGTCGCATCCGAACCGGCTTCGGGCTCAGACAAACAAAACGCACCAATCACTTCGCCTTTGGCCAGTGGTACGAGGTATTTCTGTTTCTGTTCTTCGTTACAATATTTTTCGAGTCCGGCGCAAACCAGTGAATTGTTTACGCTCATCACCACGGCCGCCGATGCATCGACTTTGGCGATTTCGGTCATCGCCAATACGTAAGACACGCTGTCCAGGCCAGAACCTCCGTATTTTGGATCCACCATCATACCCATAAATCCGAGGTCGGCCATCATTTTGATCTGCTCGGTTGGAAACTTGGAATGTTCATCCCTTTCAATTACTCCTGGCAACAATTCGGCCTGTGCAAAATCGCGTGCCGCCTGCTGAATCATTACGTGCTCCTCGGTAAGATTAAAATCCATATTTTTATTAAAATAGTGTTACTTGTTTGTTTAATTTTGGTGCCCAAATGTATGATATTAAACGGTAATTTCAAACGATTTCGCAAAATAAGCCATGGTAAAATCAAACTATAATGTGATTGGTGTGATGTCTGGAACATCGCTCGACGGAATCGACCTCGCGCACCTGCTTTTTGCTATAAACGATGGCCATTGGACGTTTGAAATTCTCGAAACCCAAACCGTTCCTTACACTCATGATTGGGTCAATCGATTGAAAAACGCTGTGGATTTTTCTGATGCCGAACTGCAAGACCTCAATCGCGATTACACAAACC
Source organism: Bacteroidota bacterium (assembly GCA_029561105.1). Lineage (GTDB taxonomy): Bacteria > Bacteroidota > Bacteroidia > Flavobacteriales > Flavobacteriaceae > Flavobacterium. The sequence goes on from JAKQJQ010000305.1 coordinate 5,488, forward strand.
TTTTAGGAAAAACTATTGGCGTTTTCATTGATCAAAACCATATTGAGAACCTCGATGCGGTTTGTTCGCATGGGCATACGATTTTACACCAGCCGCAAAACGGATTCACGTTGCAGATTGGCAATTTACCCGAAATCGCGAAGCTCGTCGGGCAAACCGTAGTTTGTGATTTCCGTGTGGAGGATGTACAACTCGGCGGACAAGGCGCGCCTTTGGTACCGATTGGCGACCGGATACTATTTGCAGATTACGACTATTGCCTAAACCTTGGCGGATTCTCGAATGTATCGTTTGAACACGATGGCAAGCGCATCGCCTTTGACATTTCGCCGGTGAACACGGTACTTAATTTTTATGCGAACAGGCTCGGATTCGATTATGACGATCGGGGTACCATCGCGCAA
>JAKQJQ010000306.1 GCA_029561105.1 Bacteroidota bacterium
TTCCTGGTAAGCGCAATACGCCTCCATTTTTTGCTTAACTTGTTGATAGGTAAGGGGTTCTGACATGGCGTAACGCGCTAGATTTTCTGATGTTTTGTTGATAATTTAGTAATGCGAAAATATTGAAATAAAGTAAATTAAGTATAGATTTGTGGGTTCAAATTTTTCTAAGAATAGCAAGAAAGACAACCCAATGCAAGATACCTACCTTCAAAATACCACGTTCGCTATGAAACTCAAGATTACGTTATTTTTGTTGTTGCTTTCAACTTTAAGTTGGAGTCAGGCGACTTTGCCGTTGACCAGAACAACCTGGAATACAACCCCCACTGGATGGACCGATTCGGGAACCGGGTCTTACCTGTCCGCGTTTGCCTGTTCCACAACTAATGGCGGTCAAATGAATGCGCCTGCGGCCGGACCGGTAGATGATTCTTACCAGGTGTTTTTTTCGGGAACGCCCGACCAACTTACCTTTGTTGCGAAAACTACCGCAACACCAACAGGTTGCGTTCTATTGGTTGAACAATCAGCCACCGGTGGTGTAGGAACTTGGACTACCGTGGCCAATCTTAATGCACTTTCAACAACTTGCGTTTCTTATGGCCCCTACACTTTAACCGGCACGACCCGTTACGTAAGATGGACTTATACCAGACCCATCAACGTAAATCTCACCCTAGACGACGTTTCAATTACAGCACCCACACCCATCATAACATTGTCTCCTACGACATTATCAGGGTTCACTTATACCGGCGCCGGCCCTTCGGCAGAACAAAGTTTTACGGTTACCGGAAGTACGCTTTCCAGTAACATTGTGCTCACCGCACCTTCTGGCTACGAAATATCGCTCACTTCAGGCAGTGGTTTTGCGGGAACCCTCAGCTTGACTCCGTCATCGGGAGCTGTGGCAACAACCACGATTTATATCAGGTTGAAAGGCGGTTTAACCATCGGAACCTACAATCAAACGCTTACTGCGGCCAGCGGCGTGACTTCGCAGAACCTCACACTCAACGGCTCGGTTACAGGTTCCTCCAATTCGGATGTTGTGGCAGTTTCAGGCTCTGAGGCGGTCACCGTTTCAAGTGCCATCACCAACAACGCACCACTTTCTTCGGTCACCGGTGTGCAAGTATGGCAGTTTAAAGTGCGCGATGGAGGCGCTACCCTCAACGATGCCGATACTTCTCCAACCATTTTAACTGCATTCACTTTGGCACAAGCCGCCGGAAACGCTGTGTCTACCTGGACCGACGCCATCAATACCATCGCCCTGTTTGATGGATCGACCTTTATAGCAACAGGAACGGTAAACGCAACAACGATTGTCTTTTCGGGGCTCAATGTTTCGGTGCCCGACAATACAGAAAAGACACTTTCACTCAGACTATCGCTCAAATGCGCAGCTTGGGCTACCACCAAAGATGGTGAGGATTTTGGCTTTTCGTTGAGCAATGCCAACACCACGTTTTCTGCTTCTGGCTCCGGTAAAGCCGCTTTTGCTGCTTTGACTTCGCTCAATGGGCAAAACGCAATCGCCGTAGTCGCGACCAATTTGGCGTTTACGGTGCAGCCCATCAACACCGGAATGAACGGTGCCATGAATCCGTCGGTACAAGTTAAAGCCACCGACGCT
>JAKQJQ010000312.1 GCA_029561105.1 Bacteroidota bacterium
GACCATACGCTTTGGGATTTCGATACCAATTCGCAGTTGGCCTTTGATAAGATTTTCAGAAAGGATCATCCTATGGTCGTGACGCAGCATTTTTTGCAGCATTACATCCCGATCAACCAGGCTTGTTGGCGGTTGTATGAAATAGACCAGATGACGCACCAGGAGTTGCGGTACAATAGGTTGCGGCAGTCTTTTGACGCGATTGCCTACGAGATCAGTGACGAACAGATTGAATGCATTGCGGTAGAATACCTGAACTTCCTGCCCGAGTTCAACCATTTGTTTGCCGACGCGATTGAGACTTTAGAATACCTCAAAGGCCGCTACAAGTTGCACATCATTACCAATGGTTTTGCAGCAACCCAGTTTAAAAAACTACACCATTCTCAATTGACAGATTACTTTGAGACGGTAACGAATTCTGAAACGGCGGGTGCCAAAAAACCCAATCCGGTAATTTTTGAACATGCGCTCAAAGTAGCAGAGGCGTCCAGATCAGAAAGCATCATGATTGGCGACAGCCTGAGTGCCGATGTGCAAGGCGCGCTTGATTTTGGGATGCGTGCCATTTTTTTTAATCCGAATCGGGTGCCGGTTGACCAAGGCATCGTGCAAATCGCTAACTTAGCCGAGCTAAAAAACTATTTTTAAAATGAGAAAACTGATTTTGTTTGCATTGTTGATTGTTGGAAGTGTTGCTTTTGCGCAACCTAGTGTTAATGATTACGAATATGTGGTCGTGCCGACGCAGTTTAAGTTTTCTAATAAAAAGGACGAATTTAGATTGAATACACTCACCAAGATGCTGCTCCAGAAATATGGTTTCAAGGCTTTTCTGGATTCTGAACCGCAACCCGACGAAATCGTAGACTCGAACTGTAAAAAGTTGTACGCCGATGTAGAAAGTAACAGCGGCCTTCGCAAAACCAGAGTGCGTGTGGTTTTAAAAGACTGCAAAAACAAGATTTTATTCATCTCTGATGAAGGGACTTCTTTAGAAAAGGATTGGGGTAAGGCGTACAACGAGGCCATACGCGCCGCTTTTGAGTCGTTAGGAGCAATACACTATAAATACAAGCCTGCGGTCGCAGCCTCGCCGGATTCTGGAATGGTGACGCAGCCGGGTTCTGGGACGGTCGCCGAGTCGTTGTTTGCGCAGCCCATTGCCAATGGGTTTCAACTCGTAGACAGCACGCCCAAAGTGGTGATGAAAATCTTCAAGACCTCAGACAGCAACCGTTTTTCTGCGGTGAGGGGCGAGGTACACGGTGACTTGATCAAAAGGGACGGGCAGTGGTTCTTTGACTATTTCCAGAACGATCAATTGGTTTCTCAGGCCGTAGACGTGAAGTTTTAACCGATGCCCGTTTGCGTTAAGGATGGCAGCGGAAATCATTTTGGCTGTCACGAGGTACGAAGTGCAG
>JAKQJQ010000333.1 GCA_029561105.1 Bacteroidota bacterium
CGACAATTTATACGATGGTAAAACCTTTGGCAGCAACAATGCGCTGTCGTTGTACTCCTTGATTGGTAACGACAAATACACTATTCAGGGCAGGGCTTTGCCTTTTACCGATTCGGACGTGGTGGCGTTGGGATACAAAACAACCATCAACGGCACATTCACCATTGCCGTTGCAAACATGGACGGATTGTTCCTGAACTAGGACGTGTTTTTGGTAGACAAACTCACCGCCACCATCCAAAACCTCAAAATCGCCGCTTACTCTTTTACCACAGTTTCGGGAACGTTCAACGATCGTTTTGAATTGCGTTTTACGGATGCTGCCTTGGCGGTAGCCAACCCGATGACGACAACCGGCCTGAATGTATATGGTAAGGACCAACAGCTATTTGCACAGTCCAAATCGGCAATCCAATCGGTTGTGGTTTACGATTTGTTGGGTCGGACGGTTTATAGCCGGGACAATATTGATGCGACGAGGTTTCAATCACCAGTGTTATCGGCAACCAATCAAATGTTGGTGGTGAGGGTCAAAATGGCCGATGCAACAGAAACAACCCAAAAGATTATTCTCAATTAGTCACTTTTAAACACCCCTAATGAACCCGTTGGACTTTGTTTCGGCGGGTTTTTTTATATGCTATTGCGATGAATTTATCACAACTGCTATTTTTTTTAAATGTTCGTTATAATCTAATGTTAGTATTTTTCTTACTTTTTGTGCGCTGCTTTATGGTGGTACTTAATTTTTTTTTACAGGTAACATCCACTTTTTCAATACTTAGATTGACCCTAGAACGTTTTTGCTATTTGTAAGAAAAAAAATATGTTTTAAAACATTTTTTGTATTTCATCGACATTATTGTACATTTGGTCGATATTTTTATTGTTGTATAATAGCCCTATGTTCACAAAATGAGAAGAATTCAATATTTTAGGTTAGACCAAAGATTGTATCACTCTTTGATGATCCTTCTGCGTCAGTATCATTTGATAATCGTCCTTGCACTATTTGTAAATTTACACAACGCTGGTGCACAGTGTACGCCAACCGGTGACCAAACTTCCTACGGCTCGGGTTCCTGGATTGGTTATGTCTACTCCGATGTGGCTATTGCCAATCCACCGGCAAATCCATTCGGTGCCACCTACAGGGGTTATGTCACCCAACCCGAAATCTTTGACCAGAATTTAGGCAATGGCGCCATCTCGGGTGCCAACCTCTGTGGAACCTATACCGACCTGATGGCCTACCGTTTCAAAATGACTAAAAACTTTGTGGCGGGTTATTACACATTTACCATCGGCGGTGATGATGGTGTGAGGCTTAGTCTCGACGGTGGAAACACCTTTGCCATGTCTGACTGGAACTACCATTCTTATCAAACGACTTCTACCACTTTTTATCTCAGCGGTTCTATAAACCTAGTCCTCGAGAACTACGACCAAGGCGGTGAATCACGCGTGAGTTTTTCTTATGTGTCCTGTACGGCATATTCTACTGCACCTACCTCAATCACAGGAACCAATAGCATCTGTAGCGGCACGGGCACTACGCTCACGGCCACCGGTGGCACTTCGATTAGCGGCACAACTTACCAATGGGGAACCGGACCCACCGTAGGCTCAAATATTATTGCAGGTCAGACGGCGTCATCAATCAATGTGAATCCAACCACTACGACCACTTACTGGGTGCGTCGCCTCGATCCGAGCCCATGCAACACGATTACTGGTGGCGTAACGCAAACCGTTACGGTAACTTCGGCTTCTACCGATCCAACTTCGATAACAGGAAACAACACCGTTTGTCTCGGGAACAGCACAACGCTAACGGCGAGTGGCGGAACTCTTGGGACAGGGGCTGCCTACCAATGGGGAACGGGAACGGTGGGTTCTAACGTCATTTCAGGGCAAACAGCGGCTACATTAAGTATCACGCCATCGGCCACCACAACTTACTGGGTGAGACGCACCAACGCTAGTCCGTGCTCGGCTTATACCAACGCGGCAACTGTTTCGGTCACGGTCAATATTCCTGCCGGAAACCAGACTGCTTATGGTTCTGGCTCGTGGATTGGCTATGTGTATAGCGCTATGGATTCCTCAAATCCACCCACAAATGCATTCACCACCACTTACCGCGGTTATGTCACACAAACAGAAACTTTCGACCAAAGTTTAGGAGGCGGTGCGCTTACCGGACCCAACTTATGCGAGACTTATACCGATCGATTTTCCATCCGTTTCAAAATGCAGAAAAATTTCACTGCAGGTTACTATACTTTTACCGTGGGCGGTGATGACGGTTACCGGTTGAGCCTCGATGGTGGTGCTACTTTCGCGATCAATAATTTTGTCGACCATGGATACGTTACGTCGACTTCTTCGCAATTTTACCTAAGCGGCAATACCAATCTCGTTCTCGAATACTACGAACAAGGCGGCGAATCGCGCGTGTCATTCTCGTATGTGGCCTGTACCAATTTTTCTACGGCACCAACCGGAATTTCGGGAACCACGTCATTGTGTACCGGAACCGGCGGAACCACACTCAGCGCAACCGGCGGCTATGGAGCACCCGGAGTAACCTACCTATGGGGAACCGGAGCCACAGTAGGCAGCAATATCATTGCCGGGGCGACCAGTTCGTCGTATTACATCAACCCAACTACTACAACTACATATTGGGTGAGGCGTGTCGACGGTAGCCCATGCAACCTCACCACCGCAGGCGTAACGCAAACCATTACGGTAGCCACGCCTTCTACCAACCCTACGAGCATTACCACACCAAGCACTACGATTTGTAGAGGAACCAACATTACTCTGAGCGCAAACGGAGGCACGTTGGCCGCCGGCGGATCGTACCAATGGGGAACCGGTTATACCGCAGGAAGCAATATTATTGTAGGACAAACAAGCGCTACCCTCATTGTTGCTCCAACCGCATCAGGCGGCTATTGGGTGCGAAGGGTCGATCCTGCGCCTTGCAACACACAGACGTCGGGGGTGAATATCACTATAACCGTGAGCCAGCCATCGGTGGCGCCAACGTCCATCAATAGTGTAACGAGTAGTTGCAGCGGAACCAACATCCAGCTCACTGCCGTAGGCGGAACGCTAGGAACCAATGCCACTTACCAATGGGGAACCGGAACCGTGGGCAGCAATATAATCGGTGGAGCGAACAGCGTTTCGTACTATCCAAGTCCAACTACAACTACCACTTATTGGGTCAGGATTGTAGACGGAACCCCATGCAGTACCAACACCGCCGCAGTGTCTCAAACCGTTACAATTTCAACGCCTTCGACTAACCCGAGTCTTACGGCAAGTGCCACCACCGTATGCCGCGGAGCCAACGTAACCCTTACTGCCAGCGGCGGAACCTTGGGAACTGGATCCGTTTACCAATGGGGATCGGGAAACAGCGTGGGCAGCAATATCATTTCAGGCCAATCGGGAACATCGATTGTGGTGAACCCAACCGCATCTGGATCTTACTGGGTCAGACGAATTGATCCGGCGCCATGTAACACGCAAACCAGCGGGTCTCAGGTGTACCTCAACGTCTCCCAACCCTCTGTAGCGCCGACGTCAATTTCGGCCGGTTCGACTTCGCTTTGTTTCGGAACAGGCGGAACCAGTCTTACGGCCAATGGCGGAACCTTAGGCAGCAGCGCGTCCTACCAATGGGGCACCGGAACTGTGGGTAGCAACATTATTGCAGGAGCCAACAGTGCTTCTTACTACATCAACCCAACCAAAACCACGACTTACTGGGTGCGCATCGTAGACAATACGCCTTGTAGCAGCAATACTGCTGCGGCGGCCATTACCATAACAGCAGCCTCGCCCTCGAGCGCGCCAACGGGAATCACAGCTTCGGCTACCACGGTTTGCAGTGGCTCAAGCGTCACTTTGACTGCAACCGGCGGAACCACCGCAACCGGCGCGACCTACCAATGGGGAACCGGTTATACCGTGGGTTCAAACCCCATCAGTGGAAACACGGTTTCTATTACGGTGAATCCTACCAGTTCTACCGTATATTGGGTCAGGAGAATTGATCCTGCACCCTGCAACACCCAAACCGGCGGACCTACCGTATCCATCACCGTCAACGCACTTTCTACTGCACCTACCGGCATCTCGGGCGGCGCAAGCGCGAGCTGTCCAGGAACCACCTACACCTTAACGGCGACAGGCGGAACTGCAGCGAGCGGCTCGACTTACCAATGGGGAACGGGATCGGTTGCAGGTAGCAACATTATTGCCGGAACCGGGATATCGAGTAACGTTACGCCAACGGCAACGACGACTTACTGGGTGAGGCGCTACGATGCTTCCTGCAGCAGCTATACCGCCGGAACCACAACAACCATTACCATTACACCAGCGGGCAATCCATCTGTTTTTGGGAACAACGTTTGGAATGTCTACGGTTATTCGACAGGCGACATCACTTTGGCAACGGCCGTTTACGCTGGATACTATTCGGTAAATACGCTTGGCGTAGACACCCAGAACGGTACCAACAGTTGGGCAAGCACTGCTTCGCCATCGAGTTCAGCGGGCTGGGCAGGATGCAGCGTTCCGGTAGACAATTTTACAATGGTGCTCAAGCGAAGCGGTTTCCCTTGTGGGACTTACACGATTGCTTTAGCGAATTGGGATGATGCGACCGAAGTCTACATCAATGGGACTTTAGCCTGGTCTTGTACCACTTGGAGCGGCGGCGGCGCTTGCAGCGGAAGCGTTGGAAGTTACACCTTGGGTACAGCTTCTACAATCGAAATCCGTGTGCGTGAAAACGCAGGGAACGCCAACGTGGCCTTGACTTTGACCAAAACCAACATCGATTCTACCGCGCCAACGGCAATCTCAGGAACAACCACACTTTGCTCGGGCAACACCACCACACTCACAGCAACCGGAGGTACCTTGGCAGCAGGCGGATCTTACCAATGGGGAACCGGAACTGTAGGAAGCAACATCGTTGCTGGCGCAGTTACAGCGTCGATCAATGTAAGTCCTACGGTTACAACTACCTATTGGGTGCGGCGGGTAGATGCTTTGTGCAACACAACTACTACCGGAGTTTCACAAACCGTTATCGTCAATACCGGCACCACCGCGGGAACGCTGAGTACGCCTACCACTACGATTTGTAGGAACAACAGCCCGTCGGACATTACCCTGTCGGGGAATGTGGGTAATGTCATCAAATGGCAATACGCCAATGACGCTGCGTTTACGAGTGGTGTGACTGATATTGGCTCAACAAACACGGTTTTAACAAGCGCCGACATGGGAATTATCAGCGACTCAAGATACTATCGCGCCGTGGTGCAATACCAAACTTGCGATGTGAAATACACCACACCAATGGGTGTTGTCGTCCCAGCGGCCATCACCTACAACGGGACCTGGGGCGCAACACCAACCGCGACGAGTTCTGTGATTATCTCGAGCAACCTAACGCTGGCTTCAGATCTTAATGTTTGTTCATGCCAGGTTTCAGGCACCACGACGCTAACAATCAATTCGGGCAGCAACCTGATTGTGCAGACTTCACTAGTGGTTGATCCTACTGCGAACATTATTGTAAAAGACAAAGGCAGTATTGTCCAGGTGGATGATTCGGCTACGAACATCGGTAAGGTCGAGGTATTTCGGAATTCAAAACCCATGAAATTATATGATTACACCTATTGGTCCTCTCCGGTACAAGGCTGGAAACTCAATGAGTTGTCACCCAATACGTTGAATGATAAATTTTACAGTTTCAATCCGCTGATTAACAATTGGGCAGTCAGTCTAGGTGGCGTAGACGTAATGTCTCCAGGCAAAGGTTATATCGTAAGGGCGCCGCAAGGCTGGAGCCTCACCAACACCACCTCGGGTGTCTACGAAGGGACTTTCAACGGCGTCCCCAATACCGGTTTGGTTCCGGTGACCATCCAAAAAGGCGTTGGGACGATGAACCTGATCGGGAATCCGTATCCGTCGGCGATTGACATCGACTTGTTCCTGACCGATCCTGCCAATGCCGGCATCGTAAACGGAACGGTGTATCTCTGGACACACAACACCGCCATCAGCAGCTCGATTCCAGGTAACAGTACGTACAATTACACGTCGGATGACTATGCCAAGTACAACCTTACGGGCGGCATAACGACCGCTATCCCAGCGATTTCGGGCGGCGTAGTTCCCGACGGAAAAATCGCTTCGGGTCAAGGTTTCTTTATCGAAGCGGCCACCGGCCTTTCAAACGGCACCTATACCGCTTCGTTTAAAAATAGCATGCGTGTTGCGGGCAGCAATGACCGCTTCTACCGGGTGAATCAAATGACTGCCGCAAACACAGCCACCAACAACATCGTGAAGAACCGCATCTGGGTGAATATCTCCAACGCTCAAGGCGCTTACAATCAAATTCTTATTGGATATTTGACCGGCGCGACCGACGGCTACGATACACTGTACGACGGAAAGCCGATGGCAGCCGGAAACGTACTTTCTATGTATTCCTTAATCGGCACAGAAGCGTATTCGATTCAAGGAAAAGCGTTGCCTTTTGCAGTAGCCGACGTAGTGCCGTTGGGCTATAAGACCACGGTGGCCGGAAGCTACACCATCGCGATAGAAAATTTTGATGGCCTGTTTGAAAACCAAAACGTGTATCTGGTAGACAAACTCCTCAATGTGACGCAGAACCTTAAAGCCGGCGTTTACACTTTCACGACAGCATCGGGGACTTTTGACAACCGTTTTGAAATCCGATACAATGACGGGACGGCTTTAGCTACCGAAAACCCAATTTCAAGTACTGTCGATTTTACAGCGTATGCCAACCACAGCCAGGTTGCCCTACACGCTACCAAAACCATGGTATCTGTTAAGATTTATGATTTGCTCGGCAGGGAAGTATACAACGCCGGTAGCATCAATGCCCGTGATTATAAAACACCCGTACTGAATCTTTCCGATCAGGTGCTTATCGTGAAAGCGAAATTCGACAATAATGCCGCTGTCACTAAAAAAGTCATTTTGAACTAGTGTTAATACCCCCAAATCTTTAAAAACCCGCTGCCACGAAACAGCGGGTTTTTTGTTGATATTTGATTATTAACCGATTAATACCCTTAAAGAGCTATTTTTCTTACAATAAATTTGTCAATTGCTTATAAATGCAAATACATGATTTTCAGTTCTTTAAGTTTATTTTGTTGTAAAATTGAAAATTTTATTTGTAGGAAAATGAATATTTCCTAGTAATTTTTATGTATTTCATCGATTAAATATTACATTTGAACGATGATTTTACCCAAATACAAATCTTAACCCCTAAGTCTCATGAAAAACATTACCATTAACCCGAACTCAAAGATTGCAAAAACGGCAAAGTTCACCTTCAATTACCTGCACCTGATTCTAATCCTTGCAGTATTGCTATTGTTTAATGTAGAAACCGCACAAGCGCAAAGTGTTTCGCGATCGGCAGCACCTGCCGCACAAGTGCAGCCAGAAAGTACGGTGTCGGAAGTTCCGGGCAACCCGTCGACAGCCACTATGAATTACAACGCGTTCTCAAAAAACAAAAGTGTTGCTGTAAGTTCGTCTAAGTTGATTGTCTCTGTCGGAGTCTATGACTTATCCGGGCGTATCCTATTTAGTGCCAACGGCATCTACCAATATGAATACAAGACACCCGCCCTGGACTCTCCCAGACAGCTCGTCGTCGTAAAGGCGTTGTTTGACAACAACACCTCCGCATCAAGAAATATAGTTTTGAATTAGTTTGAATAGCCCCAAGTCTCTAAAAACCCGCAGCAGCAATGTAAGCGGGTTTTTTATTTGGTGAGCAGCACGCTCACAGCGTTTCCGCCAAAGCCCACCGCGTTGACCAGAATGTTCCTGATGGGCTTTTGAACAAGTTGGCTTTGCGCAAACGGCACCCCAATAAATTCCTGATGTTGCAGCATGAGCAATGCCAATTCAATATTGAGCATGCCTGAAGCGCCAAAGGTGTGACCGGTTTTCCATTTGTTAGTGGTAAGTATCGGTAATCTTTCGCCAAAAACTCTTTGTATGGCCTTGTATTCAGTGAGATCTCCAGCTTTGGTTCCGGGCGCGTGCATGACAATCGCGTCTACTTGAGCGCGGTCGGCGTTTTTTAAAGCCATGCGCATCGACTTCTGGAAACAGTCTGCCTCGGCCGAAATAGAGGTGTTGTGCGCCAATATTTCTGTAGCGTAACCCAAGCCCGCAATGTAAGCGAGCGCATTTTCCTTCTTACCCACTTCGAGACAACAGACCGCTGCGGCTTCTCCGAGAATCATTGTGTTTTGCGTTTTCTCGAGGTCGAACGCGCGACAGGGAAATTCTTGTTCGTCTCGTGCGTAAATCTTAAGTGCCTGCATCTGCGCAATCGTAAAATCGGTCAACGGCGATTCGCTGCCACCTACGAGAAATTTATCGGCCATCCCAGAACGCAACCAGGCCACGCCATTGAGCAGTGCATGTAAGGCCGTAGAACACGTAATAGAATGTGAGATTTCGGGTCCGTCGTTTTGCAGGTCATGCGCCACCCAGGAGGCAATATTTCCGAGCGTCGTAGTAGGCGACGCAAGGGTTTGCGCCTTTTGAGTGTCGAGGAATTCACGGTAATGTTTTTCAAATAATTGCGTCGCACCGCGTGAAGATCCGATGTTGATCCCGAAAACTTCGTCTCTCTTCCAACCCGCATCAGCCACCGCTTTGCGCGAGGCGGCAATCGCGTACAGCACCGAATTGTCGAGGAATTTGTATTTGGGATCTAATTGGCGCAGGTTTTCGATGATGCCTTTGGAATCGTGGTCGAGGAATGCTGCCAGAGCCTTTCGAGTCCCGAAATCATGCATCTTAAAAAAATGCGCATCGGTTTGGTAGTTCTTCCAAATGGTTTGCAAATCGTTTCCGAGTGGGGAAAGCGATGCAATAGCGGTTATAGCAATGGTTTCTGGCAAAGTATGCGAAAGTTGGATTGGAATTGAGTGCCCAGCCCCGATGGCAGCGGCAGCTTTTTTCTTGCTTCTTTAGCAAGGAAAAACTATAGCGTACAGCGGGAACAGCTGCAAAATTAAACTATTTCCAAGGCTTTTTCTACCACTTCGTAAACTTTATCGAGCTGCTTATTGGTCATCACATAAGGCGGCAAAATGTAGACGATGTTGCCCACCGGACGCAGGATCACGCCGTTTTCAATAAAGAAATCGTAGAGTTTGTTGCGCAAAGTGCCGTAATAACTGGCTGCCGAATCGGTTGTGATTTCGAGCGCGAAGATAACCCCAAGCACCCGTGTAGTCGTGACTTTAGGATGGTTTTCAATGCGTTTTTTAAAAGCGAGATGGCTTTGGTTGACGCGTGAAATATTGGCTTGCATTTCACTGGTTTGCAACAGTTCAAGACTCGCCAAAGCCGCAGCACATCCGGTGGGGTTCGCCGTAAAAGTATGGCCGTGAAACAGCGCCTTATTGATGTCGTCGCTGTAAAATCCGTCGAAAAGGTCTTGCGTAAAAGTAGTAATGGCCATGGGAATGGTGCCGCCTGTCAAGGCTTTAGACAAGCACATCATGTCGGGTTGGCCGCTGATGTAATCGCAGGCGAAGTTCTTGCCGGTTTTCCCGAATCCCGTCATGACTTCATCGGCAATCGTGAGCACTTGACTTTGTTGGCAAATTTCAATCAGACGGTCTAGCGACGCGGGTTCGTACATCACCATTCCCGCAGCACCTTGTACGAGCGGTTCAAAAATAAACGCCGCGCAATCGTGCGTGGCAATCACTTTTTCGAGCGCAGCAAAACTCGCTTGCTCCTGCCCTTTTACGGGAACGGGAATGCGTACCACATCGATAAACATACCCTCGAAAGCCTGCGTGTAAAAAGAAATCCCGCTGGCCGCCATCGCCGCAAAAGTGTCGCCGTGGAAAGCATTCTCGAAAGCGATGATGGTCTTGCGTTGTTCTCCTTTATTGTAGAAGTACTGCAAGGCGACTTTGATCGCGACTTCTACAGAAGTAGAACCATTGTCTGAAAAGAAGAGTTTCTTTTGGTTGGATGGCAAAATTGACGTGAGTTTCTCGGCGAGCAAAACGGCGGGTTCGTGCGTAAAACCACCAAACAGCACGTGCTCGAGTGTGGTGAGTTGTTGGTATATCGCATCGGCAATGAAGCGGTTGGAGTGCCCAAACGGATTTACCCACCACGAAGCAATCGCATCAATGTATTCCTTGCCGCTTTCATCCCAAAGCAATGCACCATCGCCTTTTACAATGGCAATCGGCGGCGCGGCAGTTTTGTGCTGGGTATACGGATGCCAAAGGTATTGCTGGTCTTTTTGGGTAAGGCTCATGACAGTTTCAATAAATTTTCGCGGAACAGTTCTGCATATTCTGCAATCACGTTTTGGTCAAAATAAGGTTCGTTGGCGATGGTTCCTATTAGCGGAATTTGGGTTTTGCCGAGGATGATTTGTTCGGACGGCGCGTGCGCTCCATTAAAAACAATCCCTGCAATATTTAGGTTGCGATTGCGCAAAGCCTCGATAGTAAGCAGTGTATGGTTGATGCTGCCCAAGTAATGCCGCGACACGACGATCACTTTATAGTCGGGTTGGATCAAATCGATCACCGTATGGGTATCATTGAGCGGAACGAGCACACCGCCAGCGCCTTCAATCACCAAATGGTTTTTGGTTTTAGGCGCGGTTACTTTATTGAGGTCGATTTCGACATGGTCTATCTGCGCGGCGAGATGCGGGCTTGCCGGCGTTTGCAGTGCATAGCTGTTGGGATGGATGACCGTTTTAGCATTGGACAACAATGTTTTTATTTTATGGCTATCGGAATGGTCGAGGTCGCCAGCCTGGATGGGTTTCCAGTAATCGGCCTGCAGCGCTTGGGTGATGATGGCCGAAGCGATGGTTTTCCCTACATCGGTGCCGATACCGGTGATGAATAATTTCATGTGGTGGCTTTTGTTGGCAAAGTTCGGGTGTTTTTCGTTTGCTTGCAAACCCGGAAGGTTTTAAAAACCTTCCAGGTTTAAAAACAAATGCAAAATATCTTTCATTTCACGTTCACTATTAAAACTATGCAAACACATCCGCAACCGTTCCTGACCTTGCGGCACCGTGGGCGACAAGATCGGTTTGACATCAAAACCTTGGGCTTGCATATTTCTGGCGATTGCCCTGACCTTTTCATTTCCTGGGATAATGGCGCATTGTATTGCCGATTTGCTGCGTACAAACAACGAGTGGATGCCGAGTAACTGCTTTTGCTGATTGAAATAATTGATGTTGCTCCTGAGATTCGCGCGCGATGGAGCGTCGGTCAACAATTGTTGGTAAGCGATATGGATTGTGGCCAGCCCATGCGGTGAAAGCCCTGTGGTATAAATCAGGCTGCGAGCAAAATTGATGAGGTAATCTTTGAGTGTCTGATTCCCAAGAATCGCGGCACCGTGGCAACCCAATCCTTTGCCAAAGGTCATCACACGCGCAAAAACGCGATCCTGTAGGTTCTGGCTTTGGATAACGCCTTCGCCTTTTTCGCCAAATACACCCAAGGCATGCGCTTCGTCGACGATGAGGTAAGCATGGTATCTTTCACAGAGCTGTACCATTTTTTCGAGGTCGGGTGTGTCGCCGTCCATAGAGAAAACCGACTCGGTAGCAATGTAAATCGTGGCGTTTTGGTTTTGGTAACGCAAAATCAGTTCTTCGAGATCTTCGCAGTCATTGTGCCCGAATTTATAGGATTTGGCATGCGACAAACGGATGCCGTCGCGGATTGAAGCGTGGCACAGTTCATCGTACAAAATGAAATCTCCCTTTTGCGGAACCGAGGCAAAAAGCCCCAAATTGGCATCGTATCCCGAATTGAAAATCAGTGCCGATTCACTTTGGTGGAAATGGGCAATGGTCTGCTCGGCCATACTATATAAAGGATGGTTTCCCGAAAGCAAACGTGAACCTGTGGCACCATTAGAAGTGTAGCCGTTCTGGATTAAAAACTGATGTGCAGCATTGAAAAGCTTTGACGATTGCGCAAAACCCAGATAATCATTCGAGGCAAAATCAATCCCCGAAAAAGTGGGCGGTAGCTCGCGCAACGCGGCGTTTTCCTGTCTTTTCTGGAGTTGTTTTAGCAGCGCTTCGGGAAATCTTTTCATACCGCAAAACTACACATCTTTTCTGATAGTTGGCGCTGCTTACAAGTTTCAGGTTTCCAAAAATTTAACTCAAAAAAAAGAGAATTCGTGACCCTTTTTAGCACTGTTGTACCTACATTTGCCGAATTACAAACCACCATAAACCTATTAAAATGAAAAAAAACCTACCTTTTTTCACTTTGGCTTTCTTTTGTTTCTCGATGTCGTTCGCACAATCGGGACTTTGGACACCAATAGCTGAAAATGATGCGCGGTCTGCTAAAGTGAACCGCAATGTAACTCCAACAAGCTATCGTTTGTACCGCCTCAACCTATCGGCGATGCGAAATACTTTGGCTGCAGCGCCACTCAGAGGGCAATCTGCCGCAAGATCCAATGTGGTCATTGAGTTGCCTAACGCAGCGGGGCAACTCGAACATTTCAGGGTGATCGAAACCCCGATCATGGAACCAGCGCTCGCCATCAAATACCCAATGATCAAATCGTATGCAGCGCAAGGCATTGACGACCCGACGGCAGTGGCGCGTTTCTCTGTTACGCAATTTGGATTGCACAGCATGACGTTGTCGGCGCAAAAAAGCACGGCCTACATTGACCCTTACACGACCGATACCCAAAATTATATTGTGTATGACAGGGCTTCACTGAACCGCCTGCCAAACGATTTCGCGTGTCTCACCGATGAAGTGCCGCTCAAATCATTGCAAGAAGACCGTCGGGCGCAAAACCGATTGTTGTCGGATACCGACGATAAAAAACTGAGGACTTATCGCCTCGCGCAATCCTGCACCGCCGAATACGGCAATATTTTCGCCGGAACCGGAACCGATGCCGAAAAAAAGGCAAACATCCAGGCACAAATGGCCATCACCATGACCCGCGTCAACGGAGTCTACGAAAATGACCTTGCTATTACCATGGTGTTCGTGGCCAACAATGACGCAGTAATCTATTTTGGAGCTACCAACAGCGATCCCTGGAATGGCGAATACAATACGCAAACCGGTATCACCATAGATGCCAATATTGGTTTTTCTAATTACGATATCGGCCACAATTTCAATACGTCGGGCGGAGGAAATGCCGGATGTATTGGCTGCGTTTGTAGTCCCGACACCAACCCTAACGGCAATCACAAAGGAACCGGGATGACCGGGCGCGGCAATCCGACAGGCGATGCATTTGATATTGATTATGTAGCACACGAAATGGGCCACCAGTTTGGTGGTTACCACATCCAGAGCAGCTCGGGCTGTAGGTCTGGAAATGGGTCTACCGAAGTAGAACCCGGTTCTGGCTCGTCGATTATGGGTTATGCGGGAATTTGTTCGACCAATGTGCAGAACAATTCGGATGCGTATTTTGGCTATGTGAACATTCGTGACATTCTCGACAATGTGAAAAACGGCGTGAGTGCAAGTTGCGCACAGATTACCGATTTTGATAACAATCCGCCTACAGCCGATGCCGGCCAGGATTATGTGATCCCAAAGTCGACGCCATTCATGCTCATTGGCGCAGCGACCGACCCGGATGGCGATGCCATTACTTACAACTGGGAAGAAAACGACCCTGAAAACCCGAACTCGTCTGCGGCACCAACGCCAACGCGCGTAGCAGGTCCAATGTACCGTTCGCTCAACGCCTCAACCTCTAATGTAAGGCTCATGCCCAACCTGGCCACCGTTTTGGCGGGGAACAGTTTCAACACCTGGGAGGCGAATCCGTCTGTGGCGCGAACGCTGAACTTTTCGTTGACCGTTCGCGACAACCACGCTGGTGGCGGACAAACGGCATCCGACCTTATGAAAGTGACCGTTTCTGGGAATGCTGGCCCGTTTTTGATGACAGCACCCAACACCAATGTTTCCTGGGCAGCCGGAACCGTACAGACCGTTACCTGGAATGTCGCGGGAACCGATGCCAATGGTGTGAATGCCAAATATGTCGACATTTACCTTTCGACCAACGGTGGAAACTCTTTCCCTGTTTTGTTGGCAAGCAAAGTACCCAATGACGGTGCTGAATTGGTGACCGTTCCCAACACGGTTGGCACCCAAAACCGCATTATGGTACGTGGTTACAACAATATCTTCTACGACATTTCTAATGCGAATTTCGCCATTACGGCACCCGAGAATACTTTTGCCGTGGCCTTTAGCGGTGTTGCCGAAGAACAAAACAAAACGATTTGTACCGGAGCGAGCGTTTCTTATAACGTAACGTATGCTGCCCTGAACGGATTTTCTGGCACTACCGATTTTAGCGTCAGCGGAAACCCTGCCGGAGTAACCGTAACGTTTACCCCCACGAGCCTCAGCGCCGACGGAACGACTGTGATGCAAATCACAACAGCTCCTGATGCTGCCGCCGGATTCTACACTTTGGTGGTGACCGCGACTTCGGGCGCGGTAACGAAAACTGCTAATTTCTACCTTGATTTATTCAGCGCCGATTTCCCTTCGATGGTCTTGACCACGCCGGCTGACATGGCAGAAAACCAAGGAACTTCGGTGAATTTGGTTTGGGAGGCCAACGCCAATGCGACGCTTTATGACGTGCAGGTTTATGCCGATGCCGCCATGACCATAACCATTGCCGCCGGAACTACTGATCAGACCAATTATACAGTTTCGGGCCTGGCACAGGACACCAATTACTATTGGAGGGTTTTGCCCAAAAACAGCTCGTGCAGCGGTACTTACAGTGACTCTTTTCAATTCAAGACCGGCGTGGTAAGCTGCAACAATTACGTTTCGGCGAATGTGCCGTTGACCATTTCGGCGAGCGGAGCACCAACGGTGAATTCTACCGTAGCGGTGACCGGTAGCGGCGTAATCTCGGATGTTAATGTGACACTGGCTTTGACCCACAGTTGGCTTGCTGATTTGACGGTTTCTTTGATTGGCCCGTCGGGGACAACCGTAGAATTGTTTACCGATGCCTGTGGTAATGCCAACGACGCGTCGGCGACTTTTGACGACGAAGGTGTAGCGATAGCTTGTGGCAACAATCCGGCGATTGCGGGTATTGTAATTCCGGCTCAGGCCCTTTCTGCTTTCAACGGCGAAAATGCCAACGGAACCTGGACACTGCGCATAGCCGATGGTGCCAATCAGGATGGCGGAAGCCTCACAAGCTGGAACCTGGACGTTTGTTCTGTGGCGCCACCGTTGGCCACCGCAAGCAATGCGTTTGCTTACTTTGCCATTAGCCCGAATCCGAACAACGGTTCATTCAATGTAAAACTCAATACTTACAACGCTGAACCGGTGAATGTATCGGTGTTTGATATGCGGGGCAGGGCGGTTTATAACCGTGATTTCAGAGGTCAATCGTTGTTTAGCGAAAACATTGGTCTGGATGTTACCGCGGGTGTTTACCTGGTCACTGTTAAGAACGGCGAGCGTCAGGAAACGAGAAAGATTGTGGTACAATAAGCCTGTTATAAAAACGGCAGCCTGCGTGAGGGATGGAAGCGGCATCCTTTTGTGACGGCAGGAACAAAAGATACAGCGTACAGCCCGGCCGACGGCCACGCCACAAAAATAAAAAAGAAGCCTCCGAAAATTCGGGGGCTTTTTTGTTGGCCCACAGGAATTTGTATATTGCAGTGTGTAAATGTACTGTTATGGAAACCACGTGTAAAAATTGCGAAACTGCCTTACAATCTGGGTTTGCGTACTGCCCCAAATGCAGCCAAAAGACCGACCTGCACCGCATCAGCATGCACGAGGTTGTTCACGACGGTGTGCATTATTTTACGCATGCCGACAAGGGCTTGCCGCAACTGGTACGCGACCTGGTTTTAAAAGGCGGTGTGGTCGCGCGTGAATTTGTAAATGGCAAACGCAAGAAGTATTTTTCGCCGCTCAATTTTTTCCTGCTCATTGCGGCGCTGAACCTGTTTGCAATCAACATTGATGAGAAGAGTACGCGGCCTGATATGGCTAGGCAACAAGCGGCCGAGTTGCAGAAGATTACCGATCCTGTGCAACGGGCTGCTTTCATGAAATTTTACGAGCGCCAGGTGGTGGCGGTAGATTTCATCAAGCACCATTCTAACAAAACCATCTTGATTACACTGCCTTTGATGGCTTTTATTTTCTGGCTTTACTACAGGAAAGGGCCGTATAATTTTACCGAGCACCTCATTGCGGGCATGTTCATGTATGGCTTTTGCACATTGGTTTTTGCCCTTTTGTGCATCGTCAACCTTTTGTTTATGGTAGATGTCAACTACATCTACGCAGTGACGCTGTTGTTGCAACTGCTCTATTTTGCACAATTTTACTATCGGTTTATGGGAAACACCAAAAGGGTACGTGCCTATGTGGCCAGTTTTTCGGCGATTCTCTTTGTGTTTGTGGTAACGGGTGTTGCGGTGGCAGTGTATGTGATGGCCGGTATGTAATTATGCCGGTGTCTTTTCAATCCACTTGGAATTGCCGCGTTCTGTGGCATCGAGTAAGTCGAGGTTGAGTTTTTGGGCTACCATTTGTGCGAATTGGAATGCGGGTTGGGAATCGTCAAAATCGTACATCTTATAATGTTTGTTTCCCTTGTACCAAAGATTGACTTCATAAAAATCCTTTGCATTTCTAAACACAGCTACGTACTCGAGCGCTGGGACTTTGGTAAGGACATCCTTTTGGAACGGCCCGATGAAAAACCTGGAAACGAGTTTGTCTTTGTCAACGTCGATTAGAACGGTTTTCATTACAGCGAAAGAGATTCCGCCCGATAAGCTTAGTGCAATTCCTTCGACAAGGTTTGCAAGGTGCTTGGGTGGGTATTCATCTAGGCTGTTGTCCCAGCAGATACAGCCAAGCTGATAGAGACAATAAATCATGAAAGAGAAGAAAACGGTGGCGAGTAATGTTTTCCAGACAGGTCTGCGGCCAGGCATAACGATAAGTTCGCACTCTTTTAACTCCATGTTTCAAAAATAGTAAAATAGTTGAAAAGGTAAAGGCTGTTGTTTTGGCCCCGATTGGAGCATTGTTGGCGCTCTTTTGTATAGCCTGCGCAGCAAAAAGCGATTGCGCACACGAGGCTTTAGCCGAACTGGCGAAGCAAAGGCGGGATTGCCTTCCTCAATAAAAAAGAAAAAGCCCGACAAATGCGGGCTCATTCAAGTATATAGGCTGATCTTAATCGACCAGGACAATGACTTTGTTGTCACTCATTTCAATCGTGCCTGAGTTGATGGCAAGCGTGTAGGTTTTCTCGTCTACTTTGGTAAACTTCTGCGCTACTTCTTTTCCGAAATGAAAACTGTCGGCGGCGATTTTCACGACACCTTCTTTCAAGATAGAAACGATGGGCGCGTGGTGGTTCAGGATCTGGAAGCTTCCGTCAATGCCGGGAAGGGTAACTGAGGTTACGGTTCCGGAGAATAGGGAGGCTTCGGGTGATACGATTTCTAAAGTCATTTTAATTAATTGATAATTAATAATTAATAATTAATAATTAATAATTGATAATTGATAATGACAAACCAATAATTGTTAATTATCAATTGTCAATTGTCAATTGACTAGGCTTCTGCCAACATTTTCTGTCCGGCCTCGATTGCGTCCTCGATGGTTCCTTTCAAGTTGAACGCTGCTTCTGGCAAGTGATCAAGTTCCCCGTCGATGATCATGTTGAATCCTTTGATGGTGTCTTTGATGTCTACCAAAACTCCTGGGATTCCTGTAAATTGCTCGGCTACATGGAACGGCTGAGACAAGAAACGTTGTACACGACGCGCACGTGATACGGCGAGTTTGTCTTCTTCTGACAATTCTTCCATACCCAAGATCGCGATGATATCTTGCAATTGCTTGTATTTCTGTAGGATTTCTTTAACACGTTGAGCACAGTTGTAGTGATCATCACCCAAGATATGCGGGGTAAGGATACGCGATGTAGAATCGAGTGGATCTACCGCTGGGTAAATTCCAAGCTCGGCAATCTTACGTGACAATACTGTTGTGGCATCAAGGTGGGCAAAGGTTGTTGCCGGTGCCGGGTCGGTCAAGTCATCCGCAGGAACGTAAACCGCCTGTACAGATGTGATCGAACCTTTATTGGTAGAGGTGATACGCTCTTGCATCGCACCCATTTCTGTTGCTAACGTTGGTTGGTAACCTACCGCTGACGGCATACGACCCAAAAGTGCTGATACCTCAGAACCGGCTTGTGTAAAACGGAAGATGTTGTCAACGAAGAAAAGTACGTCTTTCCCTTGGTCTGAACCTGCTCCGTCACGGAAATACTCGGCAATTGACAAACCTGACAAGGCTACACGGGCACGTGCTCCTGGTGGTTCGTTCATCTGTCCGAATACGAAAGTAGCTTTAGAATCACGCATTCCGGCTTTGTCTACTTTTGACAAGTCCCATCCGCCTTCTTCCATGGAGTGCATGAATTCTGAACCGTATTTGATAATTCCTGACTCAAGCATCTCGCGCAAAAGGTCGTTTCCTTCACGTGTTCTTTCACCTACTCCTGCGAATACAGAAAGCCCACCGTGTCCTTTTGCGATATTGTTAATCAACTCCTGGATCAATACGGTTTTACCAACACCTGCACCACCGAAGAGACCAATTTTTCCTCCTTTTGCATAAGGCTCGATCAAGTCGATTACTTTGATACCGGTGAATAAAACTTCTGACGAAGTAGATAAATCTTCAAATTTTGGTGCTTGTCTGTGGATTGACATCCCGTTGGCACCTGTTTTAGGCAATTCGCCCAAACCGTCGATAGCGTCTCCGATTACATTGAACAGACGACCGTAAACATCCGGACCGATTGGCATTTGGATTGGAGCACCTGTTCCGGTTACTTCTGCACCTCTGGAAAGTCCGTCGGTAGAGTCCATAGAGATCGTACGAACCATATTTTCACCGATGTGAGATTGCACTTCGAGTACCAATAAAGTACCGTCTTTTTTAGTGATTTCTAATGAATCGTAGATTTTTGGAAGTTCAACATCTTTACCATTGAACACCACGTCAACTACCGGACCGATGATCTGCGCAACTTTTCCTATTACTTTTGACATTGCTTATGTATTTATTAAATAGCTATTTAGGTTTGGGAATCGAGGGATGCAAAACACCTCTTTTTTCCGAGTGCAAAGATAATTTTTAAAATATAAAATCAGCAACTTTTTGATAAAAAAATATTCGGTTTTTGCGGTATTGCTTGCGGTAAGGGTTTCTTATAACGGACTGTTTGATTTTGAAACCCTTTCCCATAAAAAAACCACCCCTTTTGAGGATGGTCTTTTTATCTGTTCTGCCCGATTTAATTTTCAGGAAAGCTTTTGGGAAACATTGCGTTGTATTTGCTGATATCCACCATTGGCAAAGTCGAACCATAAGTCTGGTTGATTGCCTTGGAGAACTCATTGGCAAGGAGTGCATATCCTCGGGCGGTAGGATGAATACCGTCAAGCGAGAACGCCGTTCCAAACACAAGTGCCGAAGTCAGTGTAAAACCGTTGCTTACGATTCCGCCTTGCGACAAATCGGTCATTAATTGTTTTGCGTCTACAAAGGCCAGTCCTTTACTTGCCGCTACCGAAGCGATGATTGCGTTGAACGCTTCGTTGGCCGTTTTCACTTCGTCAACCTCATTTTTAGACAATACCCATTGGTCTGCCAACGGCACAGAGACTCCGTTGATGGCATTTGGGTTTCCGCCCACTAATGTTCCGATATAGGCGCTCGCTGGCAAAATGATAAGATCTTCTGCGGTTGCCATACGATAAGATGGCAATCCCAAGGCGCTGAGATTGGTAAGGTAACTGTCAACAATCACCACTGGGTTTTGCCCTTCGACAAACTGGATGGTGCGTTTGGCTTTCTCATCTGCAGAAATATAACCTGCGCCTAGTGCCACGGCCAAACCTCCATTATAAGCGGCATATCCAGAATTCAGAGCGCCCGCTTTGGCAGCATCTAGTGGTACTGGATTAAATGGCACCGTGGTAAAATACGGAATGGTAGTGACGTCGGGAATGTTGGCCACCACACCTTTGGCACCGTTCGCCGTCATCTGATCTACGATTGCCGAATAAGCGCTCGCGAACACGTTCGGGTTGGTGATGTCATTGGCTCCATAAGTAGAAGGGTCAGTGTTTGAGATTTGGTTAACTCCGATTCCACCGGTGGTTGCATAGCTCAAGATGTCGTTATTTCCGATCCACAAGGAGAAAAACGTTGGGCTTTGTGCGGCAGCATCGGCCAAAATCGTCGTACTTGGCGATGAAGCGAAGCGAACGAAATACGGATTGGACGCACCTGATGGCACGCCTGCCACGTTTCCGTATCCCGGAGCCAATAAATGAAATACTTTGGCGCCCGGAACACCCATATTGTTGAACGGGCCGGTCAAAGGAACGCCGATTTCATTGGTTGGCGGAAACTGGTCCAGCGGCAAACGTGTAGGCGATGGGGTAACCGGATTTCCATCATCATCTGTCTGACGGAAATACAATCGGTTTTCTGTGATGATATTACCGCCTAAAAGCAATGCCCCGTTGTTGTCATTCATATAAGGAATTCTGAATTCTCCGCCACCCGCCAACTTGAACTGGTCTGAAAGAATCTTGGTCCAGGAATTTTCTTGTCCTTTGATGTACAAAGCGCCGTCCATGTAACCTGCGGAAAGCGAATTTCCCAAAGCAACATATTTCGAAAAGTTTGCCGTTCCGGCCGTTACCGGAACCTGTACAACCGGTTGGTCATCGTCGTCACTGTTACAGGCGGCAAAGGCCAGGGAAACCAATAACAGCCATTTGAAATTTTTTATCATAACGTTACTATTTTTATTTTAAACTGATATTGATTAAGGATTGATGGTGATCGAAGCAAACCACTGCTGTCCGATTTTACCGGCTCCGATAACTTGGGTATAGTCTTTTCCGCCAAGATTGTTCGCACCTACTTTTATCAATGATTTGATTTTTGGGAAGCCAAAGCTAAGTTGTGCATCAACCACCGTGTTTTCTGGAACCATACCGTCGGCAAACGTTGATTCCCATAAGTATTCTGTGCTCCATCTTACGTTGGCATTGAATCCAAACTGGAAAGCCGAAGTTTTAAATAACCGTTCATTGCCCAAAGTTCCTTTAACCCTGTGTTTTGGTGTATTGAAACCAGGAATGAAATCGGGATCTTTGGCTTCATCATACTCAAACTGTGCATGGTTATAGCTTACGCCCATTTCAAAATCCTTGTATACTTTCTTAGACAATCCAACACCAAATCCAACCGAGGTTACCTTGGTTTTAGAGTTAGAATACAATTGGAAGGTCCTGAAATCATTGTTGTTGATTGCCGTGACCGCATTGGCCGTTCCGACTGTTCCGTAAAACGGGGTATAAACTCTGGATTGGTTGAGGAAATCGTTGTAAATATTGTAGTATCCGTTGATATCGATCGACAAATCATTCTGCACCACCGAGCGGTACCCCAACTCAATAGCCTGTACTCTTTCTGGCTTAATCAGGTTGATGTTGGCTTTTTGCAAAACCGCCACATTCCCTGTAGCTTGGTATTCTTTCACGGATGGAATGGTGTAAGAGTTGTTGTAAGCCATGTCTCCGTTCAAGGTTACTTGCGCTGGGTTCCCGGCGTCAATTCCGGCCTGGCTTACGTTTCTAACCTCGGTGTAACGGATGAGGTTGTCTGGCGCCGATCCAATCAAGGCGTATGGCCCTAGATCCAAACCAATGTACTGGTCCTGCGTTGTTGGATTCCTGAAACCGGTTTGGTAGGAAATCCTGAAGTTGTGTACTTTATTGGCGCCCGCAGAGTAAACGAATGCAATTCTTGGCGAGAAGAAACCTTTAAAGTTTTCGCTCTTATCGTAACGCACAGACCCAGTAAATTTAAGCCTGTCGCTTGCGAATTTTTTAACCATCTGAGCGTATGCACCATATTCGTTGTATTTGAGAGGACCGTCAAAATCGGTAAAAATCGTTCCTTCTGAATTCATTTCGTAAATTCTGTAAGAACCACCCAATTGGATTTCGGCAAACTTGATCTGGTTTTTGAAGTTATAGTTCAAGTCGCTGTGGTACAATTTAGAATGGTCGATGAATTTCGCACCGGTTTTCAAGTTTGGGTCATCAGTCACCGTGGCCAACGCTCTGTTAAAATCGGCAGAGCCCGGCAAAAATCTTCCTGCATCGGCTGCCATTCTTGCAAGCATATGTGAATTGGCGGTGCTTTGTCCGGCCAAAGTCGATTGAATGTAAGCCCCGGCATAGGTTCCAAACCAAGTGCTGTTGTCTCTCCATTTGTTGTTGACGGCCAATGCTGCAAAACGCATGTCGTAAGAATCGCCGGCATCTTCATCGGTCATGTAAACACGCCAGAAAAAATTGTCTCCTTTGATTTCCAGCTTGTTCTGGTTCATGTAAAAATTCTTAAGGTAGTAACGGTTAGCACCTTGATAAATCGTATTTCCCGTTCCAATTTTACTTTGGAGGATGAACTCAACATTCTTGGCCGACCAAGGTTTGAAGTGCAAAGAGAAATCGGCCTTAACGTTCTTGATCTTGTTGTCGCTCATGTCCTGCTCGCGGTAACCGGTACGGCTTACGTTAGTGTCTGGCAACAAATTCACGAGTGCCGGGTTGGGCAGTATGCCACGGCTGGCCAAGATCCGTCCGACATCCTTTATATTGGCGCTTGCCTCATCACCATAAACGTTGAGTCCATCGTAATTGAGGTTTCTGGCATGCCCAATAGCATCCGGGTTTGTGAGAACGCCGGCATCCTGTACATTGCGGTCATCGGCTGCGATCCACTCGGTTGCTTTTAGGAAAGTGAAATTGGCTTTGGCGGCAAACCAAGGCGCAAATACAGTGGCCGCGCGTACGCCTACATCCCAATAGTCGTTGGTTCCGGCGACATCCTGATTGGTCTGGCCGTACTTAATGTAAGTGCTTATTCCTGGACTTGTGAACGGGCTTTTGCTGTTCATAAACAGGATTCCGTTGAAGGCGTTGGCTCCGTATAGTGCCGAAGAAGCGCCAGGTAATAGTTCTACGTTGGCCACGTCGAGTTCTGAAATCCCTATTAAGTTTCCGAGTACGAAGTTCAAAGCCGGTGAAGAGTTGTCCATACCGTCAACGAGTTGCATAAAACGCGTATTGGCTACGGTAGAGAACCCGCGTGTATTGATGGATTTAAAAGACAACGAACTGGTGTTGAAGTGTACTTCTTTAAGGTTCTCAAGACCATCGTAATACGACGCCGCAGTGGTAGACTTAATCTGTTGCAGGTTCATCCTTTCAATGGTTACCGGAGATTCGATCACCCTTTCTGGTGTCCTTGAAGCCGAGACTACAATTTCATTGAGTTTGGTTTCCTCATCGGCTAAAACGACGCTAACCTTTTGGTTCGCCGAGGTAATGCTGACGGATCTAGAGCCATACCCAACACTCGATATTTCAATCGAAAACCGAGGCTGTTTTGCCGTGCTCAACGAAAAATTACCGTCATTATCGGTAATCGTTCCTGTCGATTCGCCGCTTATTTTTACGTTAGCGCCCGGAATGGGTTGTTTGTTACTGTCTGTAACAGCACCTGTAACCGTATTTTGAGCATAAGTAATGCCGCAAAAAAACAGTGACAAAATAAATAAGTACACTTTCATTGGGTTAAAATTTTGTTGGTTTAGATAGCCAAAATACAAATATTTTTGACATCAGTAAAAAAACACCTCATAAATTTCAGTATTGACAAAAACCCGCAAGCATTAGTGTTTATTTAGCATTTCGCAGATTCTTTAGGATTTTCTTAACAGAATTGTCTTATGCATAAATTTAATACTATGCATACATATTAAATTCATAAAAAAATGAATTAATAATAAAATGAAGTGATTTCAGGGCAAAAAAAAAGCGGGAACAAATTCCCGCTTTTTAACATTTATAATACCTATTACACTTTTATTCTACCGTAACCGATTTGGCCAGATTTCTTGGCTGATCTACATTGCAACCGCGCATCACGGCAATATGGTAAGACAACAATTGCAACGGAATAGTGGTTAGCAATGGAGACAAGGCATCCGAAGTTTCAGGGATTTCAATCACATAATCGGCCAAATCGCGAACCTGCGTATCCCCTTTGGTTACGACCGCTATGATTTTTCCGCTTCTTGATTTGATTTCCTGGATGTTTGAAACCACTTTGTCATAATGCCCTTGCTTTGGAGCGATAACCACAACCGGCATCGATTCATCGATAAGCGCGATTGGTCCGTGTTTCATTTCGGCCGCAGGATACCCCTCAGCGTGGATGTATGAAATCTCTTTTAATTTAAGCGCGCCTTCGAGTGCCACCGGGAAATTGTAACCGCGTCCGAGGTACAAACAGTTAGGTGCATCCTTGAATTTGGCGGCGATTTCTTTGGCTACGTCGTTGGTTTGCAAAGCTTCTGATACACGCTCGGGAACCAATTCGAGTTCCTGCAAATAGCGGTGGAAATCAGAATTGGAAAGCGAACCTTTGGCTTTGGCCAAACGCAGGGCAATCATCGTCAAAACGGTAATTTGTGTCGTAAAGGCTTTGGTCGACGCCACACCGATTTCTGGACCGGCGTGGGTATAAGCTCCGGCGTGCGTTTCTCTCGAAATTGACGAACCAACCACGTTGCAAACCCCAAAAACAAACGCACCGTTTTCTTTAGCAAGCTTGATGGCGGCCAAAGTATCGGCGGTTTCTCCCGATTGTGAAATCGCGATTACGACGTCATTCTTGTTGATGATTGGATTTCTGTAACGGAATTCTGAGGCATATTCTACCTCAACCGGAATCCTTGCAAACTCCTCTATGATGTATTCGGCAACAAGGCCTGCG